>JAGWBN010000170.1:0-7614 GCA_021295875.1 Pseudomonadales bacterium
CTACGACTACTTTCCCGATCCCGCCGGCATGCGGTTCCCCGGCGGGCAACCGTCCTACGCCGGCGAGGAGTTCATCGCCAGCGAGTGCCACGAGTGGGCCCACAGCATCGGCGAGGTCATCACCTCGTTGCTCGACGCGGGATTGACCATCACCGCCTTCGCCGAGCACCCGGTGACGATGTACCGCCAGTTCCCGGGCATGGTGGAAGGTGACGACGGTTTCTGGCGTTTGCCCTTCGACGAGCCCCGCCTACCGCTCATGTTCACGTTGACGGCGACCAAGTAGAACCCTCGCACTGCTCCTGCCGCGCGGCGGGTGCCGCCCCAACTGAGCGCGACCTGACTCGGCGTCGCCTCGGTGAACGTTCGGCTTGTGGTACAGGGGCGACCCTCAATGGAAGGGAATCATGTCCTTGATCGACACCCGTCTCCATCAAGGCAGTAAAGTGAGGATGGGTGACCAAGGTCGTAAAGCAAGCAATGAAACGACGGTACGTTAGGCTCTGGATTCCTCTTACGTTTTCGGTCGCAGCCGGTACTGCGGCCTTGGCTTGGCTTGGATCGTTCCCTGGAGATGCACATAGCGAACGGCTTGGTGAACCTACACTCCCAACACCGGATTCGCGGGCGTTAGAGTTAGAAGCCGAAGTCACCTACGAGGTACCGGAGGACAGCACCATCTACGAAACTCTTTCACTAGACTTTCGGGCTGTGGACCGCAGCGCTCCAGCTCCTTGCGACAGCTGTCTGGATGAGTCCGGCGCGATCGACATCGCTTGGGAGTACCTTCGAGAAAACGGGTTTGTCAGACATACCGTCGACCTGCGGGCCGAACTCTTGTCAGACTTCCCGTGGCGAGGCACCGACGGTCTCCGGTACCGGATCGCTGCAAAGACGCTCAGTTGGGAGGAGAAGGTTGCGGCGCAGAAAGTCTGGCCCGACCCTGAGATCGAGTACGTTGCAGAAGACGGTGTGGAACCGCGCCTTGGGATATCCAACCCCGCGCAAGATCTCACCTGGCGGGTTTGGTACCCACACCGCTGGACAAGCGTTCAGGAAATGGAGGCAATGATCGCCGAAGGCGAACTTTCGATGGAGGCGCTATCCTGGCCGCCCCAGACGGAGCAGGCATTCCTTTTGATCCATGCGGAGACTAGCAAGGTGACCGCGCCCTACATGGTCTCGACATGAGGAAGCTCATCGCCTTTGCCGTAGTTGCCATTTTGGCCACGGAAGCGCTGGCCTCCCAAGAAATCTGGGTTTCTCGAGCATCGGACAGAACCAAGCCATTCGAGAACGATCTGGTCTAGTCCTCATCAGGGGGCTGCGTCAACGAGGACGACTGCACTGCGGTCCATGCCGAGGCCATCGCCGAGGACCTGCGCGAGAGCACGACAGCGACATGGTCTCCTTGGCGAGCACTTGCGCTCGCACTCGGTGGTGCCGCACATGGACAGCGAACTCGGTCTCGCCTTCCGCGCGATGAGCGTCGCCCCTAATGAGCGGGTGTGCAACGAAGGTCCAATTCTCGGGCCGCCCTGACATCGTCCAAACGACCAACGGGCAGCGTGTGGGGTGCGGTCGTCACCCGTTCCGGATCCCGCTCGGCCTCTTCGCGGATCTTGATCATCGCGTCCACGAAGGCATCGAGCTCGGCCTTGCTTTCGGTCTCGGTGGGCTCGATGAGGAAGCACTCGGCGACCAGCAGCGGGAAGTAGGTCGTCGGCGCGTGGAAGCCGTAGTCGAGCAGCCGCTTGGCGAAGTCCATGGCGGTGACGCCGAAGGTCTTGGCCTCGTTCCTGAAGGTGACGATGAACTCGTGGCTGGCGGCCCGCTCCGGATACGCCAGTTCGAACCCGGCGGCGGCCAGCCGCACCATCAGGTAGTTGGCGTTCAAGGTGGCGTACTCGCCGACCCGGCGCATGCCGTCGCGGCCGAGCATTCGCGCATACGCCAGGGCGCGCAGCAGGATGCCGGCATTGCCCATGAAGGCCGACAGGCGACCGATGGACTCCGGTGCATCCTCGCCTTCCATCCACCGGTAGCCGGTTTCGTCCATGGCCACGTATGGCGTCGGCAGATACGGCAGGAGGCGTTCGTTCACGCCCACCGGACCCGCGCCGGGTCCGCCGCCGCCGTGGGGTGTGGCGAAGGTCTTGTGCAGGTTCAGGTGCAGGACGTCGAAGCCCATGTCCGCGGGGCGGACGTTGCCGAGGATGGCGTTCAGGTTCGCGCCGTCGTAGTAGAGGAGTCCCCCGGCGCGGTGCACGAGGTCCGCGATCTCGCGGATGCGGCGCTCGAACAAGCCGCAGGTGGAGGGATTGGTGAGCATGATGCCGGCGGTATGCTCACCCAGGGCCGCCTTGAGGGCCTCCACGTCGACGTCGCCGTCGGGCAGGACACCGACTTCGCGCACGCTGTAGCCGCACATGACGGCCGTCGCGGGATTGGTGCCGTGAGCGGCGGTCGGGACGAGGATCTCGTGGCGTCGGTCGTCGCCGCGGGCGTCGTGCCAGGCGCGGATCATGGCGACCCCGGCGAACTCCCCCTGGGCACCCGCCATCGGCGTCAACGACACCGCCGCCATGCCGGTGACGGTCTTCAGGATCTCCTGCAGCTCGTAGAGGCAGGCTAGAAAGCCCTGGCTGCGCGACAACGGCGCGAGGGGGTGCCGATCAAGGAATCCCGGCAGGCTCGCCGCCCGGTGGGCACCCCGCGGGTTGTATTTCATGGTGCACGAACCCAGCGGATAGAACTGGCCGTCGATGGAGTAGTTCTGCGCCGACAGCCGAGTGTAGTGCCGTACGGCTTCGAGTTCGGAGACGGCGGGCAGGGCGGGCGGACGGCTTCTGAGACTCGCCGGCGGCAGGTCGGTGACATCTCCAGCGGGCGGATGCTGCGCCGCTGCGCGCCGACCGGGGGCACTGCGGTCGAAGATCGTCTCGCCGACGTCGCTCATTGTGCGAGTACGCCGGCCAGGGCGTCGCGGAACGCCGTGATGTCGCGGGCGGTGCGCTTCTCGGTCGCGCACACCAGCAGGCAGTTCGCCAGTTCGGGGTCCAGTTCGGCGTAGTAGCGGCCGAGGGGCAGACCGCCGATCACGCCCGCTTCGGCTACAGCGTCGGCTACCGCTTCCGCCGGCCGGCCGACGTCGATCACCCGTTCATGGAAGAAAGGCCCGTCGAAGCGCTCGTGGACGCCGGGAACGGAAGTCAGCGCGGCGATGAGTTCGCGCGTCTGAGCATGACACCGCGAGGCCGTGCGTTCGAGACCGGCGGCGCCCATCAACGCCAGGTAGATGGTCGCCGCGGTCATCAACAGACCCTGGTTGGTGCAGATGTTCGATCTCGCCTTGCCGCGTCGGATGTGCTGTTCCCGGGCCTGCAGGGTGAGGGTGAATCCGGGCTTGCCGTGGCGGTCCACCGTGCGCCCGACCAGGCGTCCGGGAAGTTGCCGGACAAGGCGCTGCCGGGTGCAGATGAAGCCGAACGACGGTCCTCCCGAGGCCATGGGGATGCCCAGCGGCTGGCCGTCGCCACAGGCGATGTCGGCGCCGTTCGTGCTTGATGATCCCCAGCGACATGGGGTTCACCACGGCGACCACGAGGATTCCGTTCGCGGCCGCCCAATCCGTGATCTCGTCCACGGGCTCGAGAAGACCGAGGAAGTTCGGCTGCTGGACGACCACGGCGGCGAGACCACCGGCCGACTCCTCGGCCTCGGCCAACGCCTTCAGTTCATCGAGTGACGCACAGCCGTCGGCGTCGAACCCCGCCGGCAGCAGCCGCACACCCTGGTTGCGTGTGATGTTCGCGGCGGTCTGCGTGTAGTGCGGGTGGCAGGCGCCGGCGACGGCCACCCGGGGCGCCTTGCCGCGCTGGGCGCGCAGCGCCATCAGCACGGACTCGGCCAGGGCGCTGGCTCCGTCGTACACCGAGGCGTTCGAGACCTCCATCGCCGTGAGCGCCGTGACCATGCTCTGGTACTCGTAGATGACCTGCAGCGTCCCTTGGCTCGCCTCCGCCTGGTACGGCGTGTAGGCCGTCATGAACTCGCCGCGCGTGGCGATGTCCCAGACCGCCGCCGGGATGTGGTGGTCGTAGCATCCCGCGCCCGTGAAGCAGGGTCCGGCCTCGTCCAGCCGAGCGCGGTCACCCATCTCGGCGAGCATCGTCATCTCGTCCACGGCGTCGTCGAGGGCACCGAAATCCGCCGTCTTCAGCGCCGGTTCGATCTCGCCGAACAGCTCGTCGATGGAGTCCGCACCGATGCTGGCGAGCATGGCGCGCTCATCTTCGGGGGTGTGCGGAATAAACGGCACTGGGTTCTTCCCGAGGGTCAGTGATCCCCGTCTTCGGACTCGCAGGTCTCCGTGTAGCCGTCGGCGTCGAGCAGTTCGTCGAGCTCCTCCGGATCGTCCGGCTCGACCTTGAAGAACCAGCCGTCGCCGTAGGGATCCTCGTTGACGGACTCGGGGGCGTCCTCCAAGGTTTCGTTGACGGCGACGACCGTGCCGCTGACCGGCGAATAGATGTCCGAGGCCGCCTTCACCGACTCGACCACACCCGCTTCGACGCCGGACTGCACCTGCGAATCCAGTTCCGGCAATTCGACGAACACAACGTCGCCCAAGGCCTGCTGGGCGAAATCGGTAACGCCGACGGTGACGACGCCGTCCTCGAGCCTCGCCCACTCGTGGCTCGATGCGTAGCGCAAGTCGTCGGGTACGTCCGGTGGAGCCTCGGATGGGGCGTCGCTCATTCAAACACCTGCTTTCCACGCCGTACGAACGGCAGTTTGACAATTCGACCCGGCAGCGGATTGCCGCGTATCACCACCCGGCAGTCGCCCGCGGCGTTGCGCGGAATCCTAGCGAAGCCGATACTGAAACCCAAGGTCGGCGAGAAGATCCCGCTGGTGATCTCGCCCTCGCCAGCCCCTGTCTGAACCACGCAGCCGGGCCGCATGATCCTCTTGGCGGTCAACACGATGCCCTTCAACACCCGGGCGGCCTTGGCGGCCCGCTGCCGGGCGAGTGCCTCTCGACCCAGGAATGCACGGCTTGGTGGATCCCACGCGACGGTCCATCCCAAGGCCGACTCCAGCGGCGTCGTCGCATCGTCCATGTCCTGCCCGTAGAGCATCAGTCCCGCCTCCACGCGCAGGGTGTCGCGCGCGGCGAGGCCGGCCGGCGACACGCCCGAGGCACGCAGCCGGTCCCAAAGTTGAACGGCCTGCTCGCCGGGGAGGATCACCTCGAGACCGTCCTCACCCGTATAGCCGGTACGCGCGTACAGGGAACCGGCGTGCTCCAGACTGGTGAACGGCGCCAGGGCGGCGACGTCCACGCCTTGTGTCGCGGCGAAGATCTCGAGTGCCTGCGGTCCCTGCACGGCCAGTAGCGCCAAATCCCGCCGCTCCCGTAGCGCGACCTGGAACGACGCCGCGTGGCGGTCAAACCAGGCGCGCACCTTCTCCCGCGTAGCCGCGTTGGAGACCACCCGGTAGCCGTTGTCGCGACCGTAGACGATGACATCGTCGACCACGCCGCCGGATTCGTTCAACAGCATTGTGTAGACGGCCCGGCCCGGCCTCGCCTTGTGGGGGTCGTTGGACATCACCCGGGCCAGAAAGTCGCGCGCACCGTCTCCCGCGAGGTCGGTGACCGCCATATGGGAGACGTCGAACATGCCGGCGCCAACGCGCACCAGGCGATGCTCGGCGAGCTGCGAGCCGTAGTGGAGCGGCATCGAGTAGCCGGCGAAGTGGGTCAACCTGGCGCCCGCCGCCACATGCGCGTCGTACAGCGGCGTCCTTGCACTCCCTTGGGTGGTCATGACGAAGCGGTTCCGAGCGCCAACGGACCGAGACCCATTGCCTCGCGGATCAACTGCGACTTGGCCGCGGTGGACGAGTCGATCCAACGGATGCCGGTATTCCTCGCGAGCCGCACCCAGGGGTTCGAAGCCCAAGCACCGCTGTAGGCCGCAAGCAGGGTCCGCATCGCCGAGATCATCAGCTTGGAGCGGAGCCGCCGCTCGCGGGCGAAAGCACGCCAAGTGTCCGGTGCGCCGAGATCGCCACCCGTGGCGACCACGCCGATGGCCCGTGCATCCTCCAGCCCGATGTTGACCCCCTGCCCCGCCAGCGGGTGTAGCGTGCGCGCCGCATCGCCCACGACCAGAATCCGGGCGTTGGGGTTGAAGTCGGCGACCAGTGACTGACGCACGGGGAAACCGAAACGGCGGTCGACGGCCTCGAACGTGCCGAGGACACCCTCCGTTTCCCGGTCGAGCGCGTCCATGAAGGCTTCGTCACCCATGCTCTTCAGGCGCTCGTGTTCGGGCTCGGACGTGCTCCAGATCACAGCCACATGGGACTCCGTCTCAACAGCCCCGGTTCCGTCAACGCCTCCGGCAAGGGTAAGGGGAAGGAGCGCCACGGGACCGGTGCGACCGAAGCGCTGGTACGCCGTGTTGTCATGGGCCCGGCTCGCCCGCGCCACGGTGGCGATGGCATGCTGCCCCCGGCCCCTCTCCGCGCGGCGAACGACACCGGCCAGCGTGCCTACCGGGCTGTCGGCACCGTCCGCGGCGACGACCAGGCGCGCGACGATGTCCGGGCCGAGAAGACGAACCGCGTCCCGTTCGAAGACGAGATCGGTCACCGAGGACGGTGCGTAGACGCCCAGCCGCTCGCCGGCACCGGCCCAAAGACGCGTCGTCACCGCACTGTTTTCGACGACGTGGGCGAGGGCCTCCGCCGATCCCGCGGGATCGGACACGTCGTGGTCCGCACGGAAGTGCAGCGACGCCGCGCCGTCGTATTCCCACACGTGCATGGCCTCGATGGGAGTTGGCGGGTCGCCGTCGAGACCGTCGAGCTCGCGCAGAAGGGCCACCGACGCCGGGGTGAGCGCCACGGTGCGAATATCGAACCCCAAGTCGCCCCTGTCGCGTTGCGGGGGCCGACGCTCGATCAACGCGACGGAGTAGCCCCGTCGAGCAAGCACCAGGGCGGTCGACAGGCCGACGATGCCCGCGCCGACCACGGCGACGTCGTATGTGGGCGCCCGTTCCGACATGGGCCGAGTCTGTCAGCATCCCCAACCGACACGCAATGAAACCTGGGCAACGACTTCACAAGAGCCGTCGATTCGGTTCAAACTATTCGGCGATGTCGGACGATCTCACCGTACTCGAATCAAGGGTCGACGAACTGATCGACCTGTGCGAGGCCTTGGCACGCGAGAACCGCATGCTGCGGGAACGCAACCGATCGTGGGCGGGCGAACGCGCCGATCTCCTCGAGCGCAACGAGGTCGCCAAGAGCAAGGTCGAGGCGATGATCGAACGCCTCAAATCCCTCGACGGCGAGTGAGCGACGTGAGCGAAGCCAAGGTCACGGTCAACATTCGGATTCTCGACAACGAGTTCCAGGTGAGTTGCGCCGAGAACGAGGTGGAGGATCTGAAGGCGTCCGCCCAGGATGTCGACCGGCGCATGCGGGAGATCCGCGACGCGGGCGGCACTCTGGGCCTCGAACGAATCGCCGTTCTCGCCGCGCTCAATCTCAGCCACGACAATCTACGTCGCGGCCGCCAGCAGCAGGAGG
>JAGWBN010000170.1:7657-10500 GCA_021295875.1 Pseudomonadales bacterium
GGACGCGAAGGATGCGGCCTCCACGGCGAGCGTCGGTGTGCCGTCCGAGGCGACAACCGGTCCGATGGACGGCCCCCATTCCGCGGAAGCGCCCCATCACGAAGACCCACCGCAGTCGTCGTTCTAGCCGCAACGGTGCTTCTCCGCGCACTGGCAGCGCGTTGACACCCCATCTTCCAGAGAGTACGTTCCGACTCGGTGCGAAGGGTGCCACCGGTTCGCGGAAAGGGGTCCAATCCCACCTTCCAATCGAAGGGCCACCTTTGGCTAGAAAGCGCGTGCTTGCACGCGACTGAATCGACCGTCTTCTTTCAGCTCGACAAGCGGACATCGGGCGCCTACGAAGGGAGATGCGTCCGATGCCGGAACACACCTCACGGACCCTGCCGCGCGCAGCGTCCACCACCTACCTGAAACGCGAAGCAAAAGCGTTGCGTACCGCCTTCGTCGCGGGCGACGCTGATGCGCGAAGCCGCGTCGAAACTCACCTGTCACCTTTGCCGACGAGCTTGGCACAGGCACAGGCGCTGTTCGTCGTCGCACGGGAGTACGGCTATTCAAGCTGGCCCGTCCTGAAACGTCACCTGCACCGCCAGACCCGCACCGTGTTCTCGGACGCCGAGGGGGTGGCACGAGCCTTGGCGGAACTCCTGGACGATGCAAAAGTCACAATCGCGGAGACCCTGGAGGAGGCCTTCGATGCGAGCAGTGAAGTGCTCGTGCTGGATCTGCACGTCTGGCGGGATGAGCTGGAGGAGTCGAGGCGGATGGAACTCCGGGCACGAAAACTGGTTGTGACCGGCCGTAGACCAGATTGGCTGTGTCGCGAGCTGGGCTTCGAGATCGGCGGCGGCAATGTGATCAACGGCGCCCCGCTGCGACTTCTCGACAGCGCGTTGTTGGGACCCGCCGAAACCAGCAAAGACTCGACCTTGATCGAGCCGTTCGCGGAGCCGGAACCTCGCGACACGCCCATCCAAACGCGGAACCAGGAACTGCAGTTTCGCCTCATCCCCGAGGATCTGCGCGTGACCGGGGATGGCGGCTTCGTCGACGTCGTTGCCGGCCTCGCGAACCGCGAGGACGCCGCTGCAGGCGAGGTCGACGCCGCAATTGTGGCGCGCGAGGCGAATTGCGTCTTCGCCGGGGTTAACGCGCACCCGCGACGGTGGTCGCAATCCTATCGACAGTTGTTTGCGCAGCTCGTGGGGGCGCTCGCCGAGCGGGAACTCGATGAGTACACGCCCGCCATCGCCCCCAAACAGATCCATCCACCGGGAACCGTCCGTTTCGAACTCGGTCCGACCACGGGATTCTTGGACAACCGCGGGGTCGCCGACCGTGTATTCCATTTCCGATTCGACCGGCCCGCCGTCTTGACCGCAACGCTGCGGCACCGCGGGTCCGACCACGCCGTAATGGTGTTCTCCGGCGGTCGAAAACAGCTCCATTTCACCCGGGAAGACGCCGAACACGGTGAGAGGCTGACCATCGCCGTGACAATCGGCCAGCCGGTGATCGACACAATGGCGGGCCGGTACTGGCAACTCCGCGTCGGCAACTTCGACGCGGCAAACGCGATGTCGGCGGAACTGACGGTGCGTTACGACGCCCTCGACGGCGGTGCCATTCGACCGATGCCTAGTGACGCGAGCTTCGAGCACTTCCTCTGGTTCGCCGAGCAGCTACCGCCTGACGACGCGGCGGCGCGCCGATCGGCAACCGCGGAGGCGTTCGGGTTTGGCGACTGGAGGACGCTGCAGTCGCACGTCGCCTGGAGCGAGACCAAGCTGGAAGCGGGCGGCGACTCCGTCCGCGACATCTATTTCGCCCAAGCCCAAGCCAGGTTCGGGTCGTCGATAGGTCCACACGACTTGCTGGACTTCCTTGGTGCACTTACCGATCTGGACACAGAGATTCGGACTGCGGTGGTCGACGCCGCGGCGTTGGCGGAGGCCAGGCGGCACACCGGGATCGGCATTGAACACCTCCTTCTCGTCCTGCTGGCAAACCACGTCACGACCAACGTGCTGACCAAGTGCGGGGCCGAATGCGAGCGGCTAGGAAGCGACCTCACCGCGTGGCTGGAGTCCGGGGGTCCAAAGGATGAGCCTGGCGTTTCGCGCGGGTTGTTTGGCGTCCTGATCCGGGCGGATTCCTACAGCGCGCTTGGACACCAAGGCTGCAATCCCGCCAACGTCCTGGTCGGCGTATTCGCCGAACCCGGCCGGGCGCGCGAGCTGCTGGAGGGGCAGGACCTAAGCGCGGCCGACGTCGTCATGTACCTGGCCCACGGGATCCCCAAGGTACTGCCGGTTCCACATCGCCCGAACGGCGTGTTGACGCCCGAGGTCGAGGCGACTCTGCACACCGCTTTCACCCGTGCGGACGCAAAGCGACAGGAAGCCTTCACCATTGAGCACCTGTTGCTCGGCATGCTGGACGCACCGCTAGTAGTCCGACACTTCGGTTCGGCAGCCGGGCGGCGTCGTGCGCACGAGGAACTCACCGCGTTTGTCGATGCCACGCCTTTGCGGGAAGGAAACCGAACCAAACCCACCCGCGCCCTCAATCGCGTCATGCAGCAGGCGGTGACGCGCTCAAGGCAGGATGGCAACGCCGCTGTCGGTGTAGAGGTCTTATTGCGCGCCATTGCGACCGAGCGAAAGACATTCGCCGCCGACGTCCGGAAGCGCTACGCCGTCCTTCGCGAGTAACTACAAAGCGCCCGCAGCGAGCGCCTCTCGGTGACGGAGACCGATCCATGCACACCGTCATACTCGCCTACCCAGGGTGCATTCTCTTTGAAGTCATGTGCGCGGCATCACGCCTCGACCCGCACA
>JAGWBN010000170.1:10594-10936 GCA_021295875.1 Pseudomonadales bacterium
TGGGTTGTCTACTCGTGCCGGGCGGCAATCCCGACAGCATCGCCGACAACGGTATCGCAAGACAGATCGTGCGGGAGGTCGTGACAGGCGGCCGTCCCGTAGCCGGAATCTGCGCCGGCGTCGCCGTGCTCGGCCTGGCGGGCGTGCTGCGTGGCCGCCGGGTCGCGCACAACTACACGGAGGACGACGTGCCCGAGGCGGTCCGGCGACACACCGACCCGCTGTGGGAGGGAACGGTGTTCGAACCCTCCGGACTGGCTTGGGACGGACCGGTCATCACCGCACGACCGGAGTGCCACGAAGCGTTCGCGAATGCGGTGGCGGCGGCCTGCGGCATCGAAA
>JAGWBN010000171.1 GCA_021295875.1 Pseudomonadales bacterium
CTTAGCGGTGGGTTATATCGAGTCCCGTCAAAGACCTACAATACGCGGTCCCCACCCATCCATCCCGGTGCACCGCGTGCCGCGCCACACCTTAAGCCACCTGAAGCAGCTCGAAGCCGAGAGCATCCACATCTTCCGCGAGGTGGCGGCGGAGTTCGAGCGCCCGGTGCTGCTCTACTCCATCGGCAAGGACTCCTCGGTGCTGCTGCACCTGGCGAGGAAGGCGTTCTACCCGGCGAGACCGCCGTTCCCGCTGCTGCACGTGGACACCACCTGGAAGTTTCGCGAAATGATCGCCTTCAGGGACCGGATCGCCCGCGAACTGCAACTCGACCTGATCGTGCACACCAACGAGGCGGGTCGCGACGACGGAGTGACGCCGTTCACCCACGGCAGCAAGAAGTACACCGACATCATGAAGACCCAGGCACTGCGCGACGCCGTGGACAAGCACGGTTTCGACGCCTGTTTCGGCGGGGCCCGACGCGACGAGGAGAAGTCCCGCGCCAAGGAACGGGTCTATTCGCTACGCGACACGAACCACCGGTGGGATCCCAAAAACCAGCGTCCCGAGCTGTGGAGCCTCTACAACGGCCGCATCAACCCCGGCGAGGAGGTGCGCGTCTTCCCGTTGTCCAACTGGACCGAACTCGACGTCTGGCAGTACGTCTACCAGCAAGGCATCGAGATCGTGCCGCTGTACTTCGCCGCTCCACGTCCCGTGGTCGAGCGCGACGGCATGCTGATCATGGTCGACGACGACCGCATGCCGCTCGACGACGGCGAGGAACCCGAGATGCGTTCGGTGCGCTTCCGCACGCTCGGCTGCTATCCGCTGTCCGGCGCCATCGAGTCCGAAGCCGCGACCCTGCCCGAGATCATCGAGGAGATGCTGCTCGCCACCCACTCCGAGCGCCAAGGGCGGGTCATCGACCACGATGCCACCGGCTCCATGGAACAGAAGAAGCGCGAGGGCTACTTCTGATGGGCCCGGGGGACACCGACATCCACGCCTACCTGAAGCAGCACGAACGCAAGGAGATCCTGCGCTTTCTCACCTGCGGCAGCGTCGACGACGGCAAGAGCACCCTGATCGGCCGGCTGCTGCACGACTCGGAGCTGATCTACGAGGACCAACTGGATGCCATTCGCCGGGACAGCAAGACCGCCGGCACCCAGCGCGACGGCGTCGACCTCGCGCTGTTGGTGGACGGTCTGCAGGCGGAACGCGAGCAGGGCATCACCATCGATGTCGCCTACCGATACTTCGCCACGCCCAAGCGCAAGTTCATCATCGCCGACACCCCGGGCCACGAGCAGTACACCCGCAACATGGCGACCGGCGCCTCGCGCTGCGACGTCGCGGTGATCCTGATCGATGCCGGCAACGGCGTCCTGCCGCAGACCCGGCGGCACACGTTCATCGCCCGTCTGCTCGGCATCCGCCATCTCGTCGCCGCGGTCAACAAGATGGACGACGTGGACTACGCCGAGGGGGCGTTCGAGGAGATCCGCGACACCTACACCGACTTCGCCTCGCAACTGGCGGTGGACGAACTGCACTTCATCCCGCTGTCGGCGCTGCACGGCGACAACGTGGTCCGGCAGTCCACGAACATGCCCTGGTACCAGGGTGCGACGTTGATGCACCTGCTGGAAACCATCCACGTGGCCGCCGACCAGGATGTGGAACGCTTCAGGCTCCCCGTGCAGATGGTCAACCGGCCGGATGCCGGGTTCCGGGGCTACTGCGGTTCCATCGCCGGCGGCGTCGTCCGACCGGGGGATCCGGTGACGGTCCTGCCGTCGGGACAGTCCTCCACGGTGGAGCGAATCGTCACCATGGACGGCGACCTCGACGAAGCGTTCGCGCCCATGGCCGTGACGTTGACGCTGGCCGACGACATCGACATCAGCCGCGGCGACGTGCTCGCGACGCCCCGGGAACTGCCCCACTCGTCCGACCGCGTCGACGCCGACCTGGTGTGGATGTCCGAGGAGCCCCTGGTTCCGGGCAAGCCCTATCTGATCAAACAGGGAACCCGCCAGGTCGTCGGACACGTGCGTGGGGTACGCTACCGAGTCGACGTCGAGACCCTGGCCCACGACAGCGCCACCACACTCGGGCTGAACGAGATCGGCCGCGCCGAACTCGCGTTGTCGGAGCGCCTCGTGTTCGAACCGTACGCCGCCAACCGGACGCTAGGCGGCCTGATCCTCATCGACCGGCTGTCCAACGCCACCGTCGGTGCCGGGATGATGCTCCGCCCCGGGGGCTCGCTGAACGCCGCCGCCTGGGACGAGGCACCGCACGGCGAACTGCACAGGGCGCCGAGCCGGGTGGCCGCGGAGGAACGGGCCGCGCGCCTCGGCCAGCAGCCGGTGACGGTGCTGTTGACCGGGCTCGCCAAGTCCGGCAAGACGGTCATCGCGCACGCCGTGGAGCGCCTGCTGTTCGACGCCGGACACCTGGCGAGCGTGCTCGACGGGCAGGGTTTCCGCCTCGGCATGAGCCGCGACCTCGGCTTTTCCGCCACCGAGCGTTCGGAGAATCTGCGGCGTGCGGCGGAGACCGCCCGGTTGATGAACGATGCCGGCCTGATCTGCCTGACCGCCTTCGTCGCGCCCGAGGAGGCGATCCGCGAACGCGCCCGGGACACGATCGGCGCCGAGCGCTTCCTCGAGGTCTACCTCACCGCCCC
Organism: Pseudomonadales bacterium; assembly: GCA_021295875.1. Classification (GTDB taxonomy): domain Bacteria; phylum Pseudomonadota; class Gammaproteobacteria; order Pseudomonadales; family Azotimanducaceae; genus VXYL01. Next base: position 2,703 of record JAGWBN010000171.1, read on the forward strand.
GCTCGACGTCCTGAAGGAACGCGACGACGTGGGACTCTATGCCTCGGCCGAGAGCGGCCAGGCGAGCGTCCCCGGGGTCAGTTCCGAGTTCCAGGAACCCCTCGCACCCGACCTGGTGCTGGCCACCGACGAACTCGACGTCGAAACCTGCGCGCTGCGCATCCTCGCGCTGCTGCGCGAAAACGGCTTCATTTCCTGATCGATCCCAAGACGGAGACCCCCTTGAGCAACGAAACAGACGTCGTCATCGTCGGCGCCGGCCCCTGCGGGCTGTTCCAGATCTTCGAACTCGGCCTGCTCGGCATCAAGGCGCACATCGTCGACGCCCTGCCGGTGCCGGGTGGGCAATGCGCCGAGCTCTATCCGGACAAGCCGATCTACGATATTCCGGCCATTCCGGTGTGCGACGCCCAGGAACTGGTGGACAAGCTCATGGCCCAGATCCGGCCCTTCGACGCGGTGTTCCACCTGGAGAGCCAGGTGACCGAGGTGGAGGCCCTCGACGGCGAGCGCTTCCGGGTCGCCACCAGCCGCGGCGAGGAACTCGTCACCCGGGCGGTGGTGATCGCCGGCGGGGTCGGCTCCTTCCAACCCATGCCGCTCCGGGTGGCCGGGGTCGAGGACCACGTCGACGAGCAGGTCTTCTACCGCGTCCGCAGCCCGACGGCGCATCACGGCAAGGACCTGATGGTGCTCGGCGGCGGCGACTCCGCCTTCGACTGGACCGTCGAACTCGCCCCCCATGCCAAGTCCCTGACCCTCGTGCACCGCAGCGACCGGTTCCGGGCCGCGCCGGCCACCGTGTCGCGCATGCGCGAACTGGAGGCCGCCGGCAAGGTCCGGTTCATGATCGGCAACTGCGTCGACTTCGAGGCGCAGAACGGCACGGTGGAGCGGTTCCACATCCGCCACCCGGACGAATCCGTGACCAAGGTGGATGCCGACCACGCGCTGGTGTTCTTCGGCCTCTCGCCCAAGCTCGGTCCCATCGCCGAGTGGGGTCTCGAACTCGACAAGAGCCAGATCCGCACCGACACCGAGCGCTTCGAAACCAACGTGCCGGGGATCTACGCCATCGGCGACATCGCCTCCTACCCCGGCAAGAAGAAGCTCATCCTGTCCGGCTTCCACGAGGCGGCGCTGGCGGCCTTCGCCATCAAGGCGCGGCTCAATCCCGACGAGAAGGTGCACCTGCAGTACACGACGACAAGCCCGATCATGCACCAGCGGCTGGGGGTGTAGGACGCGACCGCTTCGCGGTCGCCCGACCGCCAGGCAAAAACGGCGCATCTGCTCCCCGGTAGGGGCAGCCTGTTCGACTTAGCTGTCCGGTCGGGATCGGCGTAGTCGTGTTTCCAGTTCTTCGAGCCGGCGTTCTGCGGCTCGCCGCGCCGTCTCGGCCTGACGCGCCTTCTCTTCGGACTTGGCGAGCCTGCGCACGAG
>JAGWBN010000172.1:0-1614 GCA_021295875.1 Pseudomonadales bacterium
CCTGTTCGGCAACGCCGACCGCGCCGTCATCGGCGCACTGCAGTTGGCCACCGTCGGCCTGCTCGTCTGGGTCGGCGCACGGGCGGGTCTCCAGCACGGCTGGTATCTGGCCACTGCCGTGGCGGCCGGTTTGTTCGGCTACCAGCAGTGGCTGATCCGCGACCGGGGCCGCGACGGGTGTTTCCGGGCGTTCGGCAACAACGTCTGGGTCGGATTCGCGCTATTCGCGGGGGCGGGCGCGGACTTCGCCATCGTCGGAATCGCCATCCGATGATCGACAGGATCGACCGCTTCATCGATGCCCTGGGCCGCGGCGTGGCGTGGCTGAACCTCGCCATGGTGGGCATCACGTGCATCGTCGTCGTGCTCCGCTACGCCTTCGACATGGGCGCGATCTTCCTCCAGGAGAGCGTCGTCTACCTGCACGGCGTCGTGTTCCTCACCGGATTGTCCTACGCGTTGCAGCACGACGCCCACGTGCGCGTGGACATCCTTTACTCCCGCCTGTCGCCGCGTTCCCAAGCACTGGTCAACGGCGTTGGGCATGCCCTGTTGTTGATGCCGATCAGCATCGCCATCGTGATCGTGAGTTGGGACTACACCTTGAAGTCGTGGGCAGTTCTCGAGGGCTCGGCCGAGGTGTCCGGGGTACCGGCGGTGTTCCTGCTGAAGTCCCTGATCCCCATCTCCGCAGCGCTGTTGTTCGTCCAAGCCGGGGCCATGGCGTGGCGGGAGTTCCGATCTTCCAGATGATCGAGTTTCTGCCCCTCATCCTGTTCGCCGCCGTGTTCGTGGCGCTGCTCGCCGGCTACTCGGTGGCGGCCACGCTGGCCGGCGTCGCGTTGCTGTTCGCCGTCATCGGCGCCGCGTTCGGCGTCTTCGACCTTGGGATCCTCGGTTTCCTGCCGAGTCGCCTGTACGGCATCGTCACCAACCAGACCCTGATCGCGGTTCCCCTGTTCGTCCTGATGGGGGTGACCCTGGAGCGCACGCGCATCGCCGACACCTTGCTCGAAAGCCTGTCCAGCGTCATGGGCTCCTTGCGCGGCGGCCTGGGCATCGCGGTCGTCCTGGTGGGCATGCTGATGGCCGCGAGCACCGGCATCGTCGGCGCGACCGTGGTCACCATGGGCCTGCTCGCGCTGCCCACCATGCTGCGCCACGGCTACGACCCGAAGCTCGCCACCGGCACCATCTGCGCCACCGGGACCCTGGGGCAGATCATCCCGCCGTCGATCGCCCTGGTCCTGCTGGGCGACGTGCTCTCCGGCGCCTACCAGCAGGCCCAGCTGAGCCAGGGCGCGTTCTCGCCAAAGACCATCTCGGTCGGCGACCTGTTCGCGGGCGCGTTGTTGCCCGGCCTGGTACTCGTGGCCCTCTACGTTGGCTACATCGCGGTGACCGCCCTCCTACGGCCCGAACAGGCGCCGGGGGCAACCGTCGAACGCGCCGAGCGGGGTACCCTGTGGACCCTGCTTCGGGGACTCGCGCCGCCGCTGGTCCTCATCGTCGCGGTCCTCGGATCGATCCTCGGCGGGTTCGCCACGCCAACGGAGGCGGCCGGTGTCGGAGCGCTCGGCGCTTTGCTGCTTGCCGCCGCGTACCGCTCCCTCG
>JAGWBN010000172.1:1729-7847 GCA_021295875.1 Pseudomonadales bacterium
TTCGCCGACATGCCCGGCGGCGTCTGGGGCGCGACGGCGATCGTCATGGTGGCCATCTTTCTGCTCGGCTTCATTCTCGATTTCATCGAGATCACCTACGTGGTGGTGCCCATCGTCGCGCCGATCCTGCTGGCGATGGGACTCGACCCGGTCTGGCTCGGCGTGCTGATCGCCGTGAACCTGCAGACGTCCTTCCTGACGCCGCCGTTCGGCTTCGCGCTGTTCTATCTGCGCGGCGTCGCTCCGCCCAACGTCGCGACGTTGGACATCTATCGGGGCGTGGTGCCCTTCATCGTCCTCCAGGTCCTGATGATGTTCATCCTGGTGGCGTTACCGGAACTCGCCACCTGGCTGCCCGACGTTCTGTACTGATTGTCGTACGACTCGTTCAGCCGTCTTCCCGGCCGGTCTCTTCTCGCACATCGCTGCGCGCGTTGATGTAGGCCTGCTCAGAAATGGCGTGGTATTCGCGCATGTCGGCCAGGAACGACCGGTACGAATCGAGCACGCGCTTGGACAGATCGTCACCCTGGGCCTCCTCTTCAAGGACCTCGATGGACAGCTCCGCGAAGCGCTTGAGGACGTCGTCGGGCAGCAGGCGAATCTCAACGCCGTGTTCCTCGACCAGGACCTTGAGCGCCGTGGCGTTGCGCGCCGTGAATTCGTCCAGGACCTCCTGGTTGGTCGCCGTGCAGGCGGTCTCCAGGATCGCCTTCAGATCGTCCGGCAGCGACTCCCAGGCTTCCTGGTTGATGATCGCCTCCAACACGGCGCTCGGCTCGTGCCAGCCGGGGTAGTAGTAGTAGCGTGCGATCTCCTGGAGGCCGAAGGCGAGATCGTTGTAGGGACCGATCCACTCGGTGGCATCGATGACGCCCGTTTGCAGGGCCGTGAACATGTCGCTGCCCGGCATCGACACGGCGACGCCACCCGCACGGGAGAAGACTTCGCCGCCGAGGCCCGGGATGCGCATCTTCAGGCCCTGGATGTCGGCGAGGGAGCGGATCTCCTTGTTGAACCAGCCCGCCATCTGCGTTCCCGAGTTGCCGGTGGCGATCGGCACGACGCCGAAGGGTTCGTAGAGTTCGCGCCAAAGCTCCATGCCACCGCCGAATCGGAGCCACCCGTTCATCTCCTGGGCGGTCATCCCGAACGGCGCGGTGGTGAACACGGCCGCGATCGGCAGCTTGCCGCGCCAGTAGTAGGCGGCGCCATGGCCCATCTCCGCCGTGCCGCCGGCAACCGCGTCGAACACTTCGAAGGCCGGCACCAACTCGCCCGCCGCGTACACCTTGATCTTGAACCGTCCCGCGGACATCGCCGCGACCCGTTCGGCGAGACGCTCCGGGGCGGTCCCCAGCGCCGGGAGATTCTTCGGCCAGGTGGTGACCAGCTTCCACTCCACCGCCGGCCCCGTGGAGACCGGATCCCCGCCCGGTTCCCGTTCGGTCGAGCAACCGGAGGCGACGGCCAGCAAAGCGCCGAGAGCGCCGACCAGCCCAGACCGCATCGGCCCCCTGACGCGTGACGCTGGTCGCCAGTGACCTCTCGAAACGCGGTCCCCTTTGACCAGGGGCAGCTCCAGTCTTCGCATGAGTGACCTTCCGCCAACTACCCGTTCATCGTATCAGAGGGCGTTCCGATCAGGCGGAACCAAGGTAGCGGTCTACCTCAAGACCTCCAGGTTCGCGTAGGCGAGCATCAGCCACTTGGCGCCGGCGCCGGCGAAGTTGACCTGCACGCGGGTGCGTTCGCCGCGTCCTTCCGACTGCAGCACGATCCCCTCGCCGAACGTGGCGTGGCGAACGGCCTGGCCGATGCGCAGGCCGGCGTCGTCGGGCGTATCGCCGTTCGCGTCCGCGTCCTGTGCGCGGTAGGGACGCGAGACGTCGCCGCCCATGCGCACTTCCTCCAGGCACTGAGCCGGTATTTCGTCAAGGAAACGCGACGGCCAATTGCTGGTCTGGGTGCCGTGCAGGCGGCGGGTCTCCGCATAGGTGAAGTAGAGCTGGCGCATGGCGCGGGTGATGCCCACGTAGGCGAGCCGCCGCTCCTCCTCCAGCCGTCCCGGTGTTCGGGAACAGTCCCTCCTCCATGCCGGCCATGAACACCAGCGGAAATTCCAGGCCCTTGGCGGAGTGCATGGTCATCATCTGCACGGCCGGGCCACCGCTCTGGTAGTCGCCGCTCTCAAGCGCCGCCTGGTCGAGGAACTCGTCGAGTTCCGAACCTTGCGAGTCGTCTTCACCGGTCTCGGCGACCGGGAACACCAGGTCGCCGCCGAACTGCCGGCACGCCGTCACCAGTTCCTCCAGGTTCTCCTTGCGGGCCATGCCCCGTTCGCCGCCCTCCTTGGCGTGGTACTCCATGAGGCCGCTGGTGTCGATGCAGTGTTCGGCGATCTCGTGCAACGCCGCCCCGTCCGTGGCGGTGGCGATGTCGTCGATCAGCTTGACGAACGCCCCGACGGTGGTGGCGGCCCGTCCCTTGAGGATGTCCTGGGCGATGCCTTCCTTGGCCGCCTGCCACAGGGACACGCCATGTGACCGGGCGATGGCGCGCAGCGCGTCCACGGTCACGCCGCCGATGCCCCGGGGCGGGGTGTTGACCACGCGCTCGAAGGCCACGTCCGCGTGGCGCTGGCTCACCAGGCGCATGTACGCCAGCGCATTCCTGATCTCGAGGCGCTCGAAGAAGCGCAGGCCGCCGTAGATGCGGTAGGGGATGTCGAGACGCAGGAAGGCTTCCTCGACGACCCGCGACTGGGCGTTGGAACGGTAGAGGATCGCGACCTCGTCCGGGCTGCCGCCGTCGTCGATCCAACGCCGCGTCCGGTCGGCGATGAATCTCGCCTCGTCCAGGTCGTTGTAGCCGGAATAGACCAGGATCGGCGTGCCCTGGCCGGCCTGGGTCCACAGGTTCTTGCCGAGCCGTTCGGCGTTGTTGCCGATCAGCGCGTTGGCGGCATCGAGAATCCGGCTCGTGGAGCGGTAGTTCTGCTCCAGCCGGACGATGTCGACAGCGGCGAAGTCCTTCTGGAAGTCGTGGATGTTCTGGATCTTCGCGCCGCGCCAGCCGTAGATCGACTGGTCGTCGTCGCCCACCGCCCAGACTGCACCGGGGCCCAGTGAACTGCCGGGTTCGGCCGCCGCGAGGACACGCAGCCAGGCGTACTGGATGCTGTTGGTGTCTTGGAACTCGTCCACCAGCAGGTGGCGGAAGCGGCGCCGGTAGTGGGCGCGCAGGTCGTCGTTGTCGCGCAGCAGTTCGTGGCTGCGCAGCAGAAGTTCGGCGAAGTCCACGAGCCCGCCCTGGTTGCACAGCGCCTCGTAGGCCTCGTACGCCTGCCGATGGACGACGGCGAACAGGTCGTGGTCCTCCGCCTTGACGTCCTTGGCGCGGCGGCCCTCGTCCTTGTGGGAGTTGATGAACCACACCGCCTGGCGCGCCGGCCACTTCTGCTCGTCGATGTCGAGCGTGCGCAGGACGCGCTTGACGAGGCGAAGCTGGTCGTCCGCATCGAGGATCTGGAAGTTCTCCGGCAAGCCGGCCTCGCGCCAATGCATCCGCAGCAGGCGATGGGCTATGCCGTGGAAGGTACCCACCCACATGGCGCGAGCCGGTCCTTCGAGCAGACGCTCCACCCGGCCCCGCATCTCCGCCGCAGCCTTGTTGGTGAAGGTGACGGCGAGAACGCCCCCCGGCGACGCCCCCTGGGCTTCCACCAGCCAGGCGATGCGATGCACCAGGACCCGGGTCTTGCCGCTGCCCGCGCCCGCCACCACCAGCAGGTTGCCCACGGGTGCGGTGACCGCCTCGCGCTGGCGGTCGTTCAGACCATCGAGGATGTGTGTGACGTCCACGCCGACCCGGACAAGCTGGATAGGCGGACAGTATACCCACTAGTCCGCATCTCTCACCACGTCGCGGCCCCTGGTGAGAAGTGCGGCCTAGTCGCTACTCGACGGTCACCGACTTGGCGAGATTGCGCGGCTGATCCACGTCGGTGCCCTTGAGCACGGCCGTGTGGTAGGCCAGCAGTTGCAATGGCACCGTGTAGACGATGGGTGCCAAGAGTTCGTGCACCTTCGGCACCTCGATGACGGTCACCCCGTCGGCCTCGACGATGCCGGCGTCGGCGTCGGCGAAGACGTAGAGTCGCCCGCCCCGGGTGCGGACCTCGGCCAGATTGGAGCGCACCTTCTTGACCAGTTCGTCGCCGGGCGCCACGGCGACCACGGGCATGTCCTCGTCCACCAGGGCCAGCGGACCGTGCTTCAACTCCCCGGCCGGGTAGCCCTCGGCGTGGATGTAGGAAATCTCCTTGAGCTTCAGCGCTCCCTCGAGCGCCACCGGGTAGTGGGCGCCACGGCCCAGGAACAACGCGTGATGGCGGTGCATGAACGCCATCGCCAGATCGGTGATGCGCGCATCGAGCAAGAGCGTCTCCTCGACGATGTCGGGCAGGGTGCGCAGGGCCTCGACCAGTTCACCCTCCTTGTCGGCACCGAGACCGGCGCGGCGCGCCAGCAGGATCGCCAGCATCATCAACACCGTGAGCTGGGTCGTGAACGCCTTGGTGGAGGCGACGCAGATCTCGGTGCCCGCATGGGTCAGCACGGCGAGGTCCGACTCCCGAACCTGGCTGCTGGTCGGTACGTTGCACACCGTCAGCGTGTTGGCGAAACCCGCCTCCCGGGCAATGGCGTGCGCCGCCAACGTGTCGGCGGTCTCTCCGGACTGGGTGATCGTCACGAACAATCCGCCCGGCGGCTTGACGAACTTGCGGTAGCGGAACTCCGAGGCGATCTCCACGCTGCACGGTATTCCGGCCAACTCCTCGATCCAGTAGCGCGCGATGCAACCGGCGTAGTAGGCCGTGCCGCAGGCGGCGATGGTGATCGCCCGGGTGTCGTCGAACACGCGCTTGGCGTCGATGCCGAACGCCGGCTCGAGCACGTGGTCGCGGCCGAGGCGCCCCTCCAGGGTGTCGCGGATCGCTTCCGGCTGCTCGTGGATCTCCTTCTCCATGTGGTGTCGGTAGTTGCCCTTGTCCGCCGCGTCGCCGCTCGGTTCGACGCGAACGGTTGATCGCACCACCGCGCGGTCGTCGACGTTCCAGATGGAGATGCTGCGCGCGGTCAGGTCGACGAGGTCGCCCTGCTCCAGGTAGATGAAGCGGTCGGTCACCGGGCGAAGCGCCAAGGCGTCCGAGGCGATAAAGTTCTCGCCGATGCCGACGCCGACGACCAGCGGGCTGCCGACCCGGACGCCGACGATCCGGCCCGGGTCGTCGCGGAAGATCACGCCCAGGGCGTAGGCGCCGTCCAGGCGCTTGACGGCCTTGCGCACCGCTTCGAGGAGATCCTCCCCGTCGCCGGCGCAGTGCTCGATCAGGTGGGCGATGACCTCGGAGTCGGTACCCGAATCGAACTCGTAGCCGGCGCCGACGAGCTCGTCGCGCAGTTCCTCGTGGTTCTCGACGATGCCGTTGTGCACCAGACAGACGCGCCCCCGCGACATGTGCGGGTGGGCGTTGGCGATGGAGGGACTGCCGTGGGTGGCCCAGCGGGTGTGGGCGATTCCCGAGTGTCCGGCGATCGGCCGTGCTTCCAGGCTGTCGGCCAACTCGCTGACCCGCCCGATGGTGCGCCGACGCTCGATCCCCGCGCCGTTGGCCACGGCGATGCCCGCCGAGTCGTAGCCGCGGTATTCCAGCCGCTGCAGGCCTTCGAGCAGGATCGCCGGCACTTCCCGACCGGCGACCGCGCCGACGATTCCGCACATGGTCGACTACTCCCTGGTTCGTGGTTTGCGCTTCGCGGGTGGCGTCCAACCCCGGATGTTGCGCTGCCGAGAGCGGCCGACGGCGAGATCCCGACGACCGACCTTGGTGGTAATGGTCGACCCGGCGCCGATATAGGCCTCGTCTTCGACGACGAGTGGCGCGACCAGGGTGGCGTTGGTGCCGACGAACACGCCGTCGCCGATTTCCGTACGGTGCTTGTCGACCCCGTCGTAGTTGCAGGTGACCGCGCCGGCCCCGATGTTGCTGCCCTCGCCCACCGAGGCGTCGCCCAGGTAGGCCAGATGGTTGGCCTTGGCGCCCGCCCCGAGG
>JAGWBN010000172.1:7917-12282 GCA_021295875.1 Pseudomonadales bacterium
CAGCCGGCGGCGACCGACGCGCCGTCGATGGCGCTCATCGCCTCGATGCTGACACCGTCCCCCAATACCGAATCGCGGATCACGCAGCCCGGCCCGATGCGTACTCCCTCTCCCAGGATGACCTCACCTTCGAACACCACGTTCACGTCGACGACGCAGTCGCGTCCAGCGCGAAGCGAACCCCGGACGTCGATGCGGCCCGGGTCCATGAGCGTGACTCCTCCGGCCATCAACCGAGAGGCCACGCGGCGTTGATAGACGCGCTCCAGGCGGGCGAGTTGCGCATGGTCGTTGACGCCCAGGGACTCCTCCGCGTCGGCGGTGACGGTCGTCACGCGCAGTCCGCGCCCAACCGCCAAGGCGACCACGTCGGTCAGGTAGTACTCGCCCTGGTCGTTGTCCGCGCGAAGCGCGCCGATCAGATCCTCAAGCAGCGCCTTGGATGCCGCGAGAATGCCGGTATTCGCCTCGGTGATGGACTTCTCGACCTCGGACGCGTCGCGCTCCTCGACGATCCCGACGATGCGGTCATCGTCGTCGCGCAGAATCCGCCCGAACCCGGTCGGATCGTCCAGATGCACGGTGGCCAACGCGACACCGTCGCCCGCCTCCCGGATGCACCGTCCCGCCGTGTCGGCCGTCGTGAACGGGGCATCGCCGAACAACACGAGGACGGTCGCGTCGTCCGCCACCGACGGCAGCGCACTGCCGACGGCATGGCCCGTGCCCCGGGCCGGCTTTTGCAATGCCCAGGAGACACCCGGGTAGTCCGCGAAACACGCTTTGACCTGGTCGGCCTGCTCGCCGACAACGACATGGACACGGCTCGGTTCCAGGCCTAGGGCCGTGTCCAGAACATGTGCCAGCAGGGGGCGGCCGCCCAGCGGATGGAGCACCTTGGGCAACGTCGAACGCATCCTGGTTCCCGCGCCCGCCGCCAATACCACGACCTCTTCGGCCATTCTCGATGCCAATCCATGCAAGGCACCAATTATATCCCCGCCCGGCGACACGACCTGACGGACATCCGGTTTCGTTTTGCTACAGTGTGTTCGCCACCCGATTTGGCATACGACGGAGGTGTACTTGGCCGCGTCCCGGATTACCAAGGCGGTGATCGCCGCCGCCGGCAGCGGCACGCGGTTCCTGCCGGCGACGAAGGCGATCCCCAAGGAGATGATCCCGCTGATCGATCGGCCGATCATCCAGTACCTGGTGGAGGAACTGGCGGCGAGCGGCATCGAGGACGTGGTGTTCGTCAGCCGCTGGGACAAGAAGGTTCTGGAGGACCACTTCGACCAGCACCCCACCCTGGAGGACTCGCTGGCGGCGAGCGGCAAGGAACGCCACCTGGAGGAGATCCGCCGCCCGGGCGAACTGGCCAACGTCGCCTACATTCGCCAGCGTGGTCCGTACGGCAACGGCACGCCCGCCCTCAACGCCGCGCCGCTGCTCGGTGACCAACCCTTCGTCTACGCCTTCGGCGACGACCTGGTGAGTTCCGAGGTGCCGTTCACCCGGCAACTCATCGAGCAATACCGCAAAACGCCCGGTGTGATCCTGGGTGCCCAGGAGGTCCCGACGAGCGAGGTCTCGAACTACGGCATGATCGAGGTCGACGATGGGATGCGGGTCACCAAGATCGTCGAGAAGCCGGCGCCCGCCGCCGTGACTTCCAACCTGGTGGGCTTCGGCCGCTACATCCTGCCGCCGGAAGTTCCGCCGACCGGCAAGGGCGGTGAGCTCTGGCTGATGGACGCCATCGAGGCCTACATGCACCGAGGCGGGGCGGTGTACGCCTGCCCGGTTCGGGGCGGACGCTGGCTGACCACCGGCGACCCGGTGAACTACCTGGAGGCGCTGTTCCACTACGGCCTCGCGCGGGATGACCTGAAGGACGACCTCGCGCGGATGATCAAGCGGCTCGCTGCGGGCTTGTAGGCGAACCGCTGGCTCGGCCTCGCGCCACGCGATTGCCGTGATTTCCCACAGTCCAAGGTGCTAATGTCGCACGTGTCGACCACCTCGCGCGGCGCAGGATTCCATCCTGCACCAGCAATTCGGAAGTTCGACCGATGAATGAACCCGCGCAAACGCCCGATCACGCCACATCCGCCCCGGTTCGGGGAGCGATGGCCCTGCCTTCGTGGCTCGATGGCAGAACCATCGCCATGCTGACAACGATGGTCACCATCGCCTTGACGCTCGGCGCCATGATGCAGAACGCCCACTCGCGCCTGGCCAGCGATATCGCCGAGCTGCGAAAGGACGGGCGCGAGGACTTGAGCGACATGCGCACCGAGATGGCCGGCCTGCGCAACGAGTTGAAGGCCGACATCGCCAACCTGCGCAACGAGTTGAAGGCCGACATCGCCAACCTGCGCAACGAGCTGAAGGCCGACACGGATGGCTTGGGTGCCGGGCTGGGCACGCGGATCGACAAACTCGATGCGCGACTCCGAACGGTGGAAGTGGATGTCGGCGCCATCCGCGAAGGGCTGAACTCCGTCAAGATCGACGTCGCCGCGATTCGCGAGCGGCTGAGTTCCGTCGAGATCGACGTCGCCTCGATTCGCGGCACCGTCGCCGGCGACGCCCACCTGGGATCCGCCGAGACGCCGTGACGGATCCGGTCGACGTCCTGATCGTCGGCGCGGGTGCTTCCGGTGCCGCGGTGGCGTGGAGTCTCGCCGAGACGCGGATGCGCATCGTCTGTCTCGAGCAGGGCGACTGGATGAACCCCTTGGCGTACCCGAGCACGGGCCGCGACTGGGAAGCGCGCGCCTACGGCGACATGAGCATCAGCCCGAATCGCCGCCAACGGGACGCGGACTACCCGGTCAACGACGCGAACTCGCCCATCTCGGTCGCCAACTTCAATCTCTACGCTGGGCATTTCCCGCGCTTCCACCCCTCCGACTTCCGAGTGAAGACCCTGGACGGGGTGGCCGACGACTGGCCCATCGACTATCGGACCCTGGAACCCTTCTACGCCGAGAACGACCGCATGATGGGCACCTCGGGGCTCGCCGGCGACCCCGCGTACCCGCCCAAGGAACCGGTGATGCCGCCGGTACCCCTCGGCCGCGCCGGCGCGACCATCGCCAAGGGCTTCAACAAGCTCGGCTGGCACTGGTGGCCGTCCGACACGGCCATCGCCACCGAGGCCTACGACGGCCGCGACAAGTGCATCAACCTCGGCGCCTGCGGCAGCGGCTGCGCCCAGGGCGCCAAGGCGAGCACCGACATCACCTATTGGCCCCACGCGGTCAGGGCCGGCGTGGAAGTCCGCACCCGCTGCCGTGTGCGGGAGATCACCGTCAACGGCGACGGCATGGCCTCCGGGGTCGTGTACTTCGATGGCGACGGTGTGGAGCACTTCCAGCCGGCCGAAGTGGTGATCGTCGCCTGCAACGGCGTGGGCACGCCCCGGCTGCTATTGAACTCGACTTCAGGCCGATTCCCCGACGGCATCGCCAATTCCAGCGGCCTCGTGGGCAGGAACCTGATGTTCCATCCCTACGCCTCCATCCAAGGCATCTTCGACGAGCCCCTGGACGGCTACCGGGGACCCGGCGTGTGCATCTGGAGCCAGGAGTTCTACGAGACCGACCGAAGTCGCGGTTTCGTGCGCGGCTACACCTACGAGATCAACCGGGGCCGCGGACCGGTGGCGACGGCGCTCACCGGTATGTTCGGCGGCCGCATCCCGTTCGGCGAGGGCCACCACGACGCCTACCGGCAACTGTTCAACCGCATCGCCGGCATGGTGGGCATCTGCGAGGACCTGCCCGAGGAACACAACACCGTGACGCTCGACCCGGCGCTCACCGACGGCCACGGCATTCCGGCGCCCAGGATCGACTACGCGCTCTCGGAGAACAGCCGGCGCATGCTCGACCACGCCGTCGCCCGCGCCACCGAGGCGCTCGAGGCCGCGGGGGCAACGGACGTCATCACCGAAGCGCCCATCGGCGTCGGCGGCTGGCACCTGATGGGCACCGCGCGCATGGGCACCGACCCCGAGCGCTCGGTGGTCAACGAGTGGGGCCGCAGCCACGATGTGCGGAACCTGTTCATCGTCGACGGCAGCATCTTCGTCACCTCGGCCGGCGTGAACCCCACACGGACCATCCAGGCGCTCGCGCTCTACATCGCCGACGCGATGAAGCAGCGGCTTGCCAACCTGTTCGATTGACGACATGGCCACGACAATCGCCAGCGACGGTCCCTTCACCGACAACGAACGGCGGTCGCTCCTCGCCCTGGTCGGTGCCGTCATTCCGGCCAGCGCGAAACACGCCGTCCCCGGCGCCGACGACCCCGCCATCGCCGCGGACATCGTCGCCACGGCGAGGCCGCACC
>JAGWBN010000173.1:0-7271 GCA_021295875.1 Pseudomonadales bacterium
GTCCCGGGTCCACTCGGCGATGATCTCCTCCAAGGCGTCTTCGTTGGCCTTGCGGGGCTCGAGCGACTCGAATCGGGCGTCGTCGACGAGCGCCGGGTCGATCAACGCGGCGAGCGTTCGCCACTCGTCGTCGGTGGCGCAGGCGATGGCGACCCACTCGTCTTCACCGGCGCAGGGGAAGCAGCCGTGGGGTGACATCCCGGGATCGCGGTTGCCGGCGCGTTCCGGCTGGGTGCCGTTGAATACGTATTGCATCCACGCTTCCACACCGTAGGCCGCGCTCGACTCGAACAGGGTGACGTCCAGGTGGTCGCCGAGACCGGTCTCGTCGCGGCGTTCCAAGGCGGAGACGACGGCCAGTGCGGCGGTGATGCCGGCGTTGTGATCGGGCATGGAGAGGCCGACTTCCTCCGGACCGCCGCCGACGTAGCCCGTCACCGCCGAGATGCCCGTCAGCGGCGAGGTGGCGGGGCCGTAGCCCATGTAGTCGCGGAACGGCCCCGACTGGCCGTAGCCGCTGATGCTCGCGAGGATGATCCGCGGATTGACTTCGCGCAGCACGTCGTAGCCGAGTCCGAGTCGCTCCAGGACGCCGGTGGCGAAGTTCTGCACGACGACGTCCTCGATGCCGCGCTCGTCGCGTAGATCCACCGCGACCCCGAGCTTGCCCTGGTTCCACTGGTTGAACATGCCCGACTCGTCGAGACCGAATTCCGCACCTGAAGTGTCCAGCGTGGTTCGGCGGTAGAGGTCCGGTCGCTTGGCGGACTCGATGTGGATGACCTCGGCACCGAGGTGCGCGAGGTTCATGGTGCAGAACGTCCCCGCCCAGACCCAGGTCAGATCGACCACCCGCACGTCTTCCAACGGCAGCCTCTCCGGCTGGCTTTCCACCGATGTACGAGCCGGCAGTTCGCCGCCGAGCAATTCGTCGTTGTGCTGCCCCAGGCGGGGCGACGGGCGGCTGATCGCCGCGCGCCCGGTCATCGTCAGCACCGGCGACGCCAGGTGTTCGACGGAGCCGATGCCCGGCTGGTCCACCGCGGTGAAGAAGCCGCGCGCCCGCAGGTGTTCGTTGGCCGCGAGTTCCGCGTAGTTCGTTATCGGCGCGAAGCAGATGCGCTGCTTCTGGGCCTCGTGATAGAGCTCCCAGGCATTCCAGTCGGCGATGAAGTCCTGGACGAACTGGTGGACGAGATCCTGGTTCTCCACCCGGGCGCGCATGTCGGCGAAGACCTCCAGTTGCGCCCACTCGGGATTGCCCATGAACTCGACGAGCCGCTGCCACTGGTCCTGTTCGGCGCACACCAGGAAGATCGGCCCGTCCTTGGCCTCGAAGATCCGCCACGGGATGAGGCCCCGAGGGTGGAAGCGCTTGAGCACGGCGTTTCGGTAGGAGTAGAGCGGAACACCCCCTTCCAACACCGAGGCGACGTATTCCTGCTCCGACAGATCGATGTGCTCGCCGACGCCGGAACGTCGCGCCTCGCGCGCCGTGGCAAGTGCCGTGAGCGCACCCGCCGTGCCCGCCATCAGCGCGCACTGGTGGCCGAACACCTTGAGCGGTGGCGCCTCGGGTTCGGCATGGCTCCCGGGGCAGAGATTGGTCCAACCCCCGGCGTTGGCGACGATCAACTCGGTGCCTCGGTAGTCGCGGTACGGGCCGGTGATGCCGAACGGCGTGATGGACAGCACCACGAGCTGTGGGTGGCCGGACTCGAGGGTCACCGGATCGAGGCCGAGTTCCGCCGCCCGGTTGTGCGGCAGGTTGTGCACCAGGATGTCGGCCCAGGCGATCAACCGCGCCAGTTCGCGACGGCCGTCGTCCGTCCCGGCATCGAGTGCAACCCCGCGCTTGTTGACGTTCAGCGCGAGAAATGCACCGCTCTTCTCCGGATCTTCCAGGCCGTCGGGGAACGGCCCGCGCCGCCGGGTCGGATCGCCTTCCGGCGGTTCGACCTTGACCACGTCCGCACCGTGGTCGCCCAGCAGTTTGGCCGCGTTGGCCGCGGCAAAGCCGCCGCCGAGTTCGAGGACACGTAGCGGCCGTGTCACGCGAGGCCTGCCTCCCAAACCGCGTCGATGCAGTCGACTAGTCGTATAGACCGCGCGGCGCCAGGGCGAACTTGCTGTAGTCCGGTCCTTCCCGGCGCCAGCCGTAGGGTTGTTTCGCGCCGAGCAGGTTGAGGAAGCGGGTGTCGTCGGCGTGCCGTTCGCGCACCTCCTCCGGCACCGCATCGCCGTGGAGCTCCTGGGTGCGGATGTACTGGCGGTTGAAATACACCGCGAGGTTCATGCGCACGCCGGGCATCTCGCGCACGAACGAGCCGTGCCACGTGTTGCCGTGCCAGACCACGGCATCGCCCGGGTCGATGTCCATGGACACCGCGTTGGGATTTCCACCGTCACCGAGGCCCATCTCGTCGAGCCGGGGCGAACGCGCCAGCTTGTGGCTGCCCGGCACCATGGCCAGCGCCCCGGCTTCCCGGCTGTAGGGGGTCAGCGCGTAGTTGACGTTCGCCACCTGGGAGAACGTCACGTAGGGCGCGGGAATGCCGTTGCCGTTGTCCGAGTGCAGGGGCAGCGGCGCACCGCCGGGTCCGCGGAAGTGGCAGCCCATGCTGGACAGCAGGCAGCTCTCGCCGAGCAGGTAGGTGATGAGCGCGAGGGGCTTGGGTTCGACCAAGATCTCCTCGAAGATCTCGTCCTCGTAGAGCATGTAGGGGACGTAGGTCATCCCCTGGAAATCCTCCGCGGTGGCGTTGTCGGGGTCGAGCTTGCGCCCGAGGTGCTCTTCCACCCGGGCGAGGATCGCCGCTTTCGCGCGTTCGATCTGGGTGTCCGACAGCACACCCTTGACGGTGGTGAAGCCGTGGGTCTCCAACTCCACGATGTTGCGTTGGAGATCGAGGTCGTCGATGGAGTCGAGCACGCGTCCGAGCGCCTCCGACTCGGCCGGGATGGTTTGAGCCTCTGCCATGTTCGTCATTCACCTTGAGCGCAGCCAGCCGTCAAGTTTGCCACATGGACGCGGCGCGGCAGGTGAAGGCATCAACTTTCGACGCGCACAACTGATACGGCGACCATCAAGTACACTACCTGCGCCGACTCTTCAGGCGCGAGCCGGACTTTGGGGTAACCAGCGTGAGCCACGTGATGGCGGAACTCGTGGCGCGGGCCGGAGAGCCGGCGTGACGAACGGCTACACGGATCGCGAACTCGAGTCCCTTCTTGCGGACCTGGAGTCCGATCTGGTGGAGCGAAAGGAATCCCTCAAGGGCGACTCGCCCCGGCGTATCCCGGAGGTCGTGTGCGCTTTAGCCAACGACCTGCCGGACCATCGCCGACCCGGCGTCGTGTTTCTCGGTGTCACCGACGCCGGAAGCCCTTCCGGGTTGACGATTTCGGACGATCTGCTATTGCAGCTCGCCGACATCAAGGCAGACGGCAACATCGTTCCACCCCCGTCGATGACAGTGGAGAAACGCATCCTTTTCGGGGTCGCCATTGCGGTTGTGACCGTCCGACCGTCCGATGCGCCGCCGGTCCGCTACCGGGGCCGCACATGGGTTCGCGTCGGACCGCGACGAGGCGTTGCCACCGCCCAGGACGAGCGTATCCTCTCGGAAAAGCGCCGTCACCGCGACCGCCACTTCGACGCGCGCGCCTTGCCGGACGCGGATCTCGACGATCTCCGCGTCGGCCTGTTCCAGGACGAGTACCTACCAGCTGCGGTCGACCCCGAGACGCTCGCGGCCAACGATCGGACGACCGAAGAGCGCCTCGCTGCCGCCAAGATGATCGTTTCAGCCGGCGATCCAGTACCCACCGTGGCTGGCATCCTCGCACTCGGAAGGCACCCGCAAGACTATCTGCCCGGGGCCTACGCGCAGTTTCTTCGCGTTGCCGGGACTGAGTGGGGCGACGATGTGCTCGACGAGACCCGCTGCGTGGGGCCGATCACCAACCAAATCCGGCGGCTCGACGACAAACTCGTTGCCCACAACCGGACATCCGTCGACTTCAAGTCGGGTACCAGGGAGACGCGCCGTTCGAGCTACCCACTTCTTGCCCTGCAGCAGCTCGTACGGAACGCGATCATGCATCGCAACTACGAGGGCACGAATGCGCCGGTACATGTCTACTGGTTCGACGACCGGGTCGAGATCGCGAATCCCGGCGGCCCGTTCGGCGATGTCAATCCTGACAATTTCGGGCAGCCCGGTGTCGTCGACTACCGCAACCCGACGGTCGCGGAGGCAATGCGGGTGTTCGGTTTGGTGCAGCGCTACGGATTCGGCATTCCCGCAGCCCGACAGGCGTTGCGGACGAACGGCCAGGCACCGCCCGAGTTCCGCGTCGATGCGAATCGAGTTCACTGCACGGTGTGGGCTCATCGACGGTAGTTGATCCCCACGTCTGGAGGTTCAACACTGTGCTGGACCGCGACCAGCGGCGCCTCATCATGATGGATAAGGAGAGGTCACGGGACATCGAGGCGTCGAGCGTCACCAACGCCAAGCAACGCGACGTTCAGGCGGAGGCCAAGCGCGAATCCGATGCCGCGATCAACGCGGGGCCCGCCGATATCAGCGCAGGTCGCGAAGTATCGTTCAGCGAGGCACGTGCACGTTTGGGCCCCATCGGGGAGTGACCGACAACGGGCCTACGAGTTTCGCCGCGCCAGCAGGACGATGACGCGGTTCGCCCCGGCTTTGGATCGATGGTGGATGACGACGTCTTCGTTGCCGTCGCCGTTCAGATCGCGAACGTTGGCGAAGCGGTCGTCCCTGGGTACCGCGGCGGCCACCTTGACCGGTCGTGTTGACAGGGGATTCGGTCCCGGGGTGCCGAGATAGACCGACCACTCGTCCCAGCGTTCGACCGCCAGGACGTCGGAGCGGCCGTCGCCGTTGACGTCGCCGACGAGCACCGTTGGAAAGAGCACGCCGCGCTTGTCGAAGGGTGCGAGAGGCGTGCGGACCTTTCGCCTGGCGTCGGGCCTCGGGGGGTACTCGCCGTCGCTGAGGCGGAATAGCGCCACGTCGACCGTGATGGACTTGGCGACCATGGCCCGTGCCATGCCGCCGAGTCCGGTGTTCACGGAGACCATCGCCAGGTCGGTCGTGCCGTCGCCGTCGAAGTCGAGGAAGCTCTGGGATGCGTAGCCCCACGCCTGTCCGACCGCCGGTCCGGGGCGCAGTCGCCGGGAACACCGTGCCGCCGGGCGCCGGCCGGCCGAAGTGCACGTCGTAGCGTCCCCGCAGGCTGAACACCCGGCGACCGGAGAACGTCAGGGTGACGAGATCCGCGACACCGTCGGCGTTCAGATCGCGGAAGCCGTGCAGCAGGGTGTGCTCGATCCGTCCGCCGACGCCGAGAAGCACCGACGGCACGCTCTTGCCTTCGAACTGGAAAGCCATCGTGTACGCGCCGTCGAATCCGAACGGAACCCCCGTCGTGAAGGTCTCGGGCTGTGCTTGGAAGCGGCCCGCGGAATCCTGCCTGTGGACCTCGAAGTGGTCCCGGTTCCAGAACACGAGATCCGTACGGCCGTCGCGGTCGTAGTCCATCCGGTGGACGCGACCGAGATACCAGGGCAGCGTCATCGGCGTGATGCCCACTTCGCCATAGGTCTTGGTGTCGCCGTAGGCCCGCTCGTCGAGGAGCGGCTCGGCGGGACCGAGCTTCACCGGTTCGACGAACGAACCGTCCTCCGACTGCGTGGACACCCAGAAGCCGTCGGTGTCGGGCACCACGAGGTCGTCGCGCCCGTCCCCGTTCAGGTCTCGGGCGACGTCCAAGCGCGGAAGTCCGCCTTCCTCCCCGGGATCGTAGGTGATCGTCACCGCGACCAGCCTCTCCTCGCTGCCGCTGTCGACATCGAAACGGCCGAGGCTGCCGCGGCGGAAGGTCAGCACATGGTCGCGCCCGTCGACATTCACCCGGTCGACGAACAGCACGTCCCGGCCCAGCGGCCACTGGCGCACCGCATTCCAGTCGTCCCCGTCCAGGCGGTGCAACGTCAGCTCCCGCTGGCCACCGTCCAACACATCGATCACGGCGAGTTCCACGGATCCCGGGGCGGTGAAGGAGCCGACCAGCAGCGTCTGATGCTCGGCCGACCCCGTGTCGATCTCGTGGAGGTTGAACAGGTCGTCAGGCGGCTCGACGACGACGCCGGCACATCCCGACGCCAAAGTGCAAATCAGTGGCAGACACGCCTTCATGGACAGTTTCATGGCGCTATCTCCAAGAGTCCCAAGAGTCCCAACGACGAACGGGATCATCATCCCTAGGGATTGTCTAATACAACTGTGATTTGTTTAGTATCAACAAGACAACTCAAAAGGTACTATTTAACGATACTACCCGTCGCCAAGTGCCGCTACGGGAGTTCTGCAATCCGTGTGACCACGGATTGCATGTCGAGGCGGCCGTCGCGGTTGGTCTGCACGGCGATGGTCGTTCCCGACGACGCATAGTGGGTGACATGCGTTCGGTAGCCCGGCCACAGGCCACCGTGGCCGAATGTTTCGCCATCATCGTAGACGAAGAGGCCGAAGCCGTAGTGCCAGTCCGGTGTGGCCGGGTTCTGCCAGCCCGACTCCAGCATCAGCGCCAGGCTCTCGGGCTTGACGATGCGGCCTTCGGTCAGCGCGCCGTAGAACTCGACCAGCATGGTCGGATTGGTGGTGAGGCCGCCGCCGGTCCACTCGGAGGACGGGTCGATCTTCATGGTGCCGTCCTTCCTCAGGTTGCGGGCGCCCATCATGTAGCCCGGCGTGATGTTCGGCAGAACCGAGCGGTCCTGGAGCCCGATCTGGTCGAGGCCCTGCGGCTCGAGGATGCGTTCGCGCACCAGGTCGTAGTACGTGCGACCCGTCGCGGCTTCGATCACGCGCCCGAGCACGAGGTAGCCGGCGTCGGTGTAGGCGTAGCCCCGACCAACCGGATACAGCGCTTTGCGGTCGATGAAGCGGATCAGTTCCTCGGGATCGAAGCGGATGCCGCCGTGGCGGATCGCGCGAAACACGGAACCCATCCGGTAGCGCATCGTGTACGGGTAGTCGCCGAGCCCCGACGAGTGGGAGAGCAGGTGGCGGACGAGGATCTCGTCGTCGTTCGGCAGGCGCTTGAACCAACCCTCGCCGCCGAGCCACTTCGATGCCGGGTCGTCCACCGACAGCACGCCGTCCTCGACCAGCAGCATGGTCAACGCGGCGACGAACGTCTTGCCCGTGCTGCCGCCCGGCATCCGCACCGTGTCG
>JAGWBN010000173.1:7668-10537 GCA_021295875.1 Pseudomonadales bacterium
CAGGGCGTCGATCAAGGCGTCGAGATGGGCATTCTGTGCCGGGCTGGTGGCCGCGGGGGCCGCGCTGTGCGTGACCATCACAATGCTGTTGCGCGGATCGATCCAGATCGTTTGGCCGAAGATGCCGAGGGCCGCGTACGCACCTTCGTCCCAGAGCCACCACAGGTAGCCGTAGCCGGGGTTGCCCGGGGATCCCTTAGTGGACTCCCGCATCCAACCGTCGGGCAGCGTCTCGGTGCCGTCCGGCAGCACGCCACCGCGCATGGCGAAAATGCCGAGCCGGGCGTAGTCGCGCAACGTCGCGTGGATACAGCAGCCGCCGAGCTCGACCCCGGCGGTGATGCTCCAGGTGGCGGGGTGTTCCATCATCGGACGCCAGATCTTCGCGCCGAGATAGGTCGATGCGTTGTTGCCGATCGCCGAGCGCAGCAGCGAGCCGACCAGGTTGGTTTCGCCGGTGTTGTAGTTGAACTTCTCACCAGGCGCCCCGTCCGCGGGGCGCTTCGCGAGGTATTCGTAGAGCGCGATGCCGTTGGCGCCGCCGGCGAGCGCGACGTCGGAGCCCGGGTTGGTGTAGCTCTCGTTCCAGGCGACGCCCGACGCCATCTGCAGCAGGTGGCGAATCGTCGTGCGTTCGTAGGCGCTGTCCTTGAGGCGCGGCAGGTAGTCGGTCACCGGTTCATCGACGCTTTCGATGTAGCCGTCGCGAATGGCGGCGCCGATGAGCAGGGAGGTCACGGACTTCGCCACCGAATACGACACCCAGCGCGATGTCTCCGTATGCCCGAGGCGGTAGCGCTCGAGCAGGATGCGATCGCCCTTGGCAACCAGGACACCGGCCACGTGGAACCTCTCCAGGTACTGGTCGAGCGTACGGGTCGCACCGTCGACGACGTACGTGAGTGCCGAGAAATCCCGAGGATCATCGACCAGGGGAAGATAGTCGGTGCCGTTGTCGACCGGCCGGGTGGGGTAGATCGCGTCGAAGTTGCGGAAACCGACGATGCGTTCCTCCTGCGTCCAGAACAGCGACGAGGTGTCGGCCGAAGGTAGAGCGACACTCTGCTCGGCCTCGGCGGCGTAAACGACGGGCGCGAAGAGCATCGCCAGTCCGACCCACAGTGCGGCAGGCTTCGTAACGATTGACCTCGACGATATGACCAAGGTGGGTGCCCCCAATCTGCCTTCCCCGACCACGGTGGGTGTCCCCATTCTGCCACTCCCCATTCTGCCCCTCTCTTGCTCAACGCGCCGCAAGCGGCACTGTCCCCACCACGTCGTCGATGACGAGTTCCGCGATGTCGTCGTCCGTGAGTCCCGCGTGCTCTCTCAACACCTCGCTCGAATGCTCGCCCAACAACGGCGCGCGCCGGTTCGGCGAGGTGGCCGCCCGGCGGAACCGGTACGGCTGACCCGGGTAGTGCTTGACCCCCAGGCCCGGCCGGTCCTGACGCAGCAGACCGTCGCGGGCGGCGAGCTGGGCATCGGCCAGCAGTTCCGGACCCTTCATAACCGCGCCCGCCGGAATCCCCGCGGCCTGCAAGTCGACCATCAGCGTCAGGTGGTTGCGCTCCTTCGTCCAGGCCGCGAGCGCGCCGTGACACCCGGTGCCGCCGTCGGCGATGGATTCCTCGCCGACGAGTCCGGCAAGTGTGGCGCATTGGCCGAGATCCTTGCAGGTGATGGCGATCCATCGATCGTCGCGGCAGGGAAAGACGCCCTGCAGCGGATAGTGGTGGTGGCCGTTGCCGACCCGGCCGGGATCGACCCCGGCCAGCGACCAGCCGGTCATCGCGTCACCGATGTAGAGGCTGCACGCCTCCACCTGGCCGAAGTCGATGTGCTGGCCCTCGCCGGTGCGGTCGCGGTGATTGATCGCGGCGAACAGCGCATTGGCGCCCATGACCCCGGCGAACAGGTCGCCGCCGGTGGTGCCGGTGAACAACGGCTCTCCGCCGGCGTACCCCGTGAGGTGGGTGAAGCCGGCCATCTGTTCGGTGGACATGCCGAAGGCGACGTAGTCCCGCCACGGGCTGTCGGCACCGAAACCGGACAGCGAAATCATCACCAGCCGCGGGTTGATGGCGCGTAGCGTGTCGTAGCCGAGCCCGAACCCGGCCATGACCCGCGGCGTGTAGTTCTCGATGAGGACATCCGCGTCCTCGACCATGGTCTTCAGGATCGCCACGCCGCGCGGGTCCTTGAGATTCAGTGTGACGTCTCGCTTGTTTCGGTTCACCCAGTTGAAATAAGGCGAACTCTCCCAGCCCGGCAGTTCGGTATCGGCGTTCGACGACGCGCTGCCCCGCCAGCCGTCGATCCGCTGAATCGACTCGACCTTGATGACCTCCGCACCGGCATCCGCGGCAATCTGGGCGCACACGGGTCCGGCGAAGAACATCGACAGGTCGAGCACGCGAACGCCTTCGAGGGGGAGTGGATTGTCGCCGTCCGGATCATCCGGCGTCGGCGACACGGTCGCCTCGGGCAGGTTCGCCAGCACCGATTCCGTGTGTTCGCCCAGCAGCGGCGGTCGCGACGGGCGGGTCTCGGTGGCGGTGGCGTGAAACGGAATGCCCGGCACCTCGACCGTGCCGGCGACCGGATGCTCGAGGGCGGCGAAGAAGCCCCGGTGGCGATGGGGCGGCAGGTCGAACAGACCCGCCATGTCCGGCACGAGGCCGAACGGGACGCGCCAGCTCTCCGCCTCGTGGAACAGTTCCTCGGCGGTGCGGTCCGTCAGCGCGGCCTGGAACGCGGCGCGGATTTCCTCGACACGTTCGTCCGGGTTGATCCACGACATCCTCCGATAGCGCGGGTCCTCGGCGATGTCCTTGCGGCCGAGGAACTCGCACAGCATGTGCCACTG
>JAGWBN010000173.1:10760-11153 GCA_021295875.1 Pseudomonadales bacterium
ACCGCGGCAAAGGAACCGGCGAGGGTCTCGGAGAGCGCGCCTCCGACCTGCAGGGGTTCGCCTTCCGGCAGGCCGCACAACTGACACCAGCCACCCACGGCGCAGCAGACGAGATGGGACGACTGGTAGCCGGAATGGGGACCGAAGGAACCGAAGCCCGAAACGGTGGTGAGAATCACCGCCGAATTCCACCGGCGGAGCACGTCGTAGCCGAGCCCGCGCGCCTCCAGGGACTCCGACGTCTCTCCCGCGATGACCACGTCGAACCGCCGCACCAGTGCCGCGAGTTGCTCGCGACCTTGGGCCGAGTCGACGTCCACGGTCACGCTGCGCTTGCTGGTGTTCAGGAAGAAGAACGCGGCACTGGTTTCGCGTCGCGACTCGGCGTCGTTG
>JAGWBN010000174.1:0-3981 GCA_021295875.1 Pseudomonadales bacterium
CCGAGGGCGACGCGACCGAACGCTTCGCCGACCTCGTTTGGGAGGGGACAGCCATCTTCGCCGTGCGCGAACGCCACGGCCGAGCATCCGAACCCGTCAACGACCTCGTGCGGATCGAGGTCGCGAGCGGCACGGTCCAATGCCTCCACAGCGGCCACGATTTCTATGCGGCACCCCGGCCTTCCGGCGACGGCCGGCTGGCATTCCTTGCGTGGGATCACCCCAATATGCCGTTCGACGGTACCCAGCTGTTCGTCGTCCGATACGACGACGGGTCGGATCCGAGCGCCACCACGTTGGTTGCGGGGGGTGCGCAAGAATCGGTCGTGCAGCCAGAGTGGTGCGCGGGACGCCTGGTGTTCGCCTCCGACGCGGCCGGGTTCTGGAATCTCCACGTCCACGACGACTCCGGCGTGTTCGTGGCGCTCGAGGAAGACGCCGAGTACGCCGGTCCGGCCTGGGTATTCGGCAGTTCGTACTACGTGCCCGTGGGCCCTCGGCACGTCGTCGCGCGGCGCGTCGACAACGGCGTTCCTTCGCTGGTCCTGGTGGATCTGGACCAGGGCCTTGCGAGTCCTCTCGACGGTGACTGCTCGTCGTACGCCGCGCTCACACGCACGCCGAGAGGCGTGGCCTTCATCGCCGGGTTCGCCGACCGGCCCAGCCGCATCGTGGAACTCGAACTGGCCACCTCCAGACGTACCGACATCGCGACGCCGCCGAAGCCTGCGGTTCCCGTGGAAGTCATTTCCGTTCCCGAACCACTGGTGTTCAGCTCGACGCAGGGCGATGCGCACGCCTTTCTCTACCTGCCGAAGTCCAGGGACGTCGACGTTCCGGAGGACGAACTACCCCCCCTGCTGGTCACCACGCACGGTGGCCCCACCTCGAGCACGACGGCGAGCCTATCCTGGCGGGTGCAGTACTACACCTCCCGAGGCTGGGCCGTGGCGGATGTGAACTACGGTGGCAGCACCGGGTTCGGACGAGCCTATCGTGAACGCTTGAACGGCGCCTGGGGCCGGGTCGACGTCGACGACTGCGCCGCCTGCGTGCGGCACCTGGTCGGCCAGGGGCTGGTGGATCCCGCCCGGATCGCCATCCGCGGCGGCAGCGCCGGCGGCTACACGACACTGGCGGCGCTGGCCTTCACCAACGTCTTCAAGGCGGGTGCCAGCCACTACGGCGTGGGCGATCTCGAAGCCCTGGCCGCCGACACCCACAAGTTCGAGTCGCGCTACCTGGACACGCTGGTGGGCGATGCCGATGCGATGCGTGCTCGCTCCCCCATCAACCACGTCGAGCGGCTGAACTGCCCGGTGATCTTCTTCCAAGGCGCCGACGACAGGGTCGTGCCCCCCAACCAGTCCGAAACCATGCGCGACGCCTTGGCGGCCAAGGGTATTCCCGTTGCCTATCTGCTGTTCGACGGCGAAGGACACGGTTTCCGCCGCGCCGAAAACGTTCGCCGGGTGATCGAGGCCGAGTATGCGTTCTTCGCGCGCATCTTCGGCATCGAGCCGGCGGGAGGACTGTCGGATCCGGACATTGAGAACCCGCCGTCGCGCGACCCATGCCCACTGCCCTGAAGATCGCGGTCCTCGCCGGCGGCTCCTCCGCCGAGGCCGAGGTGTCGCGATCATCCGCCGGCGGCATCGCCTCGGCGCTGCGAACCTGGGGCCACGAGGTGGTCGTCATCGAACTCGACCGCGAGCTGGTCGGCGCGTTGCGCGCCGTGGACCCCGATGTGGTCTTTCCCATGCTGCACGGGCCACCCGGCGAGGATGGAACCGTGCAGGGCCTGCTCGCCATGCTCGGCATGCCGTTCGTCGGCAGCGGTGTACAAGGCTCGGCCGCGGCCATGGACAAGTACCTCGCCAAGGCGCTGTTCCAAGCCGCCGGCCTGCCCGTCGTGGACGATGTGCTGATCGCACCGGAAACCGATTCCGAAGCGGCTGCCGAACGCGTCCGCACGGCAATCGGGGACCGCGTCGTCATCAAGCCGCGTCGCCAAGGCTCGGCACTGGGCGTCACGCTGTTGCCCAATGGCGGGGATCTCGTGCAGCCGCTCCGAGAAGCCCTGGGGTACGGCGGCGGCGCTCTCGTCGAGCGCCACGTGACGGGCACCGAAGCCACGGTCGGTGTACTTGACGAGCATGGCGCGGATGCCGTGCCGCTGCCGGTCACCGAGATCACGGTGGCGGACGGCGAGTGGTACGACTTCGACAACCGCTACACCCCCGGCAAGAGTGAACACATCATCCCGGCCCGGTTGCCCGAGACCCGCCTGCGCGAACTCGAAGACTACGCCGTGCGCGCCCACCGCTGTCTCGGGCTGCGCGACTTTTCCCGTGCCGACTTCATCGTCGGCGACTCGGTCTGGCTGTTGGAGGTGAACGCCCTTCCCGGCATGACGTCGACCAGCCTCTTCCCCGACGCCTGCCGCGCCGCCGGCATCGATTTCGCCGAGATGGCCGAACGCCTCGCCTTGAGCGCCCTTCGCCGCGGCCCCGACCGCACGGAGCAGTAGCGGTCTTTCAACGTAGCCATGGGCCGATAGGCCGGTGATAGGCCGGGTGCGCAACAAAGGGCAGCAACCGGTATGGCCTATACTGGCGGGTTTTGACACCACTTTCCGGGAGAACAAAACGAATGACTGATCCGAAGTACACGGTGATGGTCCAGGCCCAGGTCGGCGTCTCGTACGATCTTGCCGACTCGAAATACGAGATTGAACGCGAGGCCCTGGATCCCATTGGGGCGAAGATCGTCGAGGTCCCGGCCAAGACCGAGGAGGAGTTCATCGACGCCGTTCGCAACACCGACGCCCTGATCGCCCGAGGGCGCCGCATCAGCCGCAACATCATCGCCAATCTCGACAACTGCGTGGTCATCGGTCTCGGCAGTGTGGGTGCGGACACCGTGGACGTGGACGCCGCGACCGACCACGGCATCGTCGTCACCAACGTGCCCGATGTGTTCATCGACGAGGTGGCCGACCACACCATGATGATGTTTCTCGCCGCCCACCGGCGTCTGCTGCTGATGCACAGGATGACCCAGGAGGGTCGCTGGTCCGAAGGCCGGCCGCACCATTCGGACATTCCGCGACTCTGGGGATTGACCATCGGTCTTATCTCGTTCGGCAACGTCGCCAAGGCCGTGGCGCGCCGTTGCCACGCCTTCGGCCTGCGGGTGCTGGCCTACGACCCCTACGTCGGCGAACTCGAGATGACCGGCGTCAACGTCGAGCCCGTGACCAGCCTCCACGAGTTGCTCGAGCGCTCCGACTTCGTATCCATGCATGCACCGCTCAACGCGGAAACGCACCACATGCTGTCCGACGACCACTTCGCGCGCATGAGGAAGTCCGCCCTGTTCATCAACAACGGCCGTGGACCGACCGTCGACGAGGAAGCGCTGATCCGCGCCCTCGACGCGGGCGAGATCGCGGGCGCGGCCCTTGACGTGTTCGAACAGGAGCCCGCGTCCACCAACAACCCGCTGCTGCACATGGACAACGTCATCTGCACGCCGCACATCGCGTCGGCGACGGCGCGAATGGCGCCCGAGACCCGGCGGCGGCTGGGACGGGAGTTGGCAACCTGCCTGCAGGGGATGTGGCCCCGCAGCGCGGTCAATCCCGCCGTTCTGGAGAAGACGAAGCTGAGGCGTTGGCAGCCGTATCCGCAGATGCGGGGACCCAACCGGTAGTCCGGTCGACCCGATGGGGAGGTTCCGGTCGGTCGGCGCAGCGTTTCAGGACGCCTCGGCAGTGATGGTGGGTGTCGGCTTCACATCGTTCTGGACCGACGGTTCGTGGAACCTGTGGCCGGTCACGTTGACCTTCGCCGGCGTCCTCGCGACCGCCACGATGCTATTCGACCGGCTTGCCGGTCCCACCGTCGGTGCAGACTTTCCCATGTGGATCCGAAACATGCTCTTGGCCGCTATCGGAGCGGGTCTGGGCAGCGGACAGCT
>JAGWBN010000174.1:4211-4543 GCA_021295875.1 Pseudomonadales bacterium
ACCCTCCGGACCGTGGAGATCGGTATAGCTGGCCAATTGGCGATGCTGCGTCGGCCCCTGCAACGGTTGGCGGTGGTGCGCGAGCAAACCATTGTGGAAGACCGTCATGTACGCAGGTGTCGCCAAAGACCCGTCCCGGTAGACGGGCGATTCGAAGACGACGTCGAAGACATGCCACTGCCCCGGGGGCACGCTGGCGTTGACCAGCGGCGGGTACTGGCCGTAGATCGCCGCCGTCAGACCGTCGGCGTACGTCGGGTTGTCGTAACCGTCGAGCACCTGGATTTCGTACAGGCCAAGGAGGAACACGCCGCTGTTCCCCCGCCCCTGGC
>JAGWBN010000175.1 GCA_021295875.1 Pseudomonadales bacterium
CGTCCCGTGTCGAGCGGCCGGCACGTCCGGCGCGGCGACGCCAAAACGTTGCGACGAGCACCAAAATGCTCGCCGGGGTCTTCGCTGTGGCATAGTTTGGGTGGGCAGCCGTCAGTGTTGCCCGCCTAGAATCAGCCGCGAAGTCCCCTATGGATGATGTGTCCAGCGGTCCCGTGACGACAACCGACGCCTACGCCGCGCTATCGCCCGCCGCGCGCCTGGTCGCGCAGGCCTACGGCGTGGTCGCCCCCAACCCGATGGGCGTGGTACGGACCTGCCGGGTGCTGTCCGGCGCAAGTGTGCGGCTACTCGACCGGGCGCTCACCGATGCGGACATCCGGGGCGCGAACCGCGAGATCCTCGAAGCCGGCATCGGCGTTCGGCAGGGCGGGAACGCCGGCGTCTGCGCCACACCGCGATGGGCCGTTGCGCTGGCGTACAAGGCAGCGCAGCAAGGCTTGCTCGATCCCATCCTGACGGCTTTCGAAAACACCCGACCCAGTGCCGGTGCGGATCGCTACAGCTACGAGACGGTGTTCCGCTGCTACGTCATCCGCGGCGACTTCGCCAACATCGACAGGATGTTCGAAGGTGACTCCGTCCCGGTCGACGAATGGCGTTTCCTGGCGGAGCCCTTGGCCGTCGACGTGCTGGCCAAGATCCCGCACCCCTACCTCGCGGGTGCGCTCGAGGGGTGTCTGCGCCATGTGATCGACACTGCGGCGAACCCGGAGCCCGTGATCGCCGCCTGCCGGCGACTGAATCCTCGTCTCGAGGAGCACGCCGCCGACATCGCCTTCATCCGCATCCTCCAAGGGCGCTTCAAGGACGCCGAGGACGTGTTCGCCGGCTTGCCCAAGGCCAATCGCGAACGAAAGCCGGCGCGGACCGGGCTCGCCGCCACCCGGGCCCTGATCGCGCTGCTGCGTGGCGACAACCAGGCCGCCCGGGAACACATCGACACGGCCATCGGCCACGAGAAGGCGGGAACGCGCAAGCGCTACGTGTTCCCCGACCACGCGGCTTTCGCGTTGGCGACGCTGGCGCTGATTCGACTCGACACCCCCGATAGCCACGCGCTCCTCGGCCAGTTGATGCGCGCGGCGGAGCGGCACTACATCGGCCGCGACAGCGAACTGACCTTCGTCGCGGACGCCGCGCGCGTCCAATCCGGACACGGAATCTACCCCGTTCGCGCACACGCACCCGGCTTCGAGGTCCTACTCGACGGTTTCAGGATCTGCTGGCTCCGTGGCAACTCTCCTACGACGGCCAGTTGGCTGGGACTGATGAACGGCTACCGCGACCGTGCCGCGGCAAACGGCTATCGATGGGTCGCCGCCGAATGCGCCTCGGTCCTGCGTCGTCTGACCGAACGGCGCGGTGCCGATCTCTCCGATCTGGCCGACACGAGACCGCTGCACGAGGCGCTCGGCACCCGGACCCTGGCCGAGTTGGAGGAACCGCTTGCGGTGTGGGAGCGCTCGTTGAAGGCACTGGAACAGCTTGCCTACGACGCCAAGAAACAGCGCGGCCAGACCGCCGCACCCGACGTCGAGAAGCGTCTCGCCTGGGAAGTCATGCAAGGTCCCTACGAGATCCATGTGCGTCCCCGCGAACAGCGACGCAACAAGAACGGATCCTGGAGCAAGGGCCGGCCCGTCGCCCTGAAGCGCCTGGCGGAACACCAGGAAGCCATGGACTACCTGGGCGAACAGGATCTGGCGGCCGCCGCCACGATCACCGTGCGCCGCTCCTGGGGAAGGCTCGATTACCTGCTCGGTGATCGCGGCCTGTATGCGCTGGCCGGTCACCCGCACGTCTTCAATCCGGACGGAGAGCCCATCGAAATCGTTCGCCGGGAACCCGAACTGCGCATCGATCAAGGCCAGGACGGCATGGCGAAGGTCTCCGTCGAACCCCATGGCTGGGATACCGAGAGCGAGTACGGCGTCACCCTGGCGTCGGACAACCGCATCGAGGTCACCCGATTCACCACCGACCACCGCCGGCTGTTCGACGTCATCCCGCCCGAGGGCGTCGAGTTCCCGCCGGACAGCAAGACGCGGCTCCTGGAGGCCGTGTCCGCGCTCGTCTCCCAGGTCCGCGTGCAGAGCGCCGCGGGGTCCGTGGCGAGCGCCAAGGACGTCGAGGCCGACGCACAACCCTGGGTTCGTCTCGAACCCTTCGAGGCCGGTCTCGCCGTCGCCCTGCTGGTGGAGCCGATTCCCGAGTCGAACATCTGCTTCGAGCCCGGCCAGGGTGGGGCAACGGTGTTTGCGAGCCGTGACGGCGAGCCCATCCAGGCGCATCGCGACCTTGGTCTCGAACGGGCCGCCTTGGCGCGCCTGGTCGACGCTTGCCCGCGACTCCTGACACGCCCAACCGAGTACGCGCCGCTGATCCTCCCGGAACCCATCGAGTGTCTCGAGTTGCTGGAGCAGCTCGAAGCGGTCGACGCACGCTGCAAGTGGCCCAAGGGCGAACCATTCCGCATCGTCGCGCGACGCGCGACGCGGTCGTTGTCGCTCACCGTCACCCCGGCCGACCAGTGGCTGCAGGCGTCCGGCAAGCTCATGGTCGATCAGGACACCGTGCTCGACCTGAAACGCCTGTTGGCGCTTCTCGAGGCCAACCCCGGATCCCGATTCCTCGAACTCGAGCCGGGGGAGTTCCTCGCGCTGACGTCCGCGTTCCGCCGCCAACTCGACGATCTGGCCAGTCTGTCCTCACCGGCCGCGCGAGGCGCCCTACGAATCCACCCGCTGGCCGCGTCCTCCCTCGACGGGTTGTTCGAGGAAGCCGACATCGCCGCCGACGACGACTGGCAGAAGGTTCGCGCCGACCTCGACGCCTCGCAGTCGTTCGAGCCCGAACTGCCCAGCACGCTGCAAGCGGAACTGCGGCCCTACCAGGTCGACGGCTACCGCTGGCTCGCCCGTCTAAGCCGTTGGGGAGCCGGTGCGTGCCTTGCGGACGACATGGGTCTTGGCAAGACCGTGCAGACCCTCGCCGTGCTCTTGGAGCGGGCCCCGGAAGGACCGGCGTTGGTGGTCACCCCCACGTCCGTCGTCGCCAACTGGGTCGACGAGGCGCGTCGATTCGCGCCGACGCTGAACGTCAAGGTCTACACCGGCGCGACTGCGGCGCGCGCGCCGCTGCTGGACGACCCGGCGCCGTTCGACCTCTACCTCACCACCTACGGTCTGCTGCAGAACGACATCGAAGCGCTCGCCGCGATCCCGTGGCACAGCGCGGTGCTGGACGAGGCGCAAGCCATCAAGAATCCGCTCACGAAGCGGGCCCGGGCCGCTCGCCAGCTCACCGCGGACTTTCGCGTCATCACCACCGGCACGCCCATCCAGAACAACCTGATGGATCTCCACTCCCTGTTCAGCTTCCTGAACCCGGGCCTGCTCCGCTCCCAGCAGAAGTTCCGCGACAACTTCGGCGAACCGGTGGAGCGCGCCGGCGACGACGAAGCCCGTGCGCGGTTGCGTCGCATCATCGCGCCGTTCCTCCTGCGGCGACTCAAGAACGAAGTCCTCGACGACCTGCCCGAGCGCACCGAGATCACCCTGCACGTCAGCCTGTCTGCCGAGGAGGCCGCCCTCTACGAGGTACTCCGGCAGCGGGCCGTCGAGCAGCTCGAGGCCGCCGGGGAAGACGACGCCGAGGCCGACGAAGGCGAGCGCTTCCACCTCTTCGCCCACCTGACCCGTCTCCGGCTCGCCTGCTGCAACCCGAAACTGGTCGTCGACTCGCCGGCTAGTGCCCCCAAGAGTTCGAAGCTCGAGACCTTCGCCGAGACCCTCACCGAACTCCTGGAGAATCGCCACAAGGTGCTGGTCTTTTCCCAGTTCGTGATCCACCTGAAGCTCGTCGAGGAATATCTGAAGGAGCAGGGCATCAGCTACCAATACCTCGATGGCGGCACACCCGCCAAGGTCCGTCGCGAGCGCATCGATGACTT
>JAGWBN010000176.1:0-470 GCA_021295875.1 Pseudomonadales bacterium
CAGCAGAACGTCCTTGTCGCCCAACTTGAACAGGTCGGCGCATGACACGTCCTCGTCGAGGGATACGCCCTCGACCCCGTGCGCGAACAGATCCCCGACGTAGCGCCACTCGCCGTCGAGGGTGGGCGACTTCGCGATCCCCGGGTGCCCGCCGCCGAAGATGGCGTAGTACGTGTCGCCCTCCAGCCATCCGAACGGGTCCCATGACTTGTACCTGCCGTGGTGCTCGTCGCCTTCCTCGGTCTTCGGCGTGATGGGGTTCGATTCGAGCTTGTGCCACTCGTTCAGGTCATCGTCGAGGGCCACCGCCATGGCGTTTCCAACACCCTTCTGGTGATAGCAGATGGTTGGCACGCCATCTGAGTTGAGGAAGCAATTGCCGCTGTACATCCCGTCGAGCAGACCGGTGGGATGGTGAACCCAGTGAAACAGGTCGGTGCTGGACACGTGGCCCCAGTGGTCGGCCTTCC
>JAGWBN010000176.1:603-4549 GCA_021295875.1 Pseudomonadales bacterium
GGCGGGCGTGCTCGGCCGCCTCGTAGCCCGATCGGGATCCGGTGAGAGACTCGCACCGCCAGACGCCGTCCGGTTCCCGTTTCATGCGGATCTCGAAAGCGCCGCCACCCGTCGGCGAACGCAGCGTCGCCGGGTCGATGATGGCGATGTCTTCGTCTATGGTCACCTTGGCGTCATCCAGGACGAACCGCTTGACCACGTCGCGGCCCTGTTCGAGCTCCTCGGTGAGGTAGGTCACTAGATCGGCCTTGGTCATGCCCCCGCTGCTATAGCTCTCGGCGAAGAAAGCCACCTGTCCGTCGACATCCCGGCCCGCGATCGCCGCGTTGTAGTTGTCGAGGGCGGCCAACACCTCCTCCTCGTCACGCGTCTGTGCACTCATTCCACTATTCCCGAATTCCCCGTCGCCGCCCGCGCACTCTACAATCTCTGGGGAAGGTCTGATTGAGACCTTCCCCAGCGCGGCACACGGATGTGCCGCCAAATTCAAAAGACCGCGCTCTTGTCTTTGCGTTTCTGATCAAGCCAAGGATGGCTTGATCAGAACATTCCTAGGTTGTCGAGGAACGCAGATGATCGATTCTCCGCTGCCCAACGGCGACCCCGCCGCGTTGGGTTTCGATGTCCAACGCCTCGCCCGCATCGGCGATGCCATGCAGGCATTCGTCGACGATGGGCGCGTACCGAACCTGGTCACACTCGTGGCTCGGCGCGGCCAGGTGGTCCACCAGCACGCCTGTGGCGTGCTCGATCTGGACGACGACACGCCTGCGGGACTCGACACCCTGTTCCGCCTGTGGTCGAACACCAAGCCCATCGCCGGGGTCGCAACGCTGATCCTGTACGAGCGCGGCCTGCTGACGCTGGACGATCCGGTTGCCAGGTTCCTGCCGGAATACGCCGATCAGCGCGTCTGCCGGGCGGACGAACCGATGGCCACCGAACCCGCCAAGCGAGGCATCACGATACGTGACTGCCTGACCCATACCACCGGCCTGCCGGATCCGGGGTCGATGCCCCACTTCTATCGCCAGCAGTACCAGGAAGCCCTCACCCAGATCGGCTGGATCGGTCGTGACGCCGGCATGCTCACGGTGCCCACCAGCGACAGCCGGACGCGTGTCCGGGCACAGGCGCAGCTGCCGCTGATGGCGCACCCGGGCGAACGCTTCAACTACCACATGGGCTACCCGTTGCTGAGCGCGGTGCTCGAGGAGGCGAGCGGTCAACGGCTGGACGAACTCTTCGGCGAGGCGATTTTCGAACCCCTGGGTATGGACGACACGGGTTTCTACCTGAAGGACGGCGCCCTGCCGCGTTTCGGCGCGAGCTACATGCCCCGGGAGGTGGATGGCGAGATGCGGCTGGTGGCCGTCGACAAGGCGGCGACCAGCGAGAGGACCGTGGGACCGAAACGGGAATTCGCGGCCGGGGGTGATCTGGGCGGTGTGCTGTCCACCGTCGGCGACTACGCCCGCTTCGGACAGATGCTGCTGAACGGCGGCGAACTCGACGGCGTGCGGATACTCGGGCGCAAGACCGTGGAGTACATGACGGCCAACCACACCGGCGACATGGTGATCCCGATCACGGGCCCCGGCTTCCACTGGGGCCTGGGGGTGTCCGTGTACCACGGCGGCGGACCCCATCCGCTGATGCGTTCACCCGGCACCTATGGTTGGGACGGTGCCGCCGGCACGATCTACTTCGCCGATCCTGCCGAAGAACTGCTGGGCGTGTGCCTGACGCAGGTGATGGCGCCCGGCATGATGCCGAACAACACCTACCAGGAGGACTTCTGGCGGCTGGTCTATCAAGCGCTGGTTTAAGCGGGCCGGCCTGACCCCTGTGCCCCGGGGTGGTTCGTGGTGGTCGGCGTAGGCCGGATCAAACGGCTGCTGGACACCAACGGATGATTCCGCGACCCTAGGAATCGGCCCTGCCTTGACAGTGGCTACGAGAGTGCCCGGCAAGGTAACGGCGCGAGTGAGGTGTTCGCTCTCCTTCGACGGATACTCGTGCACGACTTGGCGACACAAGCCACGGGGAAGCGCAGTGCCAGACACAGGGGAGTCGAAACCGGACGCGACAACGCCACGAGCCAATGGCTTGCAGATGTCGCGTGAGGCGATGCTCGAACTCGCACAGCGAGCTGCAGAGCTACTGGTCGAGTGGAACGAGCAACTCCCGGCCATGGACGCTTGGGACGGCGAATTCCGTGAGGCGCCGGCCAGCGTGGCGAGCGAGGAGCCGCCCGAGAACGGTCAACCGGCGCTCGACGTCCTCGAGCGCGCCGTGCAGAAAATCCTACCGACGACGGCTCGCCTCGCGCATCCGCGTTCCTTTGCATTTGTGCCGTCGTCGCCGACGTGGCCCGGCGTACTGGCCGACTTCCTGGCTTCCGGCTACAACGTCAACGCCTGCACGTGGTTGGTGGCGAGCGGCCCGAGCGAGGTGGAGTTGGCCGTGGTCGACTGGTTCCGCCGCTGGCTCGGCTACCCGGAAGGGGCGGGTGGTCTCTTTACCAGCGGGGGCGCGGCCGCCGCTCTCGACGCCCTCGTCGCTGCGCGCGAAGCGGCCGCGAATCCGCAACGGGCGAGCGTCTACATGAGCGACCAGACCCATAGTGTGGTTCCCCGTGCGGCCCGCATCATCGGCATCCCTGGCGAGCGTATCCACTTCGTTCGGAGCGACAGCGAGTACCGCCTCGACGTCTCGGCGCTGGCCGAAACCGTGGCGCGTGATCGTGCGGCCGGGGTGCATCCGCTGGCCGTTTGCGCCAATGCCGGCACCGCCAGCACGGGGGCGGTCGACCCGCTTCCCGCAATCGCGGAGTTCTGCGAGGCCGAAGGCCTCTGGCTGCACGTCGACGCCGCCTACGGCGGGTTTGCTGTGTTGACCCACCAGGGCAAGATGCTTCTGCGTGGGATCGAGCGGGCCGACTCGATCGGACTGGACGCGCACAAGTGGTTCTACCAGCCCTATGAGGCCGGCTGCCTGTTGGTCAAGGATGTACGCACGCTCGAACACGCCTTCGGCCTGCATCACGACGTTTTGCAGGACACCGTCTGGGGCGCCGGCCACCCCAACTTCGCGGATCGCGGTCTGCAGTTGAGTCGTGCGTTCCGGGCGCTGAAGGTCTGGATGTCGGTCCAGACGTTCGGCTTGGCCGCGTTTCGCGAGGCCGTGTCCGGGACCATGGATCTTGCCGCCAGGGCCGGCCGATACATCGACGCACGACCCACCCTCGAACTCCTTGCGCCGGTCTCGCTGGGGATCGTCTGCTTCCGGGTCAACCCCGATCGTGCGGGCTTCGGCGAAACGGCGCTTGAGAAGCTCAACAGGGCCGTGCTGGCCCGCGTTTTCTGGGACGACCGAGCGCTGGTCTCGTCGACGACGCTTGTGGAGACGTTCTCCCTAAGGTTGTGCATCCTCAACCACAACACCACTTGGGACGACGTGCGCGAAACGCTGGACGCGGTGGAACGCTTCGGTGCCGAGCCGCGTCTCGACGCGTCGGGCTGAGGGATCAGTCGGCGTACTGCTCGATGTGAGCGAGCGTCTCGCGGAGCACGTCGGCTTCGGCCTCCTGGATGAGCCAGTGTCCGGCATCGAGTTCCACGAGCCGATACG
Organism: Pseudomonadales bacterium; assembly: GCA_021295875.1. Lineage (GTDB taxonomy): Bacteria > Pseudomonadota > Gammaproteobacteria > Pseudomonadales > Azotimanducaceae > VXYL01. The sequence goes on from JAGWBN010000176.1 coordinate 4,237, forward strand.
GACCGGCCATCAACGGCGGCGTGGCAGCGACACCCGGGCGCCCTATGGCCTGGTCCTGATTGCCCCAGATCATCACCGTCGGGACGGAGATCCGGCCGATGGGTTGCCGGCCTTCGGTCAGGGCACCTCGATACCAGTTCAGCGCCCCGGTAAGCGCTCCGGGCTGCTTGAGCACGCGCACGTATTCCTCGACCTGCGCCGGGGATGACGCGCTCCAGATGTTGCGCAGCGCGGCGAAGTCGTTGGCGGATAGGCCGGCTTCGGCCGTGCCGACTTGGCGGAAGAACTGCATGTAGCCGCTCCGCTGACGCTG
>JAGWBN010000177.1:0-835 GCA_021295875.1 Pseudomonadales bacterium
CGTCGAGGACGACACTGCCGGCGCCGACCTTGGCCCCGGTGCCGATCTCGATGTTGCCGATCACCTTGCTGCCGGCACCGAGGAGCACACCGTGACGGACCTTGGGGTGCCGGTCCCCGGTCTCCTTGCCGGAACCGCCGAGGGTCACGGCGTGGAGGATCGAGACATCGTCTTCGACGACGGAGGTCTCGCCGATCACGATGCCGGTGGCGTGGTCGATCATGATGCCGCGGCCCATCTCGGCCGCGGGATGGATGTCGACGCCCAGTCCGAAGCTGATCTGGCTCTGGAAGAACAGCGCCAGGGTGTGGCGATCCTGCTGCCAGAGCCAATGCGCGACACGGTGCGCCTGGAGGGCATGGAAGCCCTTGAAGAACAGGAACGGCGTGGACAGGTCTTCGCAGGCGGGGTCGCGGTCGAACGTCGCCATGATGTCCACCAGCGCGCCGTCGAGAATGCCCGCGTCGCTTGTCATGGCTTCGCCGATGACATCGCGGATCAGCATGGTGGGCAGCATGGGGTTGTCGAGTTTGCTCGCCAGGCGGAACGACGTGGCGTGGAAATAGCTGCCGAGGATCGGCTCTTCCGCGGCTTTCTGGGTCGCCTCCAGGCGCATCACCTCCCAGACGCCGGCCTGGTCGAAGCTACCGGAGTCGCGGAAGCGGTCGAACAGGGCGCTTCGTTGGGCATGTAGACCGTTGCGCATGGGCGTCCATTCTACGGTTCCCTCCTGCCGGGCGAAACCAAAACGCCCGTGGACGCCGTCGACGGGCCGGTTGAACACGGCGCGCGTATACTCGAAAGCTCTATGCGGGGAGAGACGATGACCGAGTTT
>JAGWBN010000177.1:842-3510 GCA_021295875.1 Pseudomonadales bacterium
GTCGGCCGCACGGGCAGCCCGCATGTGGTCGACTCGCTCGGCATCGTCCTGGCCACGTTGCGGGCGGCCGACGTGGAGGCGGTTCTGGAAGCGGCGACGGCCGCCATGCTGTCGCAGCCGAACGGGGTTCCCCGGCAAGCCATCGGAGACGGCGTCGACCTCGTGGTGGTCGTCGGCGGCGATGGCAGCATACTGGGCGTGGCGCGGGACGTCGCCCATACCGGTGTGCCGGTGCTGGGAGTCAACCGCGGGAGCCTGGGTTTCCTGGCCGACATCGCGCCCGAGCAGATCGACGACAAGGTGCGCGGTGTCTTGGCAGGCGACTACACCGTGGAGGATCGTTTCCTGCTCGAGGCCTGCGTTCGCCGGGACAACCGTGACGTCGAGGCCGGTGTGGCCTTGAACGAGATCGTGGTTCACGCCGGCAGCATGTCGCGGATGGCGGACTTCCGGCTCTTGGTCGACGGTGAATTCGTCTACGACCAACGCTCGGACGGTCTGATCGTGTCCACCCCGACGGGCTCCACCGCCTACGCGCTTTCGGCAGGGGGACCCATCATGCATCCCCAGTTGGACGCGGTGGTGATCGTTCCCATGTTTCCCCACACGTTGACGTCGCGGCCCCTGGTCGTGCGTGGCGATGCCCAGATCGGGGTGCGGATCGGCGGTGCGTCGACGCCGAAGGTGAGCTGCGACTCGCAGGTGGATCTCGACCTCGAGCCCGGTGACGAGGTGCGCGTCGTCAAGCACCCCCACGCCCTGCGGCTGCTCTATCCCTTGGGGCACAACTTCTACGAGTCCTGCCGGAGCAAGCTGGACTGGGCGACGCGCCTGGGAGGCCGCTGACTACCGCGTTGGGGCCGCCTTGGCTCGCCCGAGGCGACATCGACGGGTTTGCGTACGGAAGGGCATTCCTACAGCAATTGGGACAGGAATGTGCGTGCAGGCACGATCAAGGGCTTCCCGGGTCGTGCGAAACAGTCGCGATCCACATAGTCCGCATTCACCGTGACTTGGAACGCGAACGGGACGTCAAGGCGTTTCTGGAATCGCTCCAGGTGGGGGCTCATGTCGTCGTCGCTAAGCTTGGCTTCGACGAGAAGCCACGGCTTGCCCGCGCGTGACACGACAAAGTCCACCTCGCGTCGCTCCTTGTCGCGAATGTGGCCGAGTTCGAAGGTGGCAAGTCCAAGGTCGTTCCAGCCCTCGACGGCCTTTAGCAGGTGGCAGGCGATGAACGTCTCCGCGCGCTTGCCCTCGTCATGCACCAGACTCCAGTCTCGCAGATACCACTTCGGCTCCTTGCGTAGCGATCGTGAGACGTTGGTGAACCAGGGACGCAGCAGAAATCCCACGTGCAATTCGCCAAGTGTCGTGACCCACCGGCGGACGGTGTCGGCCGCGACACGCACCTCTTTGGCGATGTTCGCGTAGATCAACTGCTCGGCTGAGCGGGCGGTGAGCAGGCGGACGAGGATCTCCAATTGGTCGAGGTGTTGAACCTGCGTCAGGTCGCGGATCTCTTCGCGTACCAGCTGGGCGAGACGTAGCGTTTGCCAGCGACGCGTGAAACGGTCGTCGCGGCGCAGGAATGGTTCGGGGAATCCGCCGTGGTGCCACAGGGCGTTGAATTGCGCGTCGTCGATCGGCTTGGGCGCGCGAATGATGTTTGGCCCGGGGAGTGTATGGGAGGTCACCTCCGCAACCGAGAAGGGGTGCATGCGGTAGAGGAAATACCGTCCCATCAAGCTGTCGCCGCCACGCCGATAGACGTCGAGACGGCTGCTGCCCGTCACCGCGATCCGCAGCTGTTCCGCGTAGCCGTCGTAGAGGCCCTTGAGGAACGCCTTCCAATGCGGATATTTGTGCAATTCGTCGAACAGCACGACGGGCCGCGTGTCGGACAGCCGGTCGAGTTTGCGGTCGGCGACGACTTCACGCGGTCCGGCGAGGATGAGTTTGCGATCATCGACGTCATCCCAGTTGACGTACGCATCCGCCTGTCGGCGGCACGCGGTGGTCTTGCCGACCTGCCGGGGGCCGCTGACGAAGGCCATCTGTCGATTGCCGGTCAGGTGGTCGGCCAGTATCGCGTCGTAGATTCGCGGCTCCGACATGTCGACTATTATCGATGCCATCGTCGAATAGTCAAGACCATTCGACGATGGCATCGAGATTGGTCGGCTTGCTCGCCGTCGTCGTTCGCGGGCTTCGACCCATCGAAGCCCGGTTGGATGCAGGCGCCGGTGCGGACGATATCTGGGGTCGCCCGCGCGGGTTCAACCCGTCGCCGAGGGCGAGTCGATGTCGATCAGCACGCCCGGGTCGATCACATCGATGTGGACGACCGCATCGCTCGCGGCGATCACCTCGCGAGCCCCCTTGTCGTCGCTGATTGCCGTGAGAGCGTCGAACATGGCGGCGGGAAAGGCCACGGGATTGCCGGAACGGCCCTCGTGACGAGGACGCACGATGTGTCCGGGATGCTCGCTGATCGCGGAGCATAGTGAGCGCAACGTCGTTTCCTCGACGTAGGGCATGTCGCCAAGCCCGATCACGACAGCGTCGGCCCCCCTCGATGCCAACACGCCCGCTGCCAGCGAGCGGGATTGTCCAGCGTCGGCATCCACGGCCTCGACGACTAGCGCCCCAGCCTGCGTCACGAGGT
>JAGWBN010000177.1:3546-7491 GCA_021295875.1 Pseudomonadales bacterium
GCCGGTAGGGTGCAAGGGTCCGGGTCAGCATGGGCACGCCGTCGATGGCGTGCAGGCGCTTGTCGCTGCCGAATCGACTGGCCTTGCCGGCGGCGAGGATGACGGCGGCGATGGGTACGGAGATTCTCCGGTTACGCCGCCGTCGATGCCAGGCGTTGTGCCGCGGCGTGGGCGTCGTGGGCGTGGCTTTTGCGGACGGCGGTGATCTCGGCGAGGATCGCGACGGCGATTTCCGGCGGCGTCTTGCTGCCGATGGGCAGGCCGATCGGCGCGTGCAGGCGGTCGAGTTGCGCACCGCTGAGCGCCAGTTCGCGGAGCCGACCCCGGCGCGCGGCGGACGTACGCTCGGAGCCCATCGCGCCGACGTAGAAGGCATCGGTGGTGAGCGCCTCCATCAGGCCCATGTCGTCGATGCGTGGGTCGTGGGTCAAGGCGACGACAGCGGAAAAGCGGTCCGAGGCGAAGCGTCGAACGGCATCGTCCGGCATGTCCCGCACCTTGCGCACGCCCTCGACGTCGAACGTCGCCAGCGGTTCCTCGCGCGGATCGCAGACCACCACGTCGTAGCCGAGCGCGACGGCGATCTCGGCGACGTAGGCGGCCACCATGTTGGTGCCGATGACGAACAGTCGATATTGAGGGCCGTAGGTCTGCACCAGCAGACCGTCATCGGGGTCGTAGCGGAGTTCGGCGTGCCGTGGCACCTCGCGGCATTCGTATGCGCCGGTGTGGACGTTCAGCGTGCGTTCGACGCACGCCCGGTCGGCGAGGCGGGTGGCGAGTTGACCGAAGTGTGCCTGCCGGTCAGCCGTCGCCGGCAAGGGTTCGATGACGATGTCGAGATGGCCACCGCAGGGCAGGCCGAGTTGCTCGGCTTCCTCGGCGGTCTCGCCGTAGCGGAAGAACTGCGGTCGATGCTGCGCCAGGCGGCCGTCGGTCAGTTTGTCCAGCAGGTCGTCCTCGACGCATCCGCCGGAGAGCGAACCCTTGAGCTCGCCGGCGCGGTTGCAGGTGAGCAGCGATCCCACGGGGCGCGGCGACGAACCGTAGGTTGCGACCACGGTGGCGAGCCAGCACGGCTCCTGCGCCTGCAGCCAGTCGCACACCTGGCCCAGCACCTGTTGATCGACGTTCTGCATCCAATCGATTGTAGCACCGCGCCGCCGCCGGACCCGCGTTGCGGACCGTGAGCCCGGAGGGAAGCGATTTCGGCTCTGTTCTTCTGTGCCGCCCCCATGAACGGTATTCTCGCGGCATCTGCGCATCCGTTCGTGGGGACGCGTTCTGTACGACCTGCTCCGACCACTGCTGTTCGCGCTGCCCCCCGAGGCCGCCCATGCCCTGGCATTGTCGGCCTTGAAGGCCAGTGGCGCCGTGCGCGGCAGACGGGAGCCGTCGCAGGCGTTCTGCGAGTTGCACGGCCTGGCGTTCCCGAACCGCATCGGGGTTGCCGCGGGTCTCGACAAGAACGCCGTTGCCGTGGGGGGCCTCGCGCGGTTGGGTTTCGGCTTCGTCGAGGTGGGGACCGTCACCCCGCGACCCCAATCAGGCAATCCCAGGCCGCGGTTGTTCAGGCTCACCGAGGACCGCGCGTTGATCAACCGCCTGGGGTTCAACAGCCTCGGCATGCACGGGGTGGCGGCCAATCTCGCGCGGCTGCGACGACATGCGCGCATTCCGATCGGCGTCAACATCGGCAAGAACCGCGACACGCCGACGCAGGAAGCGCACCGCGACTACCTCGCCTGTCTCGCGGCGCTGCACGAGTTGGCGGACTACGTGACGATCAACCTGTCGTCCCCGAACACGCCGGGGCTGCGGGACCTGCAGGCGCCGGCGAGCGCCGCGGCCCTTGTTTCGAGTCTGGTGACGGAACGCGACCGACTTACCAGAGGACGACCGCTGCCCCTGCTGGTCAAGGTCGCGCCGGATCTTGCGCCCGAGGACCTAGAGGCGACCGCCATCGCCGCCCGCGACGCCGGTGCCGACGGTTTCGTCGCCGTCAATACCACGCTCTCGCGGCCGCCGTCGCTGCGGTCAGGGCATGCGTCCCAGTCGGGGGGACTCTCGGGTCGCCCGTTGTTCACTCTCGCCGTGGAGACCGTGCGGCGATTGCGCGAGGCCGTCGGTGCGGAACCGCTGTTGATCGGCGTCGGCGGGGTTGCCGATGCGTCGGCTGTCGAGGCGATGCGCGCCGCCGGCGCCGACTTGGTCCAGGTGTACACGGAGCTCGTCTACCGGGGACCCCGACTGGTGCGGGAACTCACGTCGTAGGCGAGCCCGCACCGCCGCGCGCGACGCGCAGCAGCGGTCAATGTGGATCATCGCCGGAGTCTTGTGTAACGTACGTCGAGAACACACGGTTCGGCTTCAAGAGCGGCGGTTGGCGTATGGCTTGCCGGATCGAACAGGGGGGATCGATGAAGACACTATTGCGAGGGGTGATCGCCACCGCCTTGGTGGCCGGCTGCACCGTCGCCTACGGCGACACGCTGGACAGCGGCGACAGCGCTTGGATTCTGACGTCGACGGCGTTGGTGCTGTTGATGACCATTCCCGGGCTGTCGCTTTTCTACGGCGGCCTGGTGCGTTCCAACAGCGTGCTTTCCGTGCTCATGCAGTGCTTCGCCATCACCTGCCTGGTGACCATCCTGTGGTTGATCATCGGCTACAGCCTGGCCTTCAGCGAGGGCACCAACCTGGTCGGCGGGTTGGGTAAATTCCTGTTCAATGGCGTGACCGAGGGCTCGATGAGCGGCACGATCCCGGAGTCGAGCTTCGCGGCGTTCCAACTCACCTTCGCCATCATCACGCCCGCGCTGATCGTCGGCGGCTTCGCCGAGCGGATGCGGTTTTCGGCCGTTCTGCTGTTCACCACGTTCTGGTCCCTGCTCGTCTACGCACCGATCGCCCACTGGGTGTGGGGCGGGGGCCTGCTAAGTGGCGACGGCTGGTTCGGCCAGTGGTTCGGCACCGGCGTGATGGACTTCGCCGGAGGCACCGTGGTGCACATCACCGCCGGCACGGCGGCGCTGGTGGCTGCGGTCGTACTCGGCCCGCGACGCGGCTTTCCCGATCACGTGCAGCCGCCGCACAACATGACCCTGACCGTGGCGGGCGCCGCCATGCTCTGGGTAGGCTGGTTCGGCTTCAACGGCGGCAGTGCCTTGGCGGCCAACGGCGACGCGGCCATGGCCATCACCGTCACGCACATCTCGGCCGCCGCGGGGGCGTTCACGTGGCTCATGATCGAATGGGTGCGATACGGCAAGCCGAGCGCCTTGGGAGCGGTGACGGGCATGGTGGCCGGGCTCGGCACGATCACCCCGGCCTCCGGCTACGTCGGGCCGGCGGGCGCACTGCTCATCGGCATCGGTGCCGGCACGGTGTGCTTCTTGGCCACCAACTTCATGAAGCAGAAGCTGAAGATCGACGACTCCCTGGACGTGTTCCCGGTGCACGCGGTGGGCGGCGCCCTCGGCACCATCCTGACGGGCCTGTTCGCGAGCACGGCGCTCGGTGTCTTCAGCGGCCAGGAGGAGATCTCGATTCCGAGCCAGCTGGGCGTCCAGGCGCTCGGCGTCGCGGTGACCCTGGGATACACGGCGCTGGGGACCTACATCATTCTCAAGGTGACGAACGTCCTGGTCGGCAACCGGGTCTCGGACGAGGAGGAGACCGAAGGACTCGACCTCGTCTCCCACAACGAGCGCGGCTACATCCTCTAGGCGGGCACGTGGCCAAGATCCGGGAGTTGCCCAAGGGCTACACCGACACGCCGGTGCTGCCCGATTCCGAGTGGCGGGTGCACGACATCGCGCGGCCTGCGCCGCCGGTGGTGCGCCCGCCGTCGTTCTCCACCCAGGAACGCGCCGGTTCGCCGCCGTCGGACGCCATCGTGCTGTTCGACGGTTCGGGGTTCGATGCCTGGGCGGGTCGCGACGG
>JAGWBN010000178.1 GCA_021295875.1 Pseudomonadales bacterium
CGCCACGCCCTGGACAGCCGGCCCGCCGAGCACCTGCGGACCTACGGTCACGACTTCGAGCAACGCATGGCGTCCGTGGGCTTCGAGGTGCAGGTGATTCGCCCCGGCGACCTGGTGCCCGCCGACGACCAGGCCCGCTTCGGCATCGCCGGACCCGCCGCCGGTGCCATCTTCATGGGGACGAAGCAGCCGTGAGCAGGCAACCTCGCCGGCACGCGCGCCGACACGGGCTTGGCCGAGGTGCGCCGTTCGCCATCGCCCTGCTGGCCGCCCTTCCCAACGGCGCGGACGAACTTCACTACGAGGCCCAGGTCGCCTGGCTGGATGCGGGCGACATCGAGCTGTCGATTGAGCGCCGCGGCGACAACTACGAACTATCGGGGACGGTGATCACCTCGCGCGTCGTGAACCGGTTGTTCAAGTGGCGGGGCACCTTCGCGGCGGTCGGCCGCTTCGTCGACGGGTTCCCCCAATCCGAGGCGTATCTGCTCTTCGCCGAAGATCGGGACGATCGGGAGATCCTGCTCGCGTTCGACGGCACGACCACGATCCACAAGAGCGACGGCGGCACCAAGGGGATCGGACCTGATGTCGGTGATGTTCCTCGCCGATCATTGCCTCGACGAGACGACCGTCCACGACGGGGAGGACGCCTACCACCTGGTCCCCGTGAGGTCCCGACCGCACGAACTGGACCAGGCCGAGTCCTTCTATTCGGGGGAGGCACAACGGTGCGACTACCGCTTCCGCTACGTCGACGGCAGCACGCGCCGGGTGTCGGTGTGGATGGCCGAGATGGACGGACGCCGGCTGCCTGTGCGCATCCAGATCCGGGTACCGCTGCTGCCCGACGGCACGCTTCGCCTGCGGATTGATAAGGTAGCGGATTCGCCCGCGTAGGAAGTATCGCGTTGTCCATCCGCCTCGCCGTTCTCGACCAGTCCCCCATCGCCCGTGGCGAGGTGGCCGCCGATGCGGTTGCCAACACCATCACCCTCGCCAAGCGTTGCGACGAACTCGGCTACCACCGCTACTGGGTGGCGGAACACCACGCCTCGGACAGTTTGGCGAGTTCGTCGCCGGAAGTGCTGATCACGCGGCTGGCCGCCGAAACCGAGCGCATCCGGGTCGGCTCGGGTGGCGTCATGCTGTCGCACTACTCGCCCTACAAGGTGGCCGAGAACTTCCGCATGCTCGAGGTTCTCTATCCAGGACGCATCGACCTGGGTGTCGGCCGAGCGCCGGGCAGCGACGGTCTGACCGCCGCGGCACTGGCCTACGGCAACCCACTCGGCATCGAGTACTACCCGGCGAAGGTCAAGGACCTGGTGGCCTTCGTCTCCGGCCGGCCACCGATCACCGAGGCCTTCCACGACCTCAAGGCCACACCCAAGGCGCCCACCGCCCCGGAGGTCTGGATGCTGGGTTCGAGTTTCGACTCGGCGGCCTACGCGGCGCGTTTCGGTCTGGCCTACTCCCATGCGCACTTCATCGCGCCCCAGTTGGCGGCCGAGGCGATGCGCCAGTACCGCGAGCGCTTCGCCCCCGAACACCTGGCGAAGCCCTATTCCTCCATCGGCATCTTCGCCATTGCGGTGGAGGACGCGGAGCGGGCGGACCTTTTCCGCCGCATGCGCGAAATCCAGCGCATCCGCCGCGACCGGGGCGAACGCGGGCCCGCACCGACGTTGGAGGAGGCCGCCGCGTGGCCGTTCACCGACGAGGAACTCGAGGCCATGAAGAGTCGCCGTTCGCGGCAGATCATCGGCACCCCGGACGAGGTCAAGGCCGGCATGGAGGATCTTGCGCAACAGTCCGAGGCGGACGAGGTGGTGCTGTTGACCATCACGCCGTCGTTCGAGGATCGGCTCAAGTCCTACGAACTCATCGCCCGGGCTTTCGGTGTCGCCCCCGCGACCGGCGGTGGGGGATAATGCGCCGCGAAGATTTTCACTAGAGAACAAGCTCATGCGCTATTCGGTCGCCACGGCATTCGTGGTCTGCGGTCTTGTGGGTTGCGAACAGGCGACCGTGCAGGTGGAGGAGTCGACCTCGGCCCCGCCCGATACCACGGCGGTGGAGGCGGGGCCCGCGCCGGTCATCCATCACTGGACCAACGACAGGGACATTGGTGGCGGCGACGGGCCGGTGACCGGGGAGCATCTGCTGGCTTCGCCGTCGAACCCCGAGCAATGGCTCCACTACGGTGGCGACTACGCCAACTACCGCCACTCGCCCATCGACGACATCACCCCGGAGAACGCGTCGGAGCTCCGGGTGGCCTGGGCGTTTCCCACCGGCACCACGGAGCAGTTCGAGGTCTCGCCGACGGTCTACGACGGCATCATGTACGTCACCACGTCGTACAACCGGATCTTCGCTCTCGACGCGGCCAGCGGTGAAATCTACTGGCGCTACGACCACCAGCAGCCCGACGGTCTGAGCCTGTGCTGCGGCAAGGTGAACCGCGGTGCCGCCATCGCGGGCAACCTCGTGCTGATGGCCACCCTCGACGCCAAGCTGATCGCCTTCGACCGCCTGACCGGCGCGATCGCCTGGCAGCAGACGATCGCCGACTACGCGGAAGGCTTCAGCGCCACCTCCATGCCCATGATCGTCAAGGACATGGCCATCATCGGCGTGGCCGGCGGGGAGTTCGGCGTGCGCGGCTTCTTCGACGCCTACGACGTCGCCACGGGCGAGCTGCGCTGGCGGCACTACAACGTACCGGCCGAAGGCGAGCCGGGCGCCGAGACCTGGGCAGGCGACTCCTACAAGACGGGCGGCGCCCCCGCCTGGACGAGCGGCGCCTACGACCCGGAGACGGACGTGCTCTACTGGACGACGGGCAACCCCTCCCCCGACTGGAACGGCGACCTGCGGGCGGGCGACAACCTCTACTCCAACAGCCTGCTGGCCGTGGACCCCGATACCGGGGAACGGCAGTGGCACTTCCAGTTCACCCCCCACGACGTCTGGGACTACGACGGCAACACGCAGATCTTCCTGGTCGATGTGAAGCGTGGCGAGGACACGGTCGAGGCCATCGTCCAGGCCAACCGCAACGGCTACTTCTACACCCTGGACCGCGCCACCGGCGCGTTCATGTCGGCGACCCAGTACGTCGAACAGCTGAACTGGGCCACCATCGACGACGACGGCCGCCCGGTGGTCGACCCGCGCGCCAATCCCACAGAGGAACCCGACTTCCGGGTCTGTCCGGGCAATCTCGGCGGCATGAACGGCGCCTACAGCGGTGCCCTGAATCCCGATCTCGGGCTCGCCTACATTCCGGTCATCGAGTCCTGCCAGTACTTCCAGAAAGGCATCGTCGCGTTCGTCAAGGGCCAGCCCTTCATGGGCGGTCTGCCCATCGCCGTCGACGTGATGAACGGCGCCGACTACGGCCACCTGTCGGCGATCGACATCCACACCGGCGAGGTGCGCTGGCGCTACAAGGATCCCGAGCCGATGATGGCCGGCGCGCTGTCCACGGCCGGCGGCGTCGTGTTCACCGGCAGCCGCGACGGCTTCGCGCTGGCGCTGGACGCGGCGACCGGCGAAGAGCTGTGGAGGTTCCGCATGGGTGGCGGCGTCCGCAGCCAGCCGGTGGCGTATCAGGCCGGCGGCAAGACCTACGTCGCCATCGGCTCGGGCAACGACATCTCCATCGCGAGCTTCGCCGCCGGGCCCGTTGCCATTCCCGAGGGCGGCCATCTGTTCGTCTTCGCGCTGCCGGACTGAGATGCGCGACGCCACCGCGCTGGCCGTCGCGGCACTGGCGCTCGCCGCGTGCGGGCCGACGACGGACCAGGTCGCGGCGCCGGAGACCGCGAAGGACGCGCTGCGGGTCTGCTTCGCCGAGAACGATCCGCCCCGCTCCCGGCGCGGGGGTGACGGGTTCGATACCGACGTCGCCCGGGAAATCGCCGCGCAACTGGACCGACGACTGGTGATCGTGTGGCTCCCGGAAGAGGAGCAGACCGACATCGAGTCCACCGACGCCGACTACCGGCCACTGCTCACCGGCCAGTGCCATCTGCAGCTCTCCGTCCCGGGCGCAGCCGCGGTCGAGCGCTACCGCGGCTGGCTGGTGCTGAGCGAGCCCTACTACGGCGCGGCGTTCGAGTTGGTTCCCGCCGACGCGTCGTTCCGCTTCGGCGAGCCCTACCCGGAGACCATCGCCGTGCGCGCCAACTCCGTCGCCCACCTGGCCCTCGACGCGACCGGCGTGCGATGGTCCCAGCAGGCGACCAACGAGGGCATCCTGGGGGCGCTCGCCGACGGCAGCGCCGCCGCCGGACTGGTCTGGGGACCGCACCTCGCGCTACTCGACGTCGAACGAAACGCCGACTTCGAGGTGCCGCCGGTGCTTCGCTGGAACCTCCA
>JAGWBN010000179.1:0-3023 GCA_021295875.1 Pseudomonadales bacterium
CTGCCCTTTATCGGTCTGCTACTGTTGGCGCTCGTGGTGATCGCGTTGTTCCCGGCGATCAGCACGTTCCTCATTCAGGCTCCGTGAGGGGGACCGCCCATGTCAACGGTCGGATTGCACCTCGCTCGACGTCTTCGGCAAGCGCGCTTCGAATCCCAAAGGTAGCGTTTGCCTGAGCGTTTCAAGGCCGACGCAGAGGACGTCGAGCGTCATTCGATGCAGAACCGCCGGGGACGGCAACGGCGCATTGCGGCGCATTCCGGATGCGCGGCGGGTCCACGGTCGGTACTGCGTCCGGAACCGGCAGAAGTGCCAAGCCGTTTGCAGATGGCCACCGTCGGCACGTCGACGGGGCGGGACTCGAACTCGTCGCGGCGCCCGGCGATGAGGTCTGCGACTTGCCTGCCAAGTCCCTTGCCGTCGAACGTGCATCGGTCCATGTCCACGTCCGCCGCGTTCAGCGCCCGGGTCAAGACGGTCTTGAGTTCCGTCGCATCCTCCAGCCACGCCAACGTGCTCAATCCGTGCCCGGGCAGATCCAAAGACAGCGTGCGGGCGCTCCCGGATCGATCGTCCGGGACTTGTCGAGAAGATTCCCCGGCGTCGTGGAACCAGACCGCCGTGGCCCCGGGATCGCCGACGACGAGAAGTTGGCCACCCGGGAGGTCGACGAACCGTCGATGGGACGTCAACAAACGCAAGTCGAACGATTGCGGCGGATGGAAAGTGAACCATTGCCTCGTTTCCCGGTGCGCGTGCCGCCGGTCTGAAACGGCGCGCACGGTGAGCGCGGGGGAATCCGGGACGCGATCAAGGTGGTGACGGAGGGTGTCCTGGGCCGTCGAGATGAGTAGCGTCGGCACGACCAGCTCGTTCAAGCGCTCTTCGCCGTCGGCCGCGAGCGCCGCCGCGTAGGGCGCCCGATAGTGGTCGCCGGCTTCAAGCAACTCCATCGCCCGGGTGTGCAACCGTTGGACATCGTCGACACCCCCGTCAATGCGCCGGTCGGTCGCCTTCATATGCCAGGGGAAGTACCAATTCTGATCGATCACGCGCGACCAGACGGCAGCCAGGTGTGAGCCATCGGCCGAGGGGACCAGCGGTGGCAGGTAGCCACCGGCAAGTTCCCGGGCTTCCGCCAACGTCCAAAGGGGGTAGCCGTCGCAAACCACGCACGTCACCCGCGAAGGATGTCGTCGTGCCAGTTCGGCCGCGAATACCGCGCCGGTGTGGAAGCCGTAAACCGCCACCTGGGCCACCCCCAGGGCATCGAGCAACGCCGCCACGGCGTCGGCGTAGTCGGCCGCATCCGCCGCACTGGCCGAGAGAGGGTCCGAGGCACCGTTGCCGGGGCTGTCCGGCGCGAGCACGAGAAAATCGCGCCGCAGCGCCTCGATGAGTGAGCGCAGCGAGTCGGCGTTGTTGGGCGACCCGTGCAACAAGAGCACCGGCGGGCCGCGACCGCCCAATAGCATGCGGACGTGCCGGCGCCCGACGGCCACCATCGCTTGCCTTACATCGCCCATGCACGTGCCTGGTGACGAGTGAGCTAGCACCTTAACCCGAGGACCAGAGATCGCGAAGGTGATTGCTTGCCAATCGCGCCACCGTCCTGCGCCGCTGTCAACCGTCCGCCCGCTGCCGGCCAAGGCGTCGAGGAGGCGAGCCGGGGTTAGCCAAACAACCTGTCGGCGTAGGTCACCGTCAGCACGACGCCGAGCGCGAGGACAGACGTTACCGAGGCGCGGATCCAGAAGTGCGGCGTCGCCGGCAGTTCCAGGCGTTTCCGGCCGGTGAACATGGCGAGCGGTGTGGGATCCCGCAGCACGAGTCCGTAAACGGCGTGCGCCGTCAGATGCACGACGCCCGCGCCCAGTACCAACCAGTGCGCGCGATGGTGAATCCAGGTCGCCGTGCGCGCGAACTCGTCGGAGGCGTAGCGGTTGAGCGGCCCCTCGTTGAAGATGTCGTCGGTGGCGAACAGACCCGTGCCGACCTGAACCGCGACCGCGAGCAACAGCACGACGGCCAGTGCGACCCCGGGCGACGTGTGCGCCCTGCGCTCGCCACGGCGCAGGAAGTGGTCGACGAATGCTCTCGGGGTCGTCCAGTAGTGGCCGAAGCGAGCATACCGGCCGCCCCACAGACCCCAGCCCACCCGGAATACCACCAATCCGAGGAGAACGAGGCCCGAGCGCTGGTGCCATTCGAGCAGGCCGATATCTCCTGCGAGGCCGGAGTACAGCGAGAAGACGATGAAGGCGGCGAACGCCCAGTGCCAGATCCGAAGCGGCCAGTCCCAGATCATGGGGCCCAGTGCCACTAGCAGCCCGTCGGACTTCGCCACGCCGCCAAACCGGGGCTGTACCTGAGAATGCGCAGCCTTCTCCAACGCGCCCACGGGGCGCGCCGGTGGGGGCTGGGGCCGGCCGCCGAGCCCACTAGGCGTCGTGGCGGTGCCGGCTTCATCCGTAGGGCGTGCCGTCCTTGTGCAGAAACCCGTCGCCGCCGCCGCGGTTGCGGATCTGCATGTCGATGTCCGGGTAGTCCACGTCGTCCTCGTCGCGGCGGCTGCCGACTTCGAGATAGACGACCGGCTCCTCGGTGTCGTTGACGAGATGGTGGCCATTGCCCGAACCGGCGGGAAATCCGGCGCACATCCCCGGCTCCATGGGCGTGCGGCCTTCGTCCGTGACCAGCGTCGGCTGGCCTTCGAGGATGTAGACCAACTCGTCCTCGTCGGAGTGCCAGTGACGCTGCGACGACCAGGCGCCCGGGGGCAGCGTCACCAGGTTGACGCCGTAGTCGGTCAGGCCGAAGGAATCGCCCAGGGCGCGTTTCTCGCGCTCGTCGCAAGGCTCCGAGAAGGGATAGGGGTAGCCACTACCGAGACGCAGTGGCGCAGAAGTGGCCGCAATGGCCACGGATTTCGCATCGTTCATCTGCATCGCATTCCAATGAGACACCGCCAGCCATCAATCGCTGGGCGACCGCAACGCGATCCGTCGCTCAGGTCGCTCAGG
>JAGWBN010000179.1:3125-7012 GCA_021295875.1 Pseudomonadales bacterium
GGAACCGTCCACTACGAAGTGCGCGATGGCGTAGCCCTGCTCACCGTCGACAACCCGCCGGTGAACCCGTTGAGTTCGGGGGTGCGTTTCTACCTGTCGCAGCATCTCGAAACCGCGCTCGACGAGGACGACATCGAGGCCGTCGTCATCACCGGCAAGGGCCGGGCATTCATCGCCGGCGCCGACATCCGCGACTTCGGCAAGACGCCCAATCCCGACGAGCAACCCAAACAACCCGCGGGTGCGCTGATCGAAGCAAGCCACAAGCCCGTCGTCGCCGCCATCAACGGCACCGCATTCGGCGGTGGCCTGGAGCATGCGCTCACCTGCCACTACCGGGTCGCTGCTCCCGGCGCACCGGTCGGTTTGCCGGAGATCAAGATCGGCCTGTTGCCGGGTGGCGGCGGAACGCAGCGCCTGCCACGCCTGATCGGCGCCGAACGGGCCATGCAGGCGATCCTGTCGGGCGATCCCTTCGACACCGAGGAGGCACTCGAACTCGGCATCATCGACGAGATCATCGACGGCGACCTCGTCGCGGGCGCCATCGCGTTCGCCAAGACCAAGGCGGCGACCGGCGGTCCGCATCCTCGGGTTCGCGACCGCCGCGACAAGATCGAGACGGACCGCGCCAATCCCGAGGTCTTCAAGACCGGCGAAGCGTATCTCGCCCGGCGCCTGCGCGGCCAGGTCAACGGCCAGATGGCGTTCAACTCGGTCAAGGCCGCGGTCGAGATCGACGACTTCGACGAGGGCATCCGGGCGGAGCGGGAGAACTTCCAAGTCTGTCACGACCACGAGCAGCGCGCGGCCATGATCCACGTGTTCTTCGCCGAGCGGCAAGCCGCGCGGATTCCCGATGTACCGAGGGATGCACCCAGGAAGGACATCGCCAGCGCCGCCACCGTCGGCGGCGGGCTGATGGGCGGTGGCATCGCCATGAGCTTCGCCGACGCCGGCATCCCGGTGAAGGTGCTCGAAGTCAACCAGGAAGCCCTCGACAGGGGCTTGTCCGTGATCGAAACGAACTACAACCGCATGGTCAGGAGCGGCCGGATCAGCGAAGCGGAACGGGACGACCGGCTAGGCCTCATCGAGGGTGTCCTCGACTACGACGCGGTGGCCGACGCCGACGTGGTCGTCGAGGCCGTCTACGAGAACCTCGACCTCAAGAAGGAGATCTTCGCCAAGCTCGACGCCACGATGAAGGACGGCGCAGTGCTGGCGAGCAACACCTCGGGTCTCGACCTCGACCAGATGGCGGCCATGACGAAACGTCCCGGCGACGTGGTGGGGACGCATTTCTTCAGCCCCGCCAACATCATGCAGCTGCTCGAGGTGGTGCGGGGAGTCGAGACCAAACCCGAGATCCTGGCGACGGCGATGGCGCTGGGCAAGACCATCGGCAAGGTTCCGGTGATGTCCTTGAACGCGCCGGGTTTCATCGGCAACCGGATGCTCGGCGGCTACACCCGCCAGGCGGGCGAGATCATCCTGCACGGCGCGCTGCCGGAACAGGTGGACAAGGTCATCGTCGACTTCGGCTTCAACATGGGCCCGTTCGCGATGAACGACCTGGTGGGCCTCGACCTCGGCTGGCGCGCGCGGCGGATGGCGGGAACCACCGACAAGCCGTTGACGACCATCGTGCCGGACAAGCTCTGCGACCTCGGCCGCTTCGGCCAGAAGACCAACGCCGGCTTCTACACCTACGCCGAGGGCAGCCGCCAGGGCCAGCCCGACCCGGCGGTCGCGAAGATCATCGAAGACACGTCGGCACAACTCGGCTTCTCGCGCCGGGCGATCGACGAGGGCGAGATTCTCAAACGCTGCCTGTATCCCCTGGTCAACATCGGCGCCCAACTGCTCGACGACGGCATTGCGCTGCGCGCCAGCGACATCGACGTGGTGTACATCCACGGCTACGGCTTCCCGAAATACCGGGGCGGGCCGATGTACTACGCGGACCAGGTCGGACTGGCCAACGTCTACCGGGACATCCTCGCATTCCACCAGGAATACGGCGATGCGTGGCGGCCCGCGCCGTTGTTGAAGCGCCTCGCGGAGGAAGGCGGATCGTTCGCTGCTTGGAACAACAAAGCCGGTTGATCGGTGCAGTTCACCACACGCAACAGCGACGAGATCCGCGCGGGCAGCGTCACGCTGACGTTTCGCAACTGGAAACGTCCCCACGCCAGGGTCGGCGGCGTCTACCGGCTCCGACCGACGGGCACGGTCAAGGTCACGGGGCTCGGTAGCGTTCGCCTCTCGGAGGTCTCCGCCGACGACGCGGTCAGCGCCGGCTTTGCGTCCGTCGATGCCATGGTCGCGTTTCTGGGCTTGCCCCGGACGGCGCAAGTCACGCGGGTGGAGTTCGCGCTCACCGACGATGCACCGAAGACGGCCCCGAGTTTGACCGTCGAAGAGGTCCTCGAGCGTCTCGGCGCCACCGACCGACGCAGCGCGGCACCATGGACCGCCCACGTCCTGACTTTGATCGAAACGCACCCGGCGACCCGTGCCGGCGACTTGGCACCGTTGACGGGTTGGGATACGCCCAAGTTCAAGGCCAACGTGCGCAAGCTCAAGGCACTCGGACTGACCCAGAGCCTGGACGTCGGTTACCGATTGACCGACCTGGGATTCCGGGTCCAGGATGCGACCCGCGCGAACGCCCCTCAACGCACCGCGTAGGGCATCCGACGCATCGGGATCGTGTAAAGGTCCAGCTCCCGTCGGTGCTGCGCAACGCTCCCTCGAAACGCCCGCCACTGTAGCGGGCAATCGGTCTTGAGATAGCGGAACAGCGCTGCGTACTTGGCGAGTCGGAAACCGCTGCCGAACACCACGGGGTTGGCCGCCAGCGTCGCCGCCGCGTCGTCGAACCGGCCCGTGATGCGGCCGGGTCCGCGTCTTCGGCTGTCGAGTGCGATCCAGTAGGGGTCGCCGTCGACGACCAATTCGCCCTGTTCCGGTCCGAACACGAAGTCGACGTCGAGGTCCGTGAACATCAGGTGGCTTCGCCGCATCCAGCGGGTGAGTTCCCCCGCGGCCTGCTCGTCGATCCGATCCGACCCGGGGCCGGCGGTGTATCCCGGGACCTGCGTATTGACCGCGAGGTGCGCCCGTTCGGGACTTCGCAGCGAGCGGAACGTGTCGAGCAGGAAGAGGTTGAATCCTGCCAGGTTGCCGGCGAACGCCTTGTGGTATTCGCCATGCACGCCCATGTAGGTGAACAGCGCGTCCGACCCGCTGCGAACGAAACGCACCAAGGGTTCGAGTTCCCAATCGTAGATCGTGCCGGTAACCCGTTGGTCGGGGAAGCTAGCGGTCAGCCGCTGGCCGCTGGTCCCCGCAGGATCGATGTCGACCCCGGGACAGGCGTATTCCGCTGAACGCGGTCGCGCCTGCTCGACGAAGATGACGCCACCCACCACCGTCACCGTTTCCACGGCCATCAAATCGGGTGTGCCGGTGACATCGCGACGGGCCGTGTGTTCAAAGGTCAGATGGCGCGTCCGCCGACCAGCGGCCGTGATGCCGAGTTCCTCAAGGCCGCGCTCCGCGAAGACGATCTGCGTCTCGCCCGCCTCGACCATTCCGATGGACAGAAACCCCAGTAGCGCGACGACGGCCGCCAGCGCCCCAAGGCCCGGCATCGTTCTCCCGCGCAACGACACCGTCAACCTCCGCTACTCGCTCTGGGGCACGAGGTGGGCCGTCAGGAAAGCAACGGTCTCGGTCCGCGCGCGTTCGCCGTGTTCTCCCCGGAAACCGTGCCGGGCACCTTCAATGACCACGACCTTGTTGGCGACGCCTACGCCATCGAGGGCCTCGCCCATGCGCGTGCTGTTGCTCAGTGGCACCAGTCGATCCTGGTCGCCGTG
>JAGWBN010000180.1:0-3860 GCA_021295875.1 Pseudomonadales bacterium
ACGTCCTCGACGTCTGCATACAGGTCAACGTCGACGTCGAACCGCAAAAGGCCGGCGTCGCCCCGGCGGAACTGCCCGCCCTTGTCGCGCACATCGCCGGCCTTCCCCGCCTGAGGCTCCGGGGGCTCATGGTCATTCCCCGACAAGGCGGCGACAGTCGGCAGAGCTTTCGTCGCACCCGGTTGCTGTTCGAAGCGATGGCGCCCTGTGCGGGCCCACACTGGGACACGCTGTCCATGGGCATGTCCGACGATTTCGAGGCCGCCGTCGAGGAAGGCGCGACGATCGTGCGGATCGGCACGGCGATCTTCGGTCCGCGCAACGTCGGCCAAGAAAGCGGCGCCGTCGCCCACGCGGAATCGGTATGAACCACCACATCGCATTCGTCGGCGGCGGCAACATGGCCCACGCCCTGGCGACCCGGCTGGCCGCCGCGGGCGCCTTCGACCTCGTGGTGGCCGAACCGCTGGCCGAACAGCGCGCGCGCTTCGAGCCGCCGATCACGACCACCGCCGACAACGTCGCTGCTGTCCGCGATGCCGCCGCGGTGGTTCTGGCGGTCAAGCCCCAGGTTCTCGAAACCGTGGTCCGGGAGATCGGTGCGGCGGTTCGGGAGGAGCAACTGGTGGTGTCCATCGCCGCGGGCGTGCCGCTGGCATCGATCGAACACTGGCTGGGCGGCGCCAGATCCGTGGTCCGATGCATGCCCAATACCCCGGCACTGGTGGGCGCCGGCATCAGCGGCCTGGTCGCCAACGCCGCGGTGACACCGGCCGAGCGACGCCTGGCCGAGGACGTCCTCGGTGCCGCCGGCGACGTCGTGTGGTTCGAATCCGACGCCGATCTGGATATCGTCACGGCGCTCTCCGGCAGCGGTCCGGCCTATTTCTTCGCGGTCATCGAAGCCTTGGCGAATGCCGGGGCCCGCCTCGGCCTGGCACCTGAGACCGCGCGGCGACTGGTGGTCGCAACGGCCCTGGGGGCGGCCAGGATGGCCGAGGACGACGATCCCCGGGAGCTGCGCAGGCGGGTGACCTCGCCGGGCGGGACGACGGAGAGAGCGCTCTCTATACTTGCACAAGGATCACTGCCCGAACTGCTCGACGCCGCCGTCGAGGGCGCGTGCCAACGATCCCGGGAACTGGCGTGCGAGTTCGCGGGCGACTCCGGCCAGCCACCGGACGGACAACAGCAGGGAGCTTGACGAGAATGGGTGAACCACTGACGTTCGTAGTCACTTTCGTACTACGGGTGGCCGCGCTGCTGTTCCTGTTGCGCTTCGTCCTGCAGGCCGCGCGGGCGAGCTTCTACAACCCCTTCTCGTCGGGCATCGTGCGCATCACCGACCCCGTGCTGAATCCCATCCGCCAGGTACTGCGGCCCTACCGCAACCTGGACATCGCCGCCTTCGCCACGGCCTGGATCGTCCACACCGTGGCGGTGGTGGTCCATGTCTGGTCGGCGGGATTCCCCCTGGACGTTCTCGCCATCGTGAACGATGGGCTGAGGGCGACGCTCGGCCTCGTCATCGGCATCTTCCTGGTGGCGATCTTCGTGTCCATCATCATGAGCTGGATCGCGCCGGGCGTGTACTCGCCGGCCGCCGTCGTCGCGCGCGAGATCGCCGAGCCCATCCTCGCCCCGGCGCGCCGGATCCTGCCGCCCCTCGGGGGCTTGGACCTGTCGCCGATGATCACCATCCTGGTCCTCATTCTGATCCAGAGCTTCGCCCTCAACGCCTTGTTGCCCTGCCGGCTGTGGTGCGGTTGACGGACGCCGACTCGGTTGGATTGGTCGAACCCCGGGTCGCGCATTTCGATCAGCCGTTCACCCTGCAGTGCCGGGAGACGCTTCCGCGTTTCGATCTGACCTACGAGACGTACGGCGAACTGAACGCCGACAAGAGCAACGCCGTGCTGGTCTGCCATGCGCTGTCGGGCGACCACCATGCAGCCGGGTACCATGCCCCTGAAGACGCCAAGCCCGGCTGGTGGGACGTCTGCATCGGACCGGGCAAGCCGATCGACACCTCCAAGTTCTGCGTCATCGCACTCAACAACCTCGGTGGCTGCAACGGCAGCACGGGCCCGCGCACCATCGACCCCGACACCGGCGAGCCCTACGGCGCGAACTTTCCCACGGTAACCGTCAAGGACTGGGTGAAGAGCCAGGCGATGCTCGCCGACACCCTCGGCATCGACCGGTTCGCCGGCGTCGTCGGCGGCAGTCTCGGCGGCATGCAGGCCCTGCAGTGGGCCATCGACCTCCCGGATCGGATCGAGCATGCCCTGGTGATCGCCGGCGCCGCCAAGCTCTCGGCGCAGAACATCGCCTTCAACGAGATCGCCCGCCAGGCCATCCAGTCCGACCCGGAGTTCCACGACGGGCGCTACTACCAGGCCGATGCCGTGCCCCGCAGGGGCCTGATGCTGGCCCGCATGGTGGGCCACGTCACCTACCTTTCCGACGACAGCATGGGCGTCAGGTTCGGCCGCGAACTGAAGTCCGGCGACATCGAATCCGGCCAAGACGTGCAGTTCCAGGTGGAGAGCTACCTGCACTACCAGGGCACATCCTTCTCCGAGCGGTTCGACGCCAACACCTACCTGCTGATGACCCGCGCGCTGGATTATTTCGACCCCGCCCTGGAGTTCGACGGCGACCTGGTGCGCGCGCTTCGAGATGTCACGGCCAAGTTCCTGGTGCTGTCGTTCTCGTCGGACTGGCGGTTCCCGCCGGCGCGTTCCGACGAGATCGTCGATGCCCTGATCGAGGCGCGCAAGGACGTCGTCAGCGCCACCATCGAAGCGCCCAACGGCCACGACTCCTTCCTGCTTCCCAACGCTCGCTACTTCGACGTGCTCGGCGGCTACCTGGACGCCGTCGCGCGATCGCGGGGCTGATCCGATGCGTCCCGACCTCGACATCATCGCGGCGCTCATCAACCCGGGCGCACGGGTGCTCGACCTGGGCTGCGGCGGTGGCGAACTGCTCCATCACCTGGCCCGCGAAAAACGCGTCAACGGCTACGGCGTGGAGAAGGACCCGGAGCAGATCAGCGCCTGCGTCCGGGCCGGGGTCAACGTCATCGAACACGATCTCGATGCCGGCCTCGGCCGCTTCCCCGACTCCAGCTTCGACATGGTGGTCATGACCGAGACGCTGCAGGCCGTCGCGGCACCCGGGGACTTGATCGACGAGATGCTCCGGATCGGCGAGGAGTGCGTGGTCACCTTCCCCAACTTCGGCCATTGGCGTTGCCGACTGCAACTGGCGACCCAGGGACGCATGCCGGTCGCCAGCCACCTGCCGCACCAGTGGCACGACACGCCGAACATCCACCTGTGCACGTTCCGGGATTTCGAACGGCTGGTGACCGACAAGGGTCTGCCGATGATCGAGCGCTTCGTGGTCGACGGCCACTACCAGGTGAGGCGGGGCATCAGCCGCTTCGCCAACCTGATCGGCACCATCGCCTTCTACCGGCTCGGGCGGGCAAGATCAGGATGAAACGGACCCGCTTCGCCATCGTCGTGCTGGTCCTGGCCATGGCGGTCGCGCACGCCGATCAGTTCGAGCGCTTCGGCGACTGGCAGGTCCACTACATCGCGTTCAACGCCTCCATGCTGTCCGCCGAGATCGCCGAGCGCTACGGCCTGGTGCGTGGCCGCAACAAGGGCCTGGTTAACATCACCGCCGTCGGGCCCACGAACCGGGGCCAGAAGGCCACGGTCAAGGGCAGCTTCCGCAATCTCCTCGACCAGCGAACGCGCCTCGACTTCCGCGAGATCGACGACGCCGGCACGATCTACTACCTGGCGGCCTTCGACTTCGCCAACGCCGAGAACCTGCGCTTCGAA
>JAGWBN010000180.1:3876-5004 GCA_021295875.1 Pseudomonadales bacterium
CGCTTCCAGCAACCGCTCTACTTCGAGGATCCATGAGCGAGCGCGTCGTGGTCGCCACGGGCAACGCGGGCAAGGTGCGCGAGTTGTGGGCGGCACTGGCGCGTCTCGAACTCGAACTCGTGACCCAGGCCGACTTGGGGATAGATTCGATCGCCGAGACGGCACCCACATTCGTCGAAAATGCTCTCGGCAAGGCGCGCCACGCGGCCTGCATGTCTGGTCTGCCCGCCATCGCCGACGACTCCGGCCTGGTGGTGAACGCACTCGGCGGCGCACCCGGCATCCGCTCCGCCCGCTACGCCGGCGACGGCGCCACGGATGCCGACAACAACGTCAAGCTGCTCGCCGCCCTCGAGGGGATCGAAGACCGTGCGGCGTATTTCACCTGCTCCCTGGTCTACCTCGCGTCCGCCGACGACCCGGCGCCGGTGATCGCCACAGGTCGTTGGCACGGCCTGATCGTGGACACGCCGAGGGGCGACAACGGCTTCGGCTACGACCCCCACTTCCACGTGCCCGCTCTCGATTGCACGGCCGCGGAACTCCCGGTGGTCGACAAGAACCGGCTGTCCCACCGTGGCCAGGCGTGCCGACAACTCGCCACGCTGTTGAGTCGTTCATGAGTCACGCGCCCGACACACCCGTCGGACCACGTCCGCCGGCCACGGTCGGGCTCTACGTCCACTTCCCCTGGTGCGTGCGCAAGTGCCCGTACTGCGACTTCAACTCGCATCCCCTGCGGGAACCGCTCAGAGAGGAGGCGTATCGCGACGCCCTGCTGGACGACCTCGAGGGCGAGTTCGAGCGCTTCGGCGGGCGCCGCGTGCAGACGGTCTACTTCGGCGGCGGCACGCCGAGCCTGTTCTCGGCGGACACCTTTCGCCGGTTGCTGGAGCACGTGCCCGAGGCCGAGGAAGTGACCTTGGAAGCCAATCCCGGCACCGTCGAACGCGGGGACTTCGCCGACTACCGACGCGCGGGCGTCAACCGCATATCCCTCGGCGCCCAATCCTTCGACCCGGCGCAGCTCAAGATCCTTGGCCGAATCCACGCCGTCGACGACATCGCCCGCGCCGCCTGCGAGGCCGTCCGCGCCGGCATCGACAACCTGAACCTCGACCTCATGTA
>JAGWBN010000180.1:5022-7132 GCA_021295875.1 Pseudomonadales bacterium
CGACCTCGAGCACGCGATCCGCCTCGAACCCCGGCACATTTCCTGGTACCAGCTCACCATCGAACCCAAGACGGAGTTCGCCCGCCGTCCGCCTCGGGGCATGCCGGACCCCGACCGCGCCGTCGAGATCGAGGACGCCGGACTCGAACTGCTCGCGCGGCACGGCTATGAGCGGTACGAGGTCTCGGCGTTCGCCAGGGACGGCCGCCGCTGCCGCCACAACCTGAACTACTGGCGTTTCGGCGACTACATCGGCATCGGTGCCGGCGCCCACGGCAAGTTGACCACGGCCGGCGGCGGCGTTACGCGCATCGCCAAACCCAGCCAGCCCCGTCGCTATCTCGGCGGTGCAGACCCTTCGCTGAACACTGTGACGGTGGAGGAACTCCCCGGGGAGTTCATGATGAATGCCCTCCGGTTAACGGACGGCGTGGAACCGGAACTCTTCCTGGCACGCACCGGGATCGGCCTCGACGCGATCGGAAACACCCTCGGCGAGGTCGCCGACTGGGGGCTGCTGCGCCATGAGCGTCTTGCGCTCACGACACTGGGCTACCGGCAACTCAACGGCGTCGTGGCGCGATTCCTGTAGGGATGCGGCGGTATTCCAGATCCACCACCGGCCTACCCCCGGCGAGCCCTTTGACCTCGAAAGGGGTCACCGGGCGCATGGCGCGGGCGGCCGGACCGCCTTGGAGGTCCGGTTCCGCATCCAGCACCGCCTGCATCTGCTCGGCGTAGGGCGGCCAATCGGTGGCCAGCGCGAACGCGCCGTCGACTTCGAGACGCTGGGCGGCGACGGTGGCGAAATCGGCGTCGACCAGGCGCCGCCTGTGGTGGCGTTTCTTCGGCCAGGGGTCGGGGAAGAAGACGAGCAGTCGATGCAGACAGCCGGGTTCGAGCCGGTGCAGGAAGCATCGCGCCTCGGTGTCGGCGATGCGCACGTTGTCGATGCCGTCCCGGTCGCAGGCCAGCATCAGGGCACCGAAGCCAGGGCGGTACACGTCCACGCCGACGCAGTTCCAATCGGGATGCGTCTTGGCGAGTTCGGCGAGTGCGGCACCGTTGCCGAAACCCACTTCGACGACCAGCGGCGCGGATCGGCCGAAGGCGTCGGTCCAGAACGCGGAGCCGATGGCGTCGGGCGGCAAGTCCAGGATGTACCGGGACGAGAGCTGCTCGAGAGCGCGAGTCTGGGCGGTCGTCAGCCGACCGCGGCGACGCAGGTAGGCTTGGCGCGGAACCTCGGTCAGGCGGCTTCCGCGCTTGCCACCGGCTGCAGAGTGGCCGCGTCCATATGCTTGCGGAGCTTCTTCATGGCGTTCTGTTCGAGCTGCCGGATGCGTTCGGCGGAGACGCCGTAGCGTTCGGCGAGTTCGATCAGGGTCGTCTTGTCGTCGCGCAGCCAGCGCGATTCGACGATGTCGCGGCTGCGTTCGTCCAAGGACTTGATGGCCTCGGTCAGTTGCCGCGAGGCCGTACGCGCGGCGTCCTGTTCGGCGACGATGTCCACGGGATCCGAAGCGGCGTCCTCGAGGTAGTAGGCCGGCGCCACCGGCGTGGTCTCGCCCGCGTCGTCATCCGGATAGCCGTCGAAGGCGACATCGCGGGACGCCAGGCGTCCCTCCATCTGGGTGACCGTCTCCGGCGGGACTCCGAGGTCGCTGGCGATCGCCCGGGTCTCGGCGTCGTTCAGCCAGCCGAGCTTCTTCTTTTGGCTGCGCAGGTTGAAGAACAGCTTGCGCTGGGCCTTGGTGGTGGCGACCTTGACGATGCGCCAGTTGCGCAGGATGAACTCGTGCATCTCGGCGCGGATCCAGTGCACCGCGAAGGACACCAGGCGGACGCCCACCTCCGGGTCGAAGCGGCGCACGGCCTTCATGAGTCCAACGTTGCCTTCCTGGATCAGGTCGGCCTGGGAAAGCCCGTAGCCCGAATAGCTGCGGGCGAGATGGACGACGAAGCGCAGGTGGCAGAGGACCAGTTCCCGCGCCGCCTCCAGGTCCTTGTCGTAGTAGAAGCGTTCCGCGAGCGCGCGCTCCTGCTCGACCGTCAGCACGGGAAATGCGCTGATGGTCTGGATGTAGGATTCCAAGTCGCGACCCGGCGA
>JAGWBN010000181.1 GCA_021295875.1 Pseudomonadales bacterium
TGGAAGGCCAGACGCTGGCCACGGCGCTCGGCGAATACCCGAACGTGTTCGCGCCCATGTACCGGTCCACGGTCGCTGCAGGCGAGCAGTCGGGCTACCTCCACGCGGTGCTCGACAACCTGGCGGACCACACCGAGCGGCGCTACGAGTCCCACCGGAACGTGCAGATGGCGTTGTTCTATCCGGTGCTGCTGTTCTTCGTGTCGCTGGCCATCGTCACCGGGCTGATGATCTACGTCGTACCGAACATCGTTCTGGTGTTCGAGACCACCGGCAACGAACTCCCCGCTCTCACCGCCGGTCTGATCGATCTCAGCAACTTCCTGCAGCAGTACTACTGGCTGATCGGTGCCATCGTCGTCGCCCTGCTGGTGTTGGCGCGCTGGCTCTTCGCGCAACCCGATTTCCGCGTGGCGTGGCACCGACGCAAGCTATCGCTGCCTCTGGTCGGGCGCATCAGCCGGGGCGGCAATGCGGGCCGCTACGCCAGCACGTTGGCGATCCTGACCACCAGCGGCGTGCCGCTCGTCGACGCCATGCGGATCGCCACGGAAGTCGTCTCCAACATGTGGTTGAAACGTCGGCTCGCCGATGCGGTCGAAAGGGTCAGTGAGGGCACCAGTCTGCGCGCGGCCCTGGAGGCGGCCGGCCATCTGCCGCCCATGTTCCTGCACATGGTCGGCAGCGGTGAGGCGAGCGGCGAACTCGACGCCATGCTGGCCAAGGTCGCCGACTATCAACAACAGGAGTTGACGAGGACCGTGACCACGCTGGTTCAGCTGTTCCAGCCGCTGATGATCCTGTTCATGGCGGGACTGATTCTGATGATCGTCCTCGCGATTCTCGTGCCCATACTCAGCATGAACCAACTGCTAACATAGGGTTGTGCTCGCACACCGGGAGGTATCGACTGTGAGCAAGTACCACTGGTCCCCAACCATGAGCCCCGTTATGTCGCACCGGCGGATTGACGGACATCGAAAGACACGCCTGCGCGGCATGACCCTGATCGAGATCATGATCGTCGTGGCCATCATCGGCATCCTGCTGGCCGTGGTCGTCCCACCCCTGTTCGGCAGCGAACAGGACGCCAAGCAGACGCTGCAGAAGACCGCGTTGCGCAGTGTCGCCAACGGCCTGGAGATGTACCGCCTGAACAACAACCACTATCCGTCCACCAACCAGGGGCTGGAGGCGCTGGTCAGCCAACCGTCGGGATTCCCGGAGCCCAAGAACTGGCGCCCGGTGTTGCGCCCGTCGCAGCTCGTCGATGTCTGGGGCAACGAGTACGTCTACATCAGCGACGGTCCTGGTTTCGACCTGATGTCGCTCGGTGCGGACGGGCAGGAAGGCGGGGAGGGCTACGACGCCGACATCACCTACGCCGAGCTGTAGCGGGGCGGGGATGAGGGGCGGCATCGCCGGCGGGAGCGGCGGATTCACGCTCATCGAGCTGTTGCTCGTGATCGCCATCATCGGAATCCTGGTCGGGGTGATCGCCGTGGTCGGCTCCTTCGACACCGGCCGGCAACGGGCGGTGCAGAACGAAGCGGAGCGATTGGCGCTCGCCGTGGAGCTGGCCCGCAACGAAGCGCTGTACCGAAACGAGGTCTGGGGCCTCGCCGTCGAACGTGACGGCTATCGCTTCCAGCGCCTGGCGGACACCGACGGGTCATGGACGGACGTGCAACGCCAACCGTTCTCGACGCGAACTCCGGACGACGACATCTCCTTCGCCGTGGCCACCGCGTTGAAGCCCAGGGCGACCCACGCCGGGAGCGGCGCCGCCGAAGAGGAAGGCGGTGTCCCGGCGATCGTCATCTACCCGGGCGGGGAGATCACGCCGTTCGAAGTCACGGTGGCCGGAAGCGAACAGCTCGCGAGTTGGATCGCCAAGTCCGACGGTATCCAGCGCACCCGCGCTTCCCGGGAAGGGGAGTTGGAAGATACCGACTTAGGTGGTTTTGCGGAGCTGGTCAAATGACGCGCAGGCCGTCGTCCCGCGCGTTCACCCTGCTGGAACTCCTGGTGGCGTTGGCCGTGCTGGCCCTCGTGTCGATGGCCGTCTTCACCCAGGGCGGCAACACGACCCGGCAACTCCACGACCTGGAGCAGCGTACGCTGGCCCGCTGGGTTGCCGAGAACGAGGTGGCGAAACGGCAACTGGCCCGCCTGGTGGAACCCGAACCGGTCCGCACCGGCGTCAGCAGGGATCTCGTCAGCTACGGTGACCGTGCTTGGCGCGTGGTCACCGATACGGAGTCGACGGATTACCCAGACCTGCACCGGCTGGAAATCACGGTGTATGCCGTGGAGGGGGGTAGTGAAGTCGGCCCGGTCGACATCCTGACCACGTTCCTGGGCGAACACTGATGGGCAGCGTGCTTGTTTCATCGCCCCTACGCCGAGCCCCTGCACCGTCGGCGTGTATCCGCCGTCGATTCCGCCGGGCCGACGGGGGATTCACGCTGGTGGAGATTCTCACGGCGCTGGCGATTTTCGGCGTGATCGGTGTGATCGCCGCGCGGATCGTCGCCGGCATGATCGACCTCGGCAGCGCCACGCGGACCCACGCCGAGGCGTTGGCGGATCTGCAACGGGCGATGGGGATCGTCGAACGCGACATCGAACAGTTGACCCAGCGCACGATTCGCGACGAGCTGGGGGACCCCCTGCCAGCGGTGATCGTGACCGGCGTCAGCCTCCTCGAGCTGACCCGCATGGGTTGGCAGAACCCGCTCCGGGCGCCGCGTGCCCAGTTGCAGCGCGTCGCCTACGTGCTGCGCGACGACAAGCTCGTGCGCCTGTTCTGGCCGGTGCTCGACCGCGCGCCGGATACGAGACCGGTGGCCCAACTGCTCCTCGACGGGGTCACGGACGTTCAGTTCGCGGTGTTCGACGAGAACGGCGAGAAGCACGGCCACTGGCCCCTGCCGCCGGCGTCCGAGGACGCGGATGAGCTCCGCCTGGCGGCCGTGGAGATGCATCTGTCACTGGAATCCCACGGCCTGATACAGCGGTTGTGGCTGGTGCCCGAGGGAGCGGAACACGTCGATCCACAGCCGACGCCGCCCGGATCGGGGGAGGGCGGGTCCCCGGGACCGGCGCGAGGGCGTTGGGGCGACGCGACCAACAGGCGCGGCGGCGGGTCGTGATGCGTATGCGTAGGCCCGTCCGCGACGTCTCCCGAGGCGTTGCCTTGATCAGCGTCCTGTTGATCGTCGCCATCGTCACCGTGCTGGCCTACGAGGTCGCTGACCGGCACACCTTCAGCGTGGCCATGAGCCGTCAGACCCTGGATGGCTCCCAGGCGCGGCACTACGCATTGGGTGGCGAGATGTATGCCCGGCTGCTGCTCCACGAGGACTGGCTCGACGAGGACACCCGGACCAAGGACACCCTCGAGGATTCCTGGGCGATGCCGGAGGAGACCTTCGAGATCGAGGAAGGTCGCGTCGAGATGCGCGTCGTCGATCTCAACTCGGTCTTCAATCTGAACTCGGTCATCGGCAGCCAGAGCGCGCCGAACGTGCAGCGCTTCAAACGTCTGCTCACCCATCTCGGCCTGGACCCGATCGTTGCCGATGCGTGGCGGGACTGGATCGACCCTGACGACGAGGTGACCGACGCGGGCGCCGAGGACGCGGACTACCTGCTTCAAGACCCGCCCCGGGTAACCGCCAACCAACCCGCTCGGCACGTCTCCGAGTTCCTGGTCCCGGTGCCGCTCGAAGCCGAGGAATTCGCGCAGTTGCAGCCACTCGTGACCGTGCTGCCCACATCCGCGTTGAAGGTGAACGTCAATACCGCCAGCGGTGCCGTT
>JAGWBN010000182.1:0-859 GCA_021295875.1 Pseudomonadales bacterium
CGGGGCGGCGACTGCGGTTTGGCAATGGCCCAAAGCAAGCGCTCGAGTTGCTCCGCTTCGCGGCTCGCGATCACGTTCTCGATGCCGATCTCGATGCTGGCGATGTGGCGCTCGTGGAGGGCGCGGGCGACCCGCCGCCCCTGTTCGGCCTTACGGACCAGTACCGCGATGTCCGAACCCCGCACGGGCTGTTTCCCCAGTTTCGCCCTACCCTGGTCGGCGAGCTTGAGAAGGGCCGCAATCTCGTCGGCTGCCAAACGCGCGGCCAAGTCGCCCATCTTGCGCTTCGTCAGGAGCTGTTTGGGCACCCATGGGAAGTACCGGATCTGCAACGGCGCACTTCCGGCCCCGGCGACCGTTTCGCCGTCGATTGCGAGTTTGGACTTCTTGATCGCGGATTCGACGGGGTCGTAGACGATCCCGGACAGCGCGAACGGGCAGGGATGGTCGAACACCGCGTTCACCGCCTCCGTCAGCGCCGGAACGGAGCGAAAGTTGCGCGCCAGGCTCAGCTTCGCATCATCGGCTACGGCGTCGCTGGTATTCAGGTACGCGAAGATGTCGGCGCTGCGGAACCGGTAGATCGACTGCTTGGGATCGCCGACGATGATCAGCGCACCCGTATCGTCGGCGAGTCGCGCATCGCGGTATATCCGGCGGAATATCTCCGCCTGCACCCGGTCGGTGTCCTGGTATTCGTCAATGAGCGCCCAGGGATAGCGCTCGCGGATGCGCCGTGCGAGACCCTTGCCCGCGGCAAGCGCCCGGTGCACACCGGTTAGCAGATCGTCGAAGCCGAGTCTTCGGTCCTCCCGCACGCGGCGTTCCAACAAGGCGCGCGTGTTCTGCAAGGCATCGC
>JAGWBN010000182.1:912-9691 GCA_021295875.1 Pseudomonadales bacterium
CTCGGCAAGCACCGGATGCCCGTCGCGCAGTCGCTTGCCTTGTGTTTTGTTGCCGAGGTAGCTCGCATTCCTTGAACAAAAGACGACTTCAGGGCGTGCAAGCACGGCGGCGATGCGGTCACGGTCGCCTTCAGGCATCGACCCCGCCTGCACTTCACGGGTGTTCCTGGCCTTGCGAACCGCGTCTTGCCAAGCGCCTTCCAACCCGGCCAAGCCGCTCGACGCTGCCTCGGCCGAAGAGTCTGCCCCGACGATTTCAAGATCGAGCCTGGCCACGTAGCCGGAAACCCACCCGGCGAGTTCGTCCGCCGCGAAACCCTTCTTCATGGCGTAGCGAACCAGCAGCGGAGAAGCGGGATAGGCCCACCGGCGCCACTCGTCGGTGACTGCGGCGTGCAACGTATCGGCCCCGTCCCCAGCCACCTCGAAGGCAAACGGCAGCCCCCCCTCGAACGCGAAATCACCAAGCACGCGCTGGCAGAAGCCGTGAATGGTCATGACGTTGGCGCGATCGAGATCGAGCAACGCCAGATCCAGGCGCCTCGCGATGTCCGCTCGGTCGATGCCGAGACCCTGCCACCGTTTGAGCAAATCAACGGCCTGCCGGTCCGAGTCGGCGACCTCGCCCTTTGCCCGGCCCAATGCGACCCGTAACGTCGCACGTATGCGGTCGCGCAGTTCGCCCGTCGCCGCGATGGTGAACGTGACCACCAGCAGTTCTCCGATCTCGACGCGCTTCTCGACCAGCAACCGGGCTGCAAGGGTGGTCAGGGCATAGGTCTTGCCCGTGCCCGCGCTGGCCTCGATCAACAGTTCCGGCGCATCGCCCAAGCCGACGTCCAACGGCGTCGTTTCCGTTCGGTTCATTTGGCGAGCTTCCGTTGTGCGCCGAGGAGCGGCAGCAGCAGCGTCTCGGCAAGATCGGCGAACTGATCCTCGTCGAAGGGGTCTTCGCCGTCGTAGGCCAGCGAGACATAGGCGTTCCGCAGCCCGTCGAAGGCTCTCTCGCCGTTCCATTCGTCGCACGCGGCGTTCCAAGCGCCCTCAAGGTCCTGCGATCTCTCGAAGCGCTCGGCGTATTTCATCGACGCCCCGGGGGCGAACGCCAGCAGTTGCCCCGTACCTCGCCACCAGGCGTCCAGCCACATTTCGAGCTGTTCGAGCGCCTCTTCGGGGTCCGGTGCCTCGAACACGGCCCGCTGGACCTCGCCCGGAGCCAGGCACACCAGATGCGCCTGGGCCTCGACCTTCCTATGGGCGACCCACGCCAGGAGTTCGAGCCACGCCCCGAAGCGGTCCTGGGGACGGATCCTGCCGATCCGCCAGCGCAGCAACTGGTACCGTTCGCCGCCGTCGACGACCGCGACGTTGTCCACCGCGCCGGTCAGACGATAGTCCCCGATGTCCACACCGACGTCCTCGGGGTCTGCCGAGAGCGCCTTCTCGTATGGCTTGAGCGCGCGTTGGAACTCGCGAATATCCGCCCGCATGTCCTCGTAGACGACCTCGCCGGGGCCGCCCGCCGGCAGACGACCGCGGGCCGTGACCAACCGCTTCACTTCCTCGCCAGCGTCGAAGCTGTGCATCTCGGACTTCAAGGCCCATTGCCCCAAGCCGTCGAGCTTGAAAGGTTCGTCCTCCGCCAACGCGATCTCGTCGACCTCGAGGCGGATGCCGAGGTGATCGCGCAGGAACGCCCGGGTCGGATTGCCGAAGAACGCGATCAGGCGGGCGAGTTCGACCCGCTTCTCCCGCTCCCCGGTCACCGGCTTGAACGGCACCGTGAAGCGTCCGCGGGCTTCGGCGTCGGTTTCCTCTTCGGCATGTCCAGCGAGTGTGCGCGCGGCATCGAGCATCGAGGCGGAGTAGCTCCACAGGTCGCTGTCCGGGTCGTAGTAGCGACGACTGAACGGCTGCAGCGGGTGCTCCGTGTCGAATCCCGTGCCGAAGCGTCGCTCGAGGTAGTCGCGCAACTCGTCGACGACCACGGATGGCGGCATCGGCTTGTCGTCGCGGACGTTGCGTCCGCTGTAGCTCGCCAGGAAACAACGGCGGGCCGCGAGCAGCGCTTCCAGAAACGCGAATCGATCCTCGTCGCGGCTGTTTCGGTCCCCGGTCAGCTCGTCGTCGGCATCCACCAGGTCGAAGGAAGACGGCGACGGGCGGCGCGGGAACAGGCGGTCGTTCATCCCCAACGCGCAGACGACGTCGGCAGGGAAGGCCTGGCCAATGCCGAGCGAGACGACGGTCACGCCGTCCGCAAGGCGCGCCGCCGGCCTCGACAACCCGGTCGCGGCCCGGCCGAGCACGTCCCGCTGCACGCCGAACGGAACCGGCGTGTCGACCTCGCACTCCGCCGCGACGTCCTCGATCAGTCGGGCGACCGTTGCGGTCTCCCCGGCGTTCTCCCAATCGGTCGCGAAGAACCGTTCCACCAGGGCATGCAGGGTTTCGGCCCATTCCGCCGCTGGCTGCACCTCGTTCCTGAGGGCGCGCATTTCGATGGCGCATTCGCAATAGTCGACGAATCGGCCCAGCAGCTCGTAGTCTCCGGAGAATCCCGCCGAATCCGTCGAATACGGGGCCATGTCGTTGAACATCGCGGTTTCGCCGTCCATGGCGTAGCCGAGAAGTAGCCGGTCGATGCCTTGGCGCCAGGCATGGCCGTCGAATCTCGGCAATCCCTCGTCTTCGCGGTGGTCGGCGTCGACGCCCCAGCGGATGCCCGCTTGGTCGACCCATTCGCGCAACGTCGAGAGCTGCCGCTCGCCAATCCGGAACTTCTCGCGTACGGCCTTCGACTCCAGCGGCGCCATCACCGCCTCCGCGCCGTAGCGCGAGTCGGGCAACGCCAGGAGGTCGAGAAACGCCTGCACGGCCCGGGTCGCCGACGCACGGGGGCGGGCGATGTTGAACGGAATGACACCGGCGGCGGCGAACACGGCTTCGATGGCGGGCGCGTAGTCGACGATGTTCGGCGTCAGTACGAGCACGTCGGCGGGCTGTACGTCCGGGTGGGCGTCGAACAGCCCAAGCAGCCGGTCGTGCAGCACTTCCGCTTCGCGCATCGCCGAGTGGCAGACGTGGATCTGGATGGAGTCGTCCGTGGGCACGGGGTCGGCTGCCTTGGCGTCGGACGCTAGCCGGAGGTCGAGAATGTCGCGCTGCACGGCACCCAAGGCCGTGCCCCGTTGCGGCTCGTCGTACTGCTCGACAGGCGTGCCGGTGGACAACTCCGCTTGCAGCAAAAGCGCCTGCATGTCGCGGCCCAGCTTGCCCCACGCGCCCAGGAGCTCGTTACCCTCGGTGCGGTACTCCTCGGCCGGATCCAGGGGGTCGGCGCGCCGCTGGATGACGCGC
The DNA here is from genome assembly GCA_021295875.1 of Pseudomonadales bacterium. Classification (GTDB taxonomy): domain Bacteria; phylum Pseudomonadota; class Gammaproteobacteria; order Pseudomonadales; family Azotimanducaceae; genus VXYL01. The sequence goes on from JAGWBN010000182.1 coordinate 4,273, forward strand.
CGGGGGGCGATGTCGCTCCAGTACTCCCGGCACGGGCTAAGCAGGTACAGGTGGATGTCGATGCGCTCGCCTGCTTGGCGCAGGAGGTCGAGGTAGGAAGGCGAAAGGGCGGCGACACCGAAGAAACTCGCCCGCCGCGGCCCGTTGTGGACCTCGCCGCACGAAACGGTCGCATCCCGGAAAGCGTCGATCGCCGCGACCCAATGGCTGGGCTCGGTGATCCCTTCCATCAGCCGACGCCAGAGGCCGGCCTGCCAATGCGGCGTCTCGCCACGTTCCCACTCCCGAATCCAGTCGGGTCGATAGAGCAGGCAGCGGTCGTAGACCCGCGCCAAGCGATCCGCCAGCTCGAAACGCTTGCGCGGATCGTTGTCCGCAAGATAGTTGCGCACGGGCGCCGTGCCGGGACCGTCTAGGCTGGCCACCTGCTCGTAGATCCGCCAACGCAGTCGGTCGGGGGCGAACCAGCGCGTCGTGCATGATCGACCAAGCGAACTGTGCCGGCAGCTCGATGGAGACGTTCGCGGCGATGCCGAGATCCTTCGCCAACGCGAGCACCAGCCATCGTCCGAGAGTCGGGTGCGGAACCACGATCCGCTCCGTTTCGAAGGGCTCGAGAGGGTCTCGGCGAATCTGGTCTGCAAGCCGTTCGGCGAGGGTTTCGAGGCGATTGCCGGCGTGGATCTCGATGGCGGTCACCAGCCCTCGGGCAAACGTCGGAAAGTGTCGAACACGCGCAGAATCACGCGGTTCAACCGGGGTCTGACGCGATAGGGGACGATGTAGCGTGTACCGCGCTTTTCTTGTTCCTGATCAAGCCCATGGACGGGCTTGATCAGAGCTTACATAGCGCGGCACGACATAGGGCCCCTCCGGTATCACGGCCACAGCGCGGTCCCCCGAGAGTTCGACGCTCTCGCGAACCGCTTCCGCCACGGAATCGATCGACTCGACGCCGGTGAGTTCGCGGTCGCGGTCGTTGAGCCGGCTCATCATGCGCACCCGCGCCGCGCGTTGCGCCTTGGTCTGCATCTGGCTTTCCCATTCGTCGATGTCGGCGAGCCGTTTGTCGAGCAGCGAGGCGAGAAACCGCTCGCTACCCTCCTCGATGAGCCGGTGCTGGGACTCCCGGAAAGCGTCGGAGCCGAGACCTTCGGAGCAGTCCGAGGCGACGATGAGGGTCGCGTCCTCGTCGACGATGTCCAGGGGCGTAACCATGCCCTTGACCGTCTGGTAGTACGTCTGGTCGAGCGGATAGCCGGCCGCCGAGGTCACCACGGTACGGAATCGCCGGGGTACCGGCACCGTCAGGTAGCGGTCGGCGTACGCCACAGCCTGGTGATGGCTCGCGACGATCTCCCCGAAGTTGACGAAGGACAGCCGGCGTTCATCGTCGATCACCGTGTTCAGCACGATCTCGAGTTGCTCCTCGTGCAGCGGATTGCCCTCCAGGCGGCACTGCACCGCGCACGGGTTCTCGAGGAAGCGCGCGCTGTGGAAGGTGCGGATGGTGTCGGCGTGGGCGATTCCGGGCGCCACGACCTTGCGGCCGCCGGAGTAGCCAGCCATGAAATGGGGTTCGACGAGACCGGTGGCGATGCGCAGATCGGCCTCCACGAACCTACGGTCGAGCTTGACGGGGGTGCCGCGGGTGGCGGTCTCGCCGAAGTCGACATGTGCGGCGCCGTCCTCCGCCAGGTGATTGACGACGGACACGTGGTCCAATACCCACGGGTCGCCGACCACCTCGGCCAATTCGTCGCCGAGGTTCGGCCGGTGCAGACCCGTGGCGACGAGGACGGTGATGTCCGCCGCATCGATACCGGCGCCGAGCAGCGTCTCGATCATCGGTCTCAGGAACAGGCCGTTGGGCACCGTCAGGATGCAGGCTGTGCGCTTGCCCTTGGCGAGCTCCGCAAGCGGCGCGCCGTCGACGGCTGCGAGCAGCGCCCGCCGCACCGCCGCGCCCGGATCGACGACCGTCGGCATCGCCGGCTTGGCGATGACCGTCAGGTCGATGTCGTCGCCGAAACGAACCGGCAGGCCGGACTTTCCGTACAGGAGGTCAACGATCATTCGGCGAGCATACCGTAGGCATGCGACGATCGGCGTCGCCTCGGGCATTGGACGTATTCCAGGCGAGACCGGCAGCGGCGGCGGCATTGCACGCGGCCCAGGTCGGCCTATAGTCTGACCTGGTCAAACTAGATGGCATCAATGGAGTCCACGCTAACACTCAGCGACGCAAAGGCCCGGTTCTCGGAGATCGTCAAACGCACCGTCGACGGCGACGAGTTCATCGTCACGCGGATGGGGGGGCTGGAAGCATGACCGTCCGCACATGCGCGCGGGTCTGGTCGCCCGTCCTGCTCCTCGCCTTCGTCGCCACGGCAGCGGCAACTCCGGTCGACGAGGAACGCTGGGAGGAAACGCTGCGCCTGGTTCGCGAGACGTTTCCCGATGTCCCGCAGATGTCGACCGAGCGGCTCACCACGTTGCTCAAGGAAGGTGAGGACGTCGTTCTGCTGGACGCCCGCAGCGAAGAGGAGTTCGAGACGAGCCACCTGCAAGGTGCGGCGAGGGCGGAGAACTTCCGTTCGGCCCGCGACGTCCTGAAAGCCCGAGGCGAGAAGCCCATCGTCGTCGTGTACTGCTCGGTGGGCTACCGCTCCTCGCGCCTAGCCCGGCAGTTGCGGTCGCGGGGCATTGAGAACGTGTTCAACCTCGAGGGTTCGTTGTTCAAATGGGCCAACGAAGGACGGCCTGTCCACCGCGGCTTGCAGCAGGTCCGATCCGTTCACCCCTTCGATGAGGACTGGGGGGAATTGCTGGACGAAGCGGTCCGGTCGGAATAGCGCATGAGATCAGTACCCCCACGGTGGTTGGACCTGGGCTTGTGCGCACCGGTCTTGGCGATGCTCGCGTTGCTCTCGAGCGCGACGAACGTCACGGCAACTGAAGCGGCCGATCCGGTGCGGCTGCATGAACTGGCCGAATCGGTTCCACACACGCCGTGGCAACTGGCGATTCGGGAACGCGCGTACCGAGTCACCGATGCGTCTGAGCACCCTGTGGCGATCCGAGCGATGTTTGCGCAACGATGGATTGATCTGCTTCTCGAGTTGGGACTGACGGACCAAGCGTTGTCCGGGTGGGAGTCCTTGCCGACGCCCGTGCGCGATCGGACGCTGGATTCCCCTTTCAACTCGGGAGCGCGTAGCCACCATCGGCAGTCGACGGTCGACTACGGTGACCCGCGCCTGGAACTGGCGGCGGCATGCATCCTCGAGGGACGACTGGACCTCGCCCGCCAGTTGGTCGCCGAGATCCCCGTCAAGACGAAGAAATCGCCAAGCGATGCCGACACACTTGTCAGCGCCACGTTCGCCCTAGAACTAGGCCGACCGGATCGATGGGAACCGCCCGAGTTCGACGACGATGCCGCTCGCCTGGCCCTCGTCCAATGGCATCTCGAACCCCCCGAAGCGGATCCTTTCGGCCTCCTTGTGGGTGTGATGGTGAAGTTCGATCGCGGCCCCTGGTTCCGATCAGGGACGTGGCAAAGGCTGTTCGCCTTGCTGGCGGCCCGGGAGGGCTACCCATCGTTGGCGCGCCACGTGCATCGTTCGGCAACGTGGAAACTTGACGACGAGTGGTGGCACCTCGCGCGTCAGCGGATCCCCGATGTCGTCAAGACGCCCGAGTTGATCGCCGCGGCATCCCGGGCAGAGGACGCCATCAATGGTCTCAGGGATCTACTCGAGCAGGAGGCGCGCCCCTCGACCGTCGCAACCCCGGCTGCGGATATCGACGAGACCATTCGCCGGCTCATCGCGGCGCCAAGCATCGCCCAACTCCACGAGCAACGCCTGCCGAGGGGCATGGACCCCGTTGTGATGACCTACGAGCAGGAGAGAGATCATCGCGAAGCACTGCGAAACGAACACCTGCTGCCATTCCCGCACGAGATCGTCAGGGTTGAAGCGCGTGGCGATAGCGTGGTGGCGGTAGGCGCCTCGCAGGACTACGACCCTGTCGGCGAACTCTCGCGAGGAGCCTACTGGGTGTTCCGCTCCCACGACGGTGGTGCCCGTTGGGAGCCGCCTTTGTACACGGGGTTGCGGATCACCATGCCGTACGTTGTGAGGCCCCGGTCCGACCTGCCGATGATCCGCCGCTCCGGCCTACGAGTTGAGGTGGAGGTCCGCGAACTGGATCTCGACCACATCATGTTCCCGCCGGTGGCCACCATCACCAAGCGGGAGGCAGTCGGGCTGTACCTCGATCTGCCGTGGGAACTACTTGAACGCGACAGCGACGGCGATGGCCTGACCGACCTTGCCGAAGAGCGACTCCTCACGGACCCCCACCAAGCGGACACGGATCAAGACAGCTTGAACGACCGTATCGATCCCTTGCCACAGGTTCCTCATCGTGTCGAGATGGATGATCGGACATTGCTGATGCAGGCGATCCTCGACAACACCCTGGGCGGTGTGCCGGCAGTCGTCCACGAGGTCGGCGATCTCGATCCGGATGCCGATCCCGGGCAGGTCGCCCGCCGCCATCGGCGCGTGACCCATGCCAGCGAGAGAACGGGGTTTCTCATCGGCGACCGAGCATCCTTCCGCGGCACGACACCCGCACGACGCACAATCGTACTTTCGTCGGCAGAGCACGCCGCCGCGAAGGAGAAATTCGGTCCCATCTTCGCGACCCGCTACGACGTGTTGATGACGAACCGGGTGGGCGATCTGGCTTTCGTGGTCTGGAGTGCCCAATGGAGGGGTGGCGAAGGCATCGTCGAGAAAATCGACGGGCAGTGGGTCTACTCGGGTCTTGGGTTTTGGGTTACGTGACGACACCGCCCGGGCCTCCTTGACTCCGCTACCATGTGCCCATGCGTGTTCGTTTCGGCCTGCATCGGGATGGTTTCGACCCGACGTTGCCACGCTCCACCGTGGGCGAAGTCACGGCTGGGCCCCGACAGTTCCTTGAACTTCTGGAGAGCGATCTCGGTATTCCACCGATCGGCACCCATCCATCCGAAGAACTGACGCTCTACCGCGCCTGCCTCGAAGAACTCGACGACTTCGGAAGGTTCTACAACCAGTCGTTCCAAGTTGATCCCGTGGCCGTGGCGCGGACCCTATGCGACTGGCGACACGAGTGGTACCTGCAAGGCTGGGACGGGGGGTTTCCTTCCGCTGCGGGCCAACGGCTCGACGACATGGCGGCGGTGGAGACGCTTGCCGCCTCGCTCGTCCCCGCTTGCGTCGGACAGCGTTTGCGGACGATCCTGGAACGGCTCGAATCGCAACGCGTGCAGTTGGACGAGGTAGAGCTGCTGGACCACGTCGACGACCTGCCGCTGATGTGGCGCCGGCTCATCGGGCACTTCGACTGCCGATCGGTCACC
>JAGWBN010000183.1:0-3812 GCA_021295875.1 Pseudomonadales bacterium
CAGTCAGGTTTGGGACTTCGCATGTCGAATACCCGCGTTCTCGAGCTGCTCGGGGCCAGTCTCCCGGCCGGCGGGCTGGTCACCGGCGAGCACGCGGTCAGGCCCTTCGAGACGGATGGCCTGACGGCGATCCGCGAAACCCCTTGGGCGGTGGCCCTGCCGGAGAGCGTGGCACAGGTGCGCGCGGTGCTGGAAATTTGCCGCGAGCACGGCGTGGCGGTGGTCACCCGCGGCGCCGGCACGGGGCTCTCCGGGGGCGCCCGGCCGCTGCAGGACGGCGTGCTGCTCGCGCTGACGAAGATGAACCGCATCACGGAAGTGGACCTCGACGCCTGCACCGCCACGGTGGAACCGGGCGTCACCAACCTCGCGATCAGCCAGGCGGTGCGGCAGCACGGCCTCTACTACGCGCCGGACCCGTCGTCGCAGCTCGCCTGCAGCATCGGCGGCAACGTCGCGGAGAACTCCGGCGGCGTGCACTGCCTGAAGTACGGTCTGACCGTGCACAACGTCACCGGGCTCGTTGTGCAGACCTTCGAGGGAGACGAACTGACGATCGGCGGCAAGGGGTTGGAACTGCCCGGCCTCGATCTGCTCGCGGTCATGATGGGTTCGGAGGGAATGCTGGGCGTGGTCACGGAGGTGACCGTCAAGCTCCTGCCGCTGCCCACGGCGAAGCGGGTTCTCCTGGGTGCCTTCGACGATCTCGAGGACGCCGGCCGCGCCGTGGGCGCGATCATCGCCCAGGGGATCATTCCGGCGGGGCTCGAGATGATGGACAACCCGTCGATCCGGGCGGCCGAGGACTTCGCGGCCGCCGGCTATCCCCGCGAGGCCGCGGCGATCCTGCTGTGCGAACTGGACGGCACCGAGGAGGAAGTCGAGCACGACGCCGAGCGCGTCCGAACGGTGCTCGAGTCCCATGGTGCCGAGGTGCGCATGGCGGCGGAGGAGGCCGAGCAGGAGCGGTTGTGGAAGGGACGCAAGTCGGCGTTTCCCGCCATGGGCCGCATTGCGCCGGACTACTACTGCATGGACGGCACGATCCCCCGGTCCGAACTCGCGGGGGTGCTCGCGGGCATCGGCCGGCTGGCAGACGAGGCCGGGTTGCAGGTCGCCAACGTATTCCACGCGGGCGACGGCAACCTGCATCCGCTGATCCTGTTCGACGCCAACGAGGGCGACCAACTGGAGCGCGCCGAGGCGCTGGGCGGTCGGATTCTCGAGCTGTGCGTCGAGGTTGGTGGCACGGTGACCGGCGAACACGGCGTCGGTGTCGAGAAGCTCGATCAGATGTGCGTGCAGTTCAACGACACGGAACTCGCGCAGTTCCACGCCCTGAAGGCGGCGTTCGACCCGGCGGGCCTGATGAATCCGGGCAAGGCGATTCCGACCCTGGCGCGCTGCTCGGAGCTGGGCGGCATGCATGTCCACCAGGGCCGCCTGCCGCATCCCGAGTTGGAACGCTTTTGATGTCGCGCCCACGCGGCGGACTCGCGGGCGCGGAGGGGGACAAGCCCCGCCGCCACGGCTCGTGATGGACGACGCCGAACGGTTGCTGGCGCTGGTTGCCCAGTGCGTTCGCAGCAGGACCACGATCACCATCGAGGGTCAAGGCAGCAAGCGGCGCTTCGGTACGCCGGCCGGGGAGGTGCCGCTGTCGACGCGCGATCACGCGGGGATCGTCGACTACCGGCCCGAGGAACTGGTGATCACCGCGTTGGCGGGGACCTCATTGGCGGACTTGACGGCTGCATTGGCTGAACAGGGCCAGATCCTGCCCTTCGATCCGCCGCGCTACGGCGGCGAAGGCACCCTCGGCGGTGCCATCGCCAGCGGCCTGTCGGGGCCGGCGCGTCCCTGGCGGGGCAGCGTGCGCGATGCGGTGCTCGGGGTGGAGATCATCAACGGCCGGGGCGAACGATTGCGCTTCGGCGGCAGCGTGATGAAGAACGTCGCCGGCTACGACGTGTCGAGGCTGATGACCGGCGCGTGGGGGACGCTCGGCGTCATCCTCTCGGCAAGCGTCCGGCTCTTGCCCGCGGCCGAGACCGAGGAGACGTTCGCGTTGTCGTGCCGTGCCGCCGAGGGAGGGGATTTGAACCGTCGCTGGGCGCGACGACCGTTGCCGATCACGGGCACGTGCCACGTGGACGGCGTCCTGCACGTGCGGCTCTCCGGCAGCACGACGGGCGTCGCCAGCGCGCGTGACGATATGGAACTGCGCGACACGGGCGACCCGGGCATCTGGGCGGCGGTCCGCGACCAGGGCCATCCGTTCTTCGAAACCGATGGGATGTTGACGCGCCTGGCACTGCCGCGGGGCGCCCGCTTCGACGACGATGCCGCGTTGACCGAGTGGGGCGGTTGCCAGGCTTGGCTTCACGGCGAACCGGAGAACCTTCCGGACGACGGCCAGGCCACCGTTCTCGTGCCCGGCGATGGCGCGCGGCGACGACCGGCGGCGGACGCCGCGACCGCGAAGTACGCGGCGCGCATCAAGGACGCCTTCGACCCGCAGCGGCTCTTCAATCCCGGCATGGAACGCTGATGCAGACCGCGATTCCCGCGGACACCCTGGCCACCGACCGCGGTCGGCGCGCGGACGCGATCCTGCGCACCTGCGTGCACTGCGGCATGTGCAATGCGACCTGCCCGACGTTCGCGGTGAGGGGCGACGAGCTCGACGGTCCACGCGGCCGCATCTACCTCATCAAGGGGATGCTCGAGAGCGGCGAGGCCAACGCCGTGGCGCGCACCCACCTCGACCGCTGCCTCACCTGCCGCGGCTGCGAGACCACCTGCCCGTCGGGCGTCCGCTACGGCGAACTCGCGGAGATCGGTCGCGAGATCCTTGAAGAGCAACGGCCGAACCGGGGATGGCTGCAGCGCCTGATCTTGAGCATCGTGCCGAATCCGGGAGTCCTGAAGCCCCTGGTGGCCTTGGGCGCACTCGTTCGTGGATTGCTGCCGCGACGTTACCGGCGCCTGTTGCGCCCGGCGCCGCGAGTAGGCCCGTTGCCGGACAAGGGTCGGATCCTGCTCTGGCAAGGTTGCGTGCAGCGCGTGGTCACACCGGAGTTGAACGCCCACCTCGTGCGCCTCCTCGAAGCGCGCGGCATGTCGCCGTTCGTCTCTGCCCGCGAACGGTGTTGCGGCGGACTGGCGCTGCATCTTGGCCGCAGGGCGAGCGCCGAAGCGGTGATGCGACACAACGTCTCGGAGCTCGCTGACGCGGACATGATCGTGTCCACGGCCAGCGGTTGCGGCGTCACCCTCAAGGACTACGGTCGCGTGCTCGACGCGCCCGACGCGGGGGCGTTCGCCGACAAGGTTCGCGACGTGGCGGAGGTGCTGGCGGACTTCGAGTTCGGCAAGCGCGCGGTGGGCGGCCGCCGGGTGCAGCGCGTGGCATGGCATCCGCCGTGCACCCTGCAGCACGGTCAGCGCCTGACGGGATTGGTGGAACGCATTCTCGCTGCCGCGGGCTACGAACTCACGCCCGTCGAGGACGCCCTTCTGTGCTGCGGTTCGGCGGGATCCTACAGCCTGCTGCAGCCCGAGTTGGCGGGAGAACTCAAGCGCCGCAAAGCCCGCGAATTGACCCGGCATGAACCGGAGGTGATTGCCACGGCGAACATCGGTTGTCAGACCCACCTGGACGACGCGGTGGATGTCCCGGTGGTGCATTGGCTGGAGTTGCTGGAGTAGATTCCCCTCAGCCCTCACCGTCCCACAGGTCGCGGATCGCCTGGGCGCCCTCGGCGTCGTCTTGGGCGGCGCGCGCATCGGCGATCAACAGCCACGCGGCG
>JAGWBN010000183.1:3964-5901 GCA_021295875.1 Pseudomonadales bacterium
GAACCGGCGAGCTCGAACCGCGTTGCCTCCTCCACCAGTGCCTGGGTCATGGCCGAGGGCGGTTCGACAGGGGGCGGCGGTTCCACCCGCACCGGCTCGATGGATGGCGGGGGAGGGGGCGGCGGTATCGGAAGGGGTTCCGCTGGCGGTTCGGGCACCACCACGGGTGCGGGTGTCGGCGCCTGTCCGGCGCAGGCGCCGAGCAGCGAGCCGAGAATTGCGACGGCGGCGATTCGTGAGACGTCGGACTTGGCCAACGCCGCTCTCCACTCCGCGGGAACCGTCTCCGACCGTATCACAGTGGAACGACCGCGAGAGCGCGACCGTGTGCCCAATCCGTGCAAATGCCGGCGCGTCAGTCGAACAGTGACCTGACGCGATCACCCAGCGGTCGGCAGCCCGGTTTCCAATCGAGCTCGGTGCCGGCGGGCAAGGGCACCGCGACCACCTCCCCGCAGCCGGAGCGGGCACGCAGGCCGCTGGCGTAGTCGATGGCGACCCGTTCGGCGTTGCCCGTGAGCGCGGGTACGACGTCGGTGTCGGCCATGAACGCGTCCCAGACGACCAGCGCGCCGCGGGAACCGGACAGGCCATGGGAGGCGTTGTCGTCGCGTCCCAACCAGACCACGGTGAGCGCGTTGGCGTCGTAGCCGGCGAACCAGCTGTCGCGGAAGTCGTCGGACGAACCGGTCTTGCCGGCGACGCCCGAACGGGCAAGCGACGAGCGTTTGCCGGTGCCGCGGGACATGGTGATCTGCAGCGCCCGGGTCAGCGTCGTGACGGCCACCGGGTCGGCGTCCTGTTGCACATCGATGGGATAGCGCGTCACCGTGCCGCCGAAGGCGTCGATCGCTGCGGTCACGGTCTTGGCCGGCGTCTTGAAGCCACCGCCCGCCAGCATCGCGTAGGCCTCGGACATCTCGTACGGTGAGGCGTCGTAGGCACCGAGCAGCAGGGACGGATAGGCGAGGGGTACGTTGTCGGTGAGCGCCGCGATACGCGATGCGATGTGGGTGACGCCCACGTCCATGCCGACCCGCACGGTGGCTACGTTCAACGACTCGCCGAGGGCATGGACAAGCGGTACGGTGCCCCGGTAGCCGCCCTTGGCGTTCGTCGGTGTCCAATCGTCGAACTCGGGCAACGTCAACTCGGTGTCCTCCACGGGCGTCGCGAGGTGGTAGCGCCCGGATTCGATGGCCGCGAGGTAGACGAAGGGCTTGATGAGCGAGCCGACCTGGCGTTTGGCGTTCAGGGCGCGGTTGAAGCCTTGGCGCCCGGGTTTGCGGCCGCCGACCACCGCCTTTACGTCGCCGGTCTGGCTGGCGCGGACCACGACGGCTGCCTCCAGGGTGTCCTCGGGCAGGCCGCGGTCCCGTTCGATGGCCGCGAGGGTCGTGTAGACGGCCTGTTCGGCGCGTTCCTGGACCCTGGGATCCAGGGTTGTGTGGATCGCCAGCCCTTGCGCCGACAGCGTCCTGCGGTCGTAGTCCTTGGCGAGTTCGATGCGCACGAGATCCATGAACGCCGGGTAGTAGCGGCCGCCGCTGCGGTTCCGCGCCAGCGACAGAGGTCGCGCCACGGCGTCTTCGAACAGTCCTTGGCCGATGAGTTCGAGATTGCGCATCGTGTTGAGGACGAGGTCGCGCCGGTCCTTGGCCCGTTCGGGATGGCGGAACGGGTTGTAGTAGGAGGGCCCGTTGATGACCGCCACGAGCAGGGCGATCTCGTGGGCATCGAGTTCGAGCAGCGGTTTGTTGAAGTAGAAGAAGCTGCCGAGTCCGAAGCCGTGGATCGCACGCGCACCGTCCTGGCCGAGGAAGATCTCGTTGACGTAGGCGTTCATCAGGTCGGCCTTCTCGAAGCGGGCGTCGAGGATCACCGCCATGGCGACTTCGTTGAGCTTGCGCGTCAGCGTCGGCCGGTTGTCGAGGTAG
>JAGWBN010000183.1:5945-7737 GCA_021295875.1 Pseudomonadales bacterium
GGCCCAAACGGCCCGCAGGATGCCGCGGATGTCGAAGCCGGGATGGGTGTCGAAGTTGCGGTCCTCCACGGCCTTCAGGGTCTCGACGAGCAGCGCCGGGGTCTCGTCGGGCGCGACCACGAGGCGGTCCTCGCCGTGGGAGGGAAAGAAGCTGCCGATGATCGGCGGTTCGAGACGGACGTAGCTGAGCGGTCCGTGCGGACCCGTGACCTCGACGATGCGGCCCAAGCCGAAGTCGATGGTCACCGGCAGCGTGGTTCGCCGGCCATCCGCGAAATGGAACGGACGCAGGGTTGCGCGGACCCGGTGCGGGCCGGCGACATAGCGCCCGACGGCGGGGTGGCTTCCCGTGCTTTCGCGGTAGCCGAGGCGTCGGAGTTCCGTCGCCAGGTCGTCGGGGGAGAAGCGCAGGCCGGCGTACAACGCCATGGGTGCCGCGTAGACGCGGGCGGGGAGCGACCAACGGCGGCCCTCGAAGCGGCCGGTGATTTCCCGGTCCAGGACGATGAGGTACGCGCCGATGGCGATCGCCAAGACGAGTCCAAGCAGGAGTGCGCCGGCGAAGAGCTTGCGGAGAATCCGCCACCAGCGCCCCTTGCGCCCCTTGGGTTTGGTCGCCGTCGGGAAGATCGCTTGGTGCGCGCCGCTTGCGCGTTGCGCCGGGCCATCTATCCGCCGGCGCGTTTGGCGAGCAGATCCCGGACGAGTTCCTCGGTGACGTCCAAGGCCTGTTTGCGGCCGGCATCCATGCTGACTATGTACTTGTCGTCGACGACCAGGGCGGGGACGCTGGTTAGGCCGAGGGCCACGAAGCGGCGCTCCGCGGCGGCGACCTCGCGGCCGATGCGCCCCGAGCCCATGGTGCGCAGGAACGTGTCCTGATCGACGCCGTGGCCGTCGACGAAGTCCGCCAGCTCCCCCGGCGTGTTGAACACGCGGTTTCGGTCGTGGATGGCATGGAACAGGCGGTCGCTGTTCTTCTCCGCGGCCCCGTGGCGCTCAAGGGCGCGGTGCGCCTTGGCGTACAGACGAGCGGACTCCGAGTAGGCGACGTGGACCCGACGCAGGGCGACGCCTTCGGGCAGCCGACGTTCGAAGTCATCCATCAGCCTCTCCAGGCTACGGCAGTTGGGACAGGCGAAGGAGAAGTACGTCACCACTTCGACAACGCCGGTACCGTCCGGCTTGTCCAACTCGACGTAGGGTTCGGCGTTGCCGAAACCACCGAGCCCGAGGGCGTGGTAGAGACCGTACCCCACGACCAGGGTGACCAGTACGCCGACCGCCCCGAGGATGGCATGGCGGATCCGCGAGACCTTGTCCCTGCGCTTGACCATGGATCGGGAGTTTACTCCGTGCGGCCAACATGGGAATGGGTTTGTACGACACGGTCTTGCACGAGTTCCGAACCAGGACCGCGAAACACAGCTCCGCCAGGTCCGCGAAACACAGGTCCGCGAAAGACGTTGCGCCGCCGGGCCGCTGGCCGCACAATCTAGCGTAGGCGCGCTACGACCAAACCAGGCCTGAGCAAGAAGGCCCGGAATCGGTCGGGATGCGACCTTAAGGTGCTCCCTTGCGAGACAAGGAGCGAACAAGGAGCGGACGATGGCGGCCGACGCGATAGCGAACCACTCCCCGGCTTGGTGGGACTTCGAGACGGATACGCCCCCCGCGTCTTGGCGCGAGTCCGAAACGCCGATCCTGACGGGTCTCATCGAGCACGTACCGGGGTCCACTGACCTCAGACCGTGGCAGGCAGGCTACGAACTCCACATCCAGGGCCTCGGCG
>JAGWBN010000184.1:0-3194 GCA_021295875.1 Pseudomonadales bacterium
GCCCGGTCAGGCGTTCGAGGCCGACCTCCAGCCGCTCGTGCAGAAATACTGCATCGCCTGTCACACCGGCACCGTCCTCGCGCCGCTGGACATGACCGGCCTGGGTCATGATCTGGGCGATCCCGCGACGTACCGCACCTGGGTGCGGATCCACGAACGCCTGGAGAACGGCGAGATGCCGCCAGCCGGGGCGCTCCGCCCGGAACCGGAGGACTTGGAGACTCGTCTCGCAACGCTGAAGCAGGCTTTGACGCAAGCGAATCTCGCGGCCCGGAACGGCCAACGCACGCCGCTGCGCAGGCTCACCCGCCTGGAATACGCCTACACGATCTCGGATCTCCTTGGCCTCGACGAAGCCCAGGGTCTGGATCTCATACAGAGTCTGCCGGCGGAAGCCGACACCGGCGGCTTCGACACGGTGGCGGCGAAGCAGGGAATCTCGGCGCTGCATGTGCGCAGCTACCTTGAGTCGGCGGACCGGGCGTTGGATGAGGCCCTCGCGCTGGGACCCCGGCCGAAGAGCACGCGCCGGGATATCGAGTACGCGAAGTCCGGCTATCTCAACTTCATGCACACCGCGGAGATCCTCGGCGGCGGCATCACCAAGCGCGTCGACGACCGCGTCGTGATGTTCTACGACACCGGCTCGACGTACCTGATGCACACGGAGTCCGAACGCTTCGCGGTGCCGTATCCCGGCCGCTACCGGGTGACCATGGACGCCGCGCCGTACCAGGCGGACACGCCGGTGGTTCTGACGCTGTACCAGGGGATCAAACAGGGCACCGTGGCATCGCTGGACGACCTGATCGGCACGTTCGACCTCGTCGACGACACCGCGAGAACGGTGGAGGTGACCACGTTCATGCGCCCCGGCGATCTGTTGGCGCCCTCGGTGGCGGAACTCGACACGCCCCCGGGTTCCTATGTCAACTACTTCGCGCCCGACAAGACCGTGGCGAACTACCGGGGCGAGGGCATCGCGATCAAGTCCTTGAGCATCGAAGGACCGCTGATCGACGAGTGGCCGACCCGCGCCACCCGGCGACTGCTGCCGGGACTCGAGTTCGACGACACGGGACGGGTCCAGACAACGAAGACCCCCGAGGAGCATGTCCTCGACGTCGTCCGCGCCTTTGCGACGCGCGCCTTTCGGCGACCGCTCAAGGACGGCGAGGCACAAGCCTACGCCGCTTTGGCCGAGCCCTCGCTGGCTGCCGGCCGGCCGTTCGTGGAGGCCGTGCGGGTGCCGATGCGCGCCATCCTGAGCGCGCCTCCCTTCCTCTACCAGACGGCTTCGAGCGCTGCGCTCGACGAATTCGCGCTGGCCGCGAGGTTGTCCTATTTCCTCTGGCGCAGCATGCCCGACGACGAACTGTACGAACTGGCGGCCAGCGGTCGACTCTCGGCACCGAAAGTCCTGACCGCGCAGGTCGACCGGATGCTCGACGACGACCGTTCGAAGCGTTTCGTCAAGGACTTCGCGGGTCAGGCGTACAGGCTCTACGAACTCAATCGGACGACCCCGGACAAGGGTCTCTACCCGGAATACGACGACCGCCTGGGCAAGGCGATGGCGGCGGAGACGGAGCTCTTCCTCGAGGAGTTGATCGACGAGAACCACGGTGCGGGCCGCTTGATCGACGCCGATTTCACCTACGTCAACCGGCGCCTCGCCGAGCACTACGGCATCCCGGGCATCAAGGGCCAGGAGATGCGCCGGGTCGAGTTGCCGGCGGACAGCCCGCGGGGAGGGCTCTTGAGCCAGGCGAGCATCCACAAGATCACCGCCAACGGCACCGTGTCCTCGCCGGTGCCCCGGGGCAACTTCGTGCTGGCCAACATCCTCGGTCGTCCGGCCCCGCCGCCGCCGCCGGGCATCGCGGGACTCGAACCGGACACCCGGGGAACCACCACGATCCGAGAGCAGTTGGCGGCCCACCGCGCCAACCCGATCTGCGCCGGTTGCCACCTGTCCATCGATCCGCCGGGATTCGCGTTGGAATCCTTCGACCCCATTGGTGGTTTCCGCTCCCACTACCGCGCGTCCCGCGGCGAGATGAATTTCGGCGACTTCACCGTCGCCAGGCCCTACGGCCAAGGCCCCGAAGTCGATCCGAGCGGCGTGACGCCCACGGGCAATGCGTTCGCCGACATCGACGAGTACAAGGTGATCCTGCTCGAACACGAACTCGACCAGATCGCCCGCCACTTCGCCTCGCAGCTGATCACGCTGGCGACGGGTGCCGAGGTGGAGTTCGTCGACCGCGACGAGATCAAGCGCATCGCGGCATCGGTTGCCGGTCGCGGCTACCCCGTTCGTTCGATCATTCACGAGGTCGTGCAGAGCGACCTGTTCCGGAGTCTTTGACCATGGCCCGTCCCATCGACCGCCGCACGTTTCTGCGCGCCTCCGGCGTGGCGCTGGCGCTGCCGTTCCTGCCGTCCCTGCAGCCCGCGTTCGCCCGCACGACCGGGGGAGCCCCGCGACGCATGGTCAACATCTGCGCGACGCTCGGGCTCTATTCGGACTCGTGGTTTCCGACGACGGCAGGGGCCGACTACGCGCCGTCGGAGTACCTCGGTCTCATCGACGAGCACCGCGACCACTACACGTTGTTCTCCGGGCTCTGCCATGAAGAACAGACCGGTCGCCAGGCGCACAACTCCGAGATCACCTGGCTCACGTCCGCCAAGCACCCGGGCCTCGACGGGTTCCAGAACACGATCTCCCTGGACCAGGTTGTGGCGAATCACGTCGGCTACGTCACCCGGTTTCCGTCGGTCGTCCTCGGGACGTACTCGCCGCAAAGCCAGTCGTACACCCAGAACGGTGTGATGGTTCCCGCCCAGACCAGCCCGGCGAAGCTGTTCGCCAAGATGTTCCTCGAGGGCAAGCCGGAGGAAGTCGAGCGCGAGACCCGGCGCTTGACCGATGGGCGTAGCATCCTCGATACGCTGTCGGCGCAGACCGCTTCGCTTCGCACGCGGGCGAGTTCCACCGACCAACGAGTTCTCGACGCCTACTTCGAGGCGGTGCGCGTCGCGGAACGGGACCTCGTCGAGGTGCAGGCGTGGACCAAGCGACCCAAGCCGGTGGTCGATGCGACGCCGCCGACGGACATCGCCGACCATGCCGACGTGGTCGGGCGGGTCAAACTCCTGTTCGACCTGATTCCGCTGATTCTCGCCAC
>JAGWBN010000184.1:3334-11730 GCA_021295875.1 Pseudomonadales bacterium
AACTGCTAACCGCGCTCCGCGAACAGGACGACGGCGACGGATCACTCCTCGACCACACCACGCTGCTGTTCGGCAGCAACTTGGGCAACGCGAACTCCCATGTCGCTGTCAAACTGCCGATCCTCCTCGCCGGCGGCGGTTTCGCGCACGGCCAACACATCGTCCACGAAGGGGAGGACAACGCCCCGCTGTGCAACCTGTTCGTGACGATGCTGCGCTCGGTGGGGGTTGAAGCGGATGCCTTCGGCCAGAGCACCGGCCTCCTGACTTGGAGCTGACTCGCGACGAGGCCGAGCGAGTTTCTTGTATAAAGGTCAAAAATACTCGCGAGTAAATTTGACCTTGGTCCAAAAAAGTCGTACCGTCGGTCCGTGGATGTCTCGACGCGATATCTAGCGCCCCAGGTTGGGAAAGACCTGGCGAGCAAGATGGTGTTTGTCGCCGGGCCGCGCCAAGTGGGCAAGACCACACTCGCACTTGACCTGCCGGGAGCGCGTGACGGCTACCTGAATTGGGATGTCCCTGAAGACCGGGAACGCATCCTGCGCCTGGAACTGCCCGCGACCGATCTTTGGGTCTTCGACGAACTCCACAAGTATCGACCGTGGCGCAGCCTCCTCAAAGCACTCTACGACGGCAAGGTGGAGGGTCAACGGATACTGGTGACGGGTAGCGGCCGGCTGGAGCTCTTCTCCTTCGGTGGCGATTCGTTGCAAGGGCGCTATCACCTGCTCCGCCTGCATCCGTTCTCGGTGGCCGAAGCGGGCATCGAGGATGCCGAAGGACTGGCCGAACTATTGCGCCTCGGCGGCTTCCCCGAGCCCTTCCTTGGTGGCAACGAGATCGAGGCGCGACGCTGGTCGAGACAGAACCGAACGCGTCTGGTCGAGGAGGACGTAACCGCGACCACCAGCATTCGCGATCTCGGCAGGCTGGAGGAGATGATGCTCCGGCTACCCGACCTCGTCGGCTCGCCGTTGTCCATCAACGCGCTGCGTGAGGATCTGCAGGTGGCGCACAAGACCGTCGCCGCTTGGCTGGACACACTGGAACGCCTGTTCGCGGTTTTTCGGATTCCGCCTTTCGGTGCGCCACGCACTCGTGCCGTGAAGCAGGAGCGCAAGCACTATCACTTCGACTGGTCGGTGGTCGCCGACCCCGCTGCCCGGTTCGAGAACCTGGTGGCCTGCCACCTGCTGAAATGGGTCCATTTCCAGCAGGACACCCAGGGACGCGACCTCGAACTGCGGTTCTTCCGTGACGTCGACGGCCGCGAAGTCGACTTCGTGGTTCTGGAGGACCGACGCCCCCTCATGTTCGTGGAGTGCAAGCTCGCGGATCGCGACATCGACCGCGGACTTCGCTACATGAAAACCCGCTTCCCCGTCGCGGACGCCCGTCAGATCGCCTTGTTCGGGCAACGCGACTTTGTGACATCTCAGGGCATCAGGGCCATGCCCGCCATCGATTTTCTGCGGACGCTCGTCTGATCGGGTGTCAGTCCGTCAGAGCTCGAGCTTCGACGCCTGTGCGACGCGTTGCGGTTCGCGCTTCCACACGTCGGAGACGTCCACGTACAACTCGACCCGATTGCCGTCGGGGTCCGCGAAATACAGCGACTGGGTGACCTCGTGATCCACCGGCGCACACGGGATGCCGGCTTCGTCTAGATGCCGCTTGGCATCCTTCAATTCGTCGAGCGAGTCACCGATCTTGAACGCGACGTGGGCGAGGCCCACGGTGTTGCCGCTGGCCGGCTCGGCGTCGTCGCCAAGACCCGCGATGGCGAAGTCGTGATGGTCGCCGAGCGAGAAGAAGGTCATGGGTGAGCGCTCGCTGCGGGCGACGATGGGTAGGCCCAGCACGCCGTTGTAGAAGGCCTCCGAACGTTCCACGTCGCGGACGTTGATGACCACGTGGCCGAGCGATTTGATCTGCATGGCGTTCTCCGATTGCCCTGGGAGTCTATCGGATCACTGCCACGACGACGACACTGCACGCTCAAGGAGTCCGGTCAACCTTGCCCTGTGCGCGTCGTCGAGCAGCGCAGCCTCGATCGAGTTGCGGGCCAGCCGTGCAAGATCGTCTTTGCCAAGACCGAGCGCTTCCGCCACCGCGACGTAGTTGTCGTTGACGTAGCCGCCGAAATACGCGGGATCGTCCGAGTTCACCGTCACGAACAGGCCGAGATCCAGCATCCGCTTGAGGGGATGCGATGTCATGTCGTCGACCACGCAGAGCTTCAGGTTGCTCAGTGGGCAGACCGTCAACGGAATCCGGCGGCGCACCAGTTCGTCGACCAGGGCAGGGTCGTCCAAGGCGCGATTGCCGTGGTCGATGCGCACGACTTCGAGGACATCCAGCGCTTCCCGGACGTATTCGGCCGGTCCTTCCTCGCCGGCGTGCGCGACGGCGACGAACCCGGCTTCCCGCGCACGCCGGAAGACGCGCGCGAACTTGCTCGGTGGATTGCCGCGTTCGCCGGAATCGAGGCCCACGCCGATGATTCGGTCGCGACGAGGCATGGCCGCCTCCAGGGTCTCGAACGCGTCCGCTTCGTCCAGGTGGCGCAGGAAACACAGGATCAGGCGCGATGTCAGCCCCAGCTTGTCGCGGGCGTCGTCCAGCGCTTGGCAGATGCCGTCGACCACGGTCTCGAACGCCACCCCGCGAGCCGTGTGGGTCTGTGGGTCGAAGAAGATCTCGGCATGGCGGACGTTGTCGGCGCGGGCCCGCAGGAGATAGGCCCAGGTCAAGTCGTAGAAGTCGCGGGACTCGAAGAGCACGCCGGCGCAGGCGTAGTAGACGTCCAGGAAGTCCTGCAGGTTGGAGAACCGGTACGCGGCACGCAGTTCGTCGACCGAGGCGTAGGGCAGTGTTGATCCGTTGCGCTCGGCGATCGCGAACGCCAGGTCCGGTTCGAGGGTGCCTTCGATGTGCACATGCAGCTCGGCCTTCGGCAGGGCACCGACGAAGGGCGCGAGGTCAATGGGCATCGTTGCCAGGATCAGACCTCCAGGACCACGGAGAATCCACCGAAGATCATCCGGGCACCGTCGAACGGCACGGGGTACTTCTCCTCGTCGAACCGGTCATCGGTCTGCGCCAGGTCGTGAAACCGCTTCATGCCCTCGTCCCGGGTCGCCTTGTCGGGCCATTCGATCCACGCGATAGCCACGGTCTCGTCCTGCTTCGCCTGGACGGCCTTGCGGAAGTCCGTGAGCTTGCCGTCCGGGAGGTTGTCGCCCCAGCACTCGACGACGCGGGTGGCGCCAAACTCCTTGAACAGGGTGTCGGTGGCAAGAGCATTGTCGATGAACGCCTGTCGGTTCGCCGTTGGAACCGGGATGACGAAACCGTCGATGTAGGCCATAGGGGATTCTCATGTGGCGAGGCGGTAGAGTGCGGTGAGGTTGCGGGAGGTGACGAGTTCCACCACGTCCCTGGCCATGCCGGCGAAGTTGCGCTCGACCGTTTCCCGGCTGTGCGGCCAGGTCGAGTCTCCGCGGGGATAGTCCGAGCCCCACATAACGGTTGTAGCCGGCGCCGATCCGCGGAGCACGATTCCGGAGATTCTTTGGCACGCGCGTTTGCCAGAGATCCCCCGGTTCGATGACGTGGGAGTCTGCGGAACACATCGGACTGCCGTCTGGAAACGCCACTGTGGATTCCAATTCGGTGCCTCGACTCGGGCGATCATACAGTCTCCATGCCCGAGTCGAGCGGCTGCGGCTGACATTCGGCTGGCTAGGTTCCTTGAGCGGGGCCAATGTTTACGGTCAGGTTGCATTTCACTGACGGGCGCTACGGGAGACGCACTAGGCTATGGCTGGTCGGACAGGTGTGACGTTCGACCGCCCGCAACTGCGGTAGCCAACTACGACCAACGCTTTAGGAGCCACAGTCCATCTCACCATTCGAAACTCGCTTCTTCGCCCTCGCCCAGGCGCGTCTGGCTCGTCAAGACCGTAGGCGCGGTGCCCGGTCAGAGTTCGGCCAGCTTCGGCGCGACGCGCTGCGACGCACTTCTGGCCAGGCGATACCGTCATATTCCTATCTTCGCGGCATTCTCCTAGGGTTCACTGCCGCCGTTTAGCGCCACAGCCCCCGCCGTTCGAACACGCCTTTCAGTGCGGTCACGCGGTCGCTCATGATGCCGTCCACGCCGAGGTCGAGCAGGCGGTCCATCTCCGCGTCGTCGTCCACCGTCCAGACCTGCACGGGTAGCCCGCGTGCGTGGGCGGTGCGCAGGAACGCGGCATCGACGACCGGAATCGAAACGCCGCCGAATAGCGGCTGACGGAGCGGCACCTGCGCGCAGTCGGCGTCCAGCTTGCCGGCCGGAATGCCCCAGGATTCCGCACGCAGCCGAACCACCTCGGCGGGACTGCAGGACGTACACCCCGGAGCGTCGGTTCGAACCCAGCGCAGACGGTGCGCCGAAAAAGAACCGATGCAGACGCGGTCCCGGGCATTCGTGCGGCGCAGAACCTCGATCAATGGCCCGACGACATCGTCGGCCTTCGGATCGATGACGAGGCGGAGGTCCGGCCACGCGCCGAGCAGGTCGTCGAGGCGGACGACGGGCTCCTCGCCGGCGATGCGCACGTCGGCGAGTTGCGTCCAATCCCGTGCGATCAAGGGTCCCGTGTGGTCGGTCAGCCGGTCCAGCCCCTCGTCGTGGAAGACCAGGGCCACCCCATCGCGGGTCGCGCGGACGTCGGTCTCGATGCACCGGTAGCCGAGCTTCACGGCGTGTTCGAAGGCGACCATGGTGTTCTCGGGATGCTCGATGGGCAATGGCAAGTGGGCCTTCGAGACCTAGGAATGAAATGCGGCTGGCGGGGCGTTCCATCCGCGGATCATAGCGCGGGCCGCGTTTCTTGCCGCTGGGAGCAGTCGTGAGAATTGATGCGGCGGTGATATCGAAACTCAAGAAAAGCGCGGCTTCTTGAAGGCGACTGTAAGGAGGCAGCCGTGGACGGGCTCGCCGCTACGAACAAGGGGAACGGCGAACTCGCGATCGTGAAGTAGCCCTCCACCTTGGTGAGCCAACTGGCGTGAATGGGCGTGTTGGGAGCCTGTCTCCGGGACTACCGACGCCGTAGGGACGTTCCGNNNNGGTTCGGCTCGTATCGAGGCCCGAGGGCCGGTTCGCGCCATCGACGGTGCGCCCTCGCCCTTGCGTCCGCTGGAACCCCGCACGATCAGCTCCGGTTCAAGCAGCCGCGAGGTCACACGGTTGCCGCGGATCAGTTCGAGCAGCGTCTCTACCAGGACATGGCCGGCCTGTTCGGTGTCCTGTCTTACCGTGGTCAGCGCCGGCGTCGTGTAGGCAATGGACGGAACGTCGTCGAAACCCACGACCGACACATCCGACGGCACGCCGATACTGCGCTCGCGTAGCGCGCGCAGGGCGCCGACGGCGTTCAAGTCGGTTGCACAGAAGACCGCGGTGAACCCCTCGGCCCGGTCGATCAACCGCTCGGCCGCCTGGTAGCCCCCCTGCTCCGACGGGTTCGCCGTCGCATGCAGTCTGGGGAGTATGTGGGCATCCGCCTCCTGCATCGCCCGCCGATAGCCCGCATGCCGGGCCTGGAACTCGGGACAGTCGTTCGAGACGTTGCCGATGAAGGCGATCCGCCGGTGGCCGAGGTCGAGCAGATGCCGGGTCGCGATGTAGCCGCCGTGCTCGTTGTCGCAGCCGACGAAGTGGCCCGGCTGGCCGTCGATCACGGGTCCCCAGGTCACGCAGTGGGCGTCGTCGAGCAGGGCGATCTTGCGGATGTAGTCGGTGTAGCCGCCGTAGCCCAGCATGATCACGCCTGCGGCCTTGTTGCTGCTCTCGTAGTCGACGATCCAGTTGTCGCTCAGTTGCTGGAAGGAAAGCAGGATGTCGTAGTTCTGCCTCGACGCGGCCTTGGTGATCGTGGCAAGCATCGACAGGAAGAACGGATTGATCTCCGAGCCCATCTCGGAGTCGTCGTGGACCAGGAGCGCGAGCGTGCGGATTTGCCGCGAACGCAATCGGCTCGCGCTGCTGTTCGCCTTGTAGTGGTTCTCGTTGGCGATTCTGAGAATTCGTTCGCGGGTGACGGGATTCACCAGCGGACTGCCGCGCAAGGCACGCGAGACCGTGGCTTGGGACACGCCCGCCAGTTCGGCGATTTCCGAAGCGGTGACGCGGCTCATCGCAGTTCCAGGATCAGGAAGCCCCGGCCGGGAACCGTGATCGCGGGGTCCAGGCCGACCAGGCCACCGGTCAGCACATCGACGCCGAGATTCGCGCCGTAGAGCGACTCGGCGAAGCGGTCGACCGGCACTTCCCTGGCATCGGCGTTCTTGTTGACGAGCACCATCACCCGGTCGCTGTCGGTGTGGCGGAAGGTGACGTAGATGCCGTCGGCCGGTGCATAGTGGGTCAGGCGGCCGTGGCGCACGGCGTCCGACGTCTTGCGCCAATTGAGCAGGCGCTTGAGAAACCGCTGCGTGTCGGCGACTTCGGGAGACAGTCCCTCGCCGCTGAAGCCATCCACCGGATCGCCCGCCCAGCCGCCGGGAAAGTCCACCCGCATCACCCCGTGCGAGGCGTCGGGCGGGTGGTCGATAAGGACCTCCGTGCCGTAGAGAAGCTGGGGAATGCCGCGGGTGGTCAGCACCATCGCCATCGCCATGCGGAACAGGTCGGCGTCCCCATCCAGTTGGCGGTAGATGCGATGCATGTCGTGGTTGTCGGCGAACACCAGCAGGTTGGCGGGATCGGCGTACAGGAAGTCCGACACCAGCGCCCGGTAGAAGACCACGATGCCGGTATTCCAGGTCTCGTCCGCGTCAAGGCTCTCCCGGAGGGCGATCTGCAGCGGGAAGTCCATCAGGCTGACCAGGTCGGACTCGTAGCCGTCGTTCCGCTCCTTGCCCCGTTGCCAATAGGCGATGATGCCCGGGTTGTTGTTCCACTCCTCGCCGACGACGTTGAAGTTGGGGTACTCGGTCATGACCCGCCGGGTCCAGTCGGACAGGAAGTGCTTGTCGGCGTACGACCAGGTGTCGACGCGGATGCCGGACAGGTCGGCGTATTCGACCCACCAGATCGCGTTCTGGATCAGGTAGGTCGCGAGAAACGGATTCCGCTGGTTGAGGTCGGGCATGCTCGGCACGAACCAACCGTCGACGAAGGTGGCGCGGTCGATCTCGGCGGCATGGGGGTCGTGCAGGGGCTCGCGAATGTGGTTGGTCGGCACGAAGCGGCCGTGGTTGATCCAGTCCCGGCTGGGCAGGTCGTCCATCCACCAGTGGCTGACGCCGCTGTGGTTGGGGATCAGGTCCATGATGATGCCGATGCCGCGTTGGCGTGCCTGCGCTGAGAGTTCGCGGTAGAGGTCGTTGTCGCCCAGCCGGGGGTCGACCTGGTAGTAGTCGGTGGTCGAGTAGCCGTGATAGGAGAACTCGGGCTCGTTGTTCTCCAGCACGGGATTGAGCCAGACCTGCGTGTAGCCCATGTCCGCGATGTAGTCGAGATGGTCGATGATGCCCTGGAGGTCGCCGCCGTGCCGCCCGTCGGGATTGGCTCGGTCCGCCTCTTCGAGCATGCCAGGGACGCTGTCGTTGCTGGGGTCGCCGTTGGCGAAGCGGTCGGGCATGACCAGGTAGAGCACGTCGGCGCTCGAGAACCCGGTTCGCTGCGCCGATCCGGGACGCCGCGCGTCGAAGCGGTAGACGATGTTCGCCTCGCCTCCGTCCGGGTTGCGCAGGCGGATCTCGCAGGTACCGGGTACCAGGTCCGGTCCGAGTCCCAGCTCGAGGAAGAGGTAGTTCGGGCTGTCGACCCGGTGGGTCTCGACGAGGCGGACGCCGGCGCACTCGAGTTCGGCCTCGAAGTACGACACGGATTCGCCCTGGACCATCAACTCGAGCCCCGGGTGTTCCATCCCCGCCCACCAGAACGGCGGTTCGACGCGCTCGACCGTCGGTTCCGCTACAGCGACCGCCGTGGCGATGACCGCGACCACTAGCGCGCGGACTGTAAACAACCGATGAACTCCGTTGCCTTCGTCGATGCCGGAGCGTAGCACAGGCCTCCCCAGCAGCGCGGTGGAGCGGCAATCCAACAGGCCCCAGCGACGCCTTCCCGGCGATGCATACGTTTGCAGTCGCTTTTTCCTTGCGGGCTCTGATCCACCATGCTAGGTGTGCGCGATTGCGTTGCGGTGACGCCGCGTGGGGCACCCTCGAATGAGACTTGGACCTGCCCGAATACTGGGCCTCGCCATCATATCCGTGTTGTTCCTGGCCGCCGGCTGCGGTGGCGGAAGTGGGGCTGGCGGCGACCAGACGCCGCTGGTGGTCTGCGACGACGACGAGATCCTGCTCGCCAACGGCCAATGCGGGCCCAAACC
>JAGWBN010000185.1 GCA_021295875.1 Pseudomonadales bacterium
TCCTCCTCGGCGGCGCGACGACGTTCATCGGCTACGTGTTCTTCACGAATCTGCACGACCAGATGTCCGCCGAGCTGCCATCGGCGACCACCTCGTCGCGCTTCCTGGTCGCTTCCTTCGGGGGGTACCTGATCTGGGTTCTGCTCGGCGCGGCCGTGTTCCTCGGTTTCGATGTCGGCAATCGCGAACGCCGCGAGGGCATCGCCGACGTGCTCGACGCCCGTCCACTGTCGAACCCCGAACTCCTGGCCGGCCGTCTGGCCGCCGTGGTCGCGGTCCTGAGCGTCGCGCTGGCGCTTGCGGTGTCGGTGATCCAGGGCTTCGGCAAGTTGGCGGCGGTGGTCGGCGACTGGCCGGTCGCTCCCATCTTCCAACCGCTCTCGCTGGCCGTCTTCGTGTTCGCCGACGCCATCCCCGTTCTCGTGTTCTGGACGGCGTGCGTCTACCTGCTGGCGGCCACCCTGCGCCACCGGCTGTTCGTGGCGATCGGCGCTTTCGCCGTCCTCGGTCTCGGGTTCTGGGGCCTGTCATACGCGCCCGAGTGGCTTCTGCTTTACGTGGATCCCAGTCCCGATCGGCTGGTGTCGGACCTGGTCTCGGCGTGGCCGGACGGACCCACCGTGCTGATGCGCATTGCGCTGTTGACGACCGCCGCCGGCTTCATCGGTCTTGCCGCCATCCTGCTGCCACGCGCCGACACCGCCACGCCGGCGAGGCGGCTGGTGCTGGCGGGCACGCTGCTCACCGTCGGCGCCCTCGGGATCGCGGCTGCCCTCGTCACGGCCCACGGGACACTGACCGAGCGTGAGCGTTGGGCCACGGCACAGCGGGATGCCCGGCAAAGCGACCCTCGGGCCTTCGAACTGCGCGGGATCAGCGGTGAAGTCGACATCGACCCCGGCACCCGGTTGGCCCTCGACGTCGAGCTGGCATTGACCGTGGCGGCGGGGACCGGCGAGCTGCTGTTCCATTTCAACCCCGGCTTGTCGATCAAGGACGTCGACCTGGATGGCCGGCAAGCACCGTTCGAACACGCCGCGGGAATCCTGCGCGTGGCAGCGCCCGGCGGCGGCGGAGAAGTGCGCCTTGCGATCAGCGCCGCCGGGATTCCCGAAGCCGGGTTCGGCTACCTGGACAGCGCCATCGACGTTCGCCGCGCTGCGCGGCCTCGGCACCGAGGCGTCCCTGTTCGACCGACGCTACGTGGCGTTGATGCCTGGCGTGCATTGGCTGCCCGAACCGGTTGCGGCCGCAGCCGAAACGGGGCAAGTCGCCCAACCGCAGACGTTCAGGGCGGTCGACATCAAGGTCCGCGTGCCCCCCGGATGGCTCGTCGCCGGACCGGGTCGGCGAGAGACGGTCGAAGCGGGGTTGTTCCGGTTCCAGCCCGAGGTGGCCGTTGCCGAAGTCGGACTGTTGGCCTCGCGCTTCGTGCGCTACGCGACCGAACTCCACGGCGTCGAGGTGGAGTTGCTGGTCAGCCGTGCCCATGCGCGGACCATAGGGCTGTTCGCGGATTCGGCAAGCGAAATCGCGGACGCGGTGGCCGAGGTGCTGGCGGACATGGATGCGATGGGCCTCGGCTATCCATACGGCGCCTTGAGCCTCGTTGAGATACCCGCCCCCTTGCGAAGTTTCGGTGGCGGATGGCGCATGCCCTCGGTGATGGCGACACCGGGGGTGCTGATGTTGCGGGAACGCGACCTCCCCACCGCGCGCATCTCGATTCCGGAACCCCGTCCCGACGATCTGGCCGACCAGCAGGTGGAACACCTGCGCCGCTACTTTGGTCGCGTGAGGACCGGAGGCAACCCGTTCGCCGGCCTGGCACATCACGCTTTTCTCGGCCAGACCGGTGCCGCCGGGCCGGGCGCTCACGCTTTGGAGTTCGTCTGTCACGACCTCGCCACCCGCATGCTCGGCGGCGACGGTGGGCACTTCTCGGCGCATGTCTACGCCCAGAGCGCGTCCGTGCCCGACCTGCTCGTCGACTCGATCGTCAGCGTCCTGATCGGCGGGTCGGGTCGGGCATCCGGTGACGTCTTCGCCGGTGTCCGCACGCCGGCCGTCTGGGAACGCGCCGTCGGCACGGCGCTCGTCGATCTCGACCTCGACGACCCCGCCCGGGCGGTCAACGTTCTCACGCTGAAGGGCGAAGCCGTCGCACGCTCGATTCTCGATGACCTAGGACGGGAGACCACCGCCAGGCTGCTCGCCGAGCTGCGCGACCGATTCGACGGCGGGCTGTTCACCGCGGACGACTTCCTGCGGGTCTCGACGCACGTCGACGCGAATCTCGCGGCGCTGGTCGGCGACTGGCTCCACGATGCGTCGCTACCCGGATTCCTGGCCTCCCCCGTCGCCACCGCGCGACTCGCCGACGGCGCCGACGGCAGGCCCCGCTACCAGGTCCGAGTCCACGTATTCAACGGCGAAGGCACGCCGGGGCTGTTCCGTCTCCGCTACCGCACCGACCAGAGGGACGCCCCCGTCAGGTTTTCCGACCCGGTGCGCGTGGGCCCGGTGCAGGCGGTCGAGGTCGGCGTGGTGACCCAGGCGCCGCTGCGCGAACTCTGGGTGGCCCCCTATCTGTCGCTGAACCGCCAGGAGTTCCCCTTGAGGGTTCCCGACACCGACTCCGACCAGGCAAGCGACGATCCGCCCCTGGTCGGTGTCCAAGAGAGCGGCTGGCGGCCAGCGCCCCCGGTGGGCATCGTCGTCGACGATCTCGACCCGGGGTTCGCCGTGCAACCGGCCTTCACCGCGCCACCAGGCGAACCCGTCGAACTGGATCAAGGCCTGCCCGTCCACCAACGGCTCGATCCCGTTGTCGCGGGCCATTGGTCGCGGGCCGAACAACCCACGAGCTGGGGTCTGTACCGCAAGACCATCGCCCGGGTGACGCCCGGCGACGGCAGCCGCGAAGCCGCGTTCAGCGCGCGGCTACCGACGTCCGGCCGGTGGCGCCTCGACTACCATCTGCCGAACCTGGACGCTCGCTTCACGACACGGTCGCGCTCGCCCCTCACGCTCACCGCATCGTTCTCGGACGCGAGGCCCCCAAGACCCACGTTGGGCGACTACGACCTGAGGCTGGTCGACGCCGAAGGACACGAACGCCAGATCGACTTCGACGCCACCGCCGCGGAACCCGGTTGGAACGCCTTGGGCGATTTCGAACTCGACGCCGGCCAGGTCAGCCTGGTGGTCACGAACCGGACGGAAGGTGACACGGTCGTCGCCGATGCCATCCGCTGGACCGTCTTAGCCCGCTGAGCCAGCAGCGTTTCCGGCCAGCACGGGCGGCGGTCTGACCGGCAACGCCATCTCCGGATAGCCGACGCCGACGAGATAGAGGCCCTGCGGTGGCGCGGTGGGCGGTGCCTTGGTCCGGTCCCTGCCATCGAAAAGCTGCTGAAATGTCGCCACGGTGAGGTCGCCGACACCGACCGTGTGCAGCGCACCGGCGATGTTGCGCACCATGTGCAGCAGGAAAGCATTGGCGACGATGTCGATGGCGAGGTAGCCGTTGACGCGTTCGACCCGCACCGATTCCACGCGTCGACATGGCGACACCGACTGGCAGCCGGCCGCGCGGAAGGTGGAGAAGTCCTGCTCGCCGACGAGGCATTGCGCCGCCTCGTGCATGGGTTCATGGACAAGCGGCTGTCTCGACCAGGCCACCAGGTTGCGGTGGATGACCGGCCTAGCCGGCGCATCCGTGTAGACGTACACGTAGCGGCGCCAGACGGCATCGAAGCGGGCGTGGAACGGGTGATCGAGAATCCTCGACCAGACGATGCCGATGGTATCCGGGGTCAGACTGGAGACGCCACGGCGCCAGGCGTCGGGGGATCGTTCGGCCGTGGTCTGGAAGCTCACCACCTGCGCCGTGGCATGGACCCCGGCGTCGGTGCGTCCGGCCGCCGCCACCCGCACGGGTTCGTTAGCCACTTGGCCGATGGCGCTCTCCAGCGCGTCCTGGACGTTGGAGGCGTGTTTCTGGCTCTGGAAGCCGTGGAAGGCGCCGCCGTCGTACTCGACGCCCAGGACAACGGTTCGGGACGTGACCTCCGCCATGGCCAACTCAGCCGAGCAGCCCGCGCACCTCTTCGGCGATCTGGATGCTGTTGAGGGCGGCCCCCTTGCGGACGTTGTCCGAGACCACCCAGAGGTTCAGTCCGCGTTCGTGGCCGAGGGCGCTTCTTACGCGACCGACGAAGACGCCATCGGCACCGGCGGCGTGACCCACGGCCGTGGGCGCACCTTCGTCGACCAGCACGACGCCTTCGGCGCGCTTGAGGAGATCCCGTGCCTCGCCCAGCGCAATGGCGTCTCGGGTCTCGATGTGCAGCGCCATGGAATGACCGTAGTACACCGGCACGCGCACGCAGGTGGGGTTCACCTCTATGGCATCGTCCTCGAAGATCTTCTTGGTCTCCTGGACGACCTTGGTTTCCTCTTCGGTATAGCCGTCCTCGTAGGTTTCCCAGGCGTGGGACACGACGTTGAACGCCATCTGCGCGGGATGCACCGGGAAGTCGTCGACCTCTTCCCCGCGTACCACCTGGGCGGTCTGGCTCTGCAACTCGCGGACACCGGATGCGCCGGCACCCGACACCGACTGGTAGGTGGCGACGTTGATGCGCTCGATGCCGACCGCGTCGTGGATCGGCTTGCACGCCACCGTCAACGGGATGGCCACGCAGTTCGGGTTGGCGATGATGTTCGGCCCCATGCCGTCGGCGATGCGCTCCCGGTTGACCTCGGGCACGACCAGCGGGACGTTCGGCTCCAGGCGAAAGGCAGACGTGTTGTCGATGACGACCGCGCCGGCCGCGGTGGCGCGCGGTGCATGTTGGCGCGA
>JAGWBN010000186.1 GCA_021295875.1 Pseudomonadales bacterium
GGAAGATGCCGTACAGGCCCACCATCCAGAGCTGCGTGGTCATGGTCTGCGGCTGGTTCGGAACGAAACCGGACAGCTCCAGCACGAAGCCGGTCAGCGCCAGCATCACGCCCAAGGCGCTCTTGTAGACGAAGTTCCACGCCGCGAAGTAGGAGCCTTCCTTGCGCTCGCCGGTGAGGTGTTCGTCGTAGTCGATGACATCGCCCTGCACCGAAGGCCCGATGGTGCCGCCGCAGCCCGCGGCGAGGCCGGCGAACACCGCGAACACGAACATCCACGGCAGCCGGAGTTCCGCCGGCAGAAATGGCAGCAGGAACATCGCCCCGAAGGCAATGCCGGTGGCGAGCATCGACAGCATCCACAACCGCACCTTGCCGAACCGCCGCGACAACGGAATCCACAGCGGTACCGACAAGGCCGACGGCACCATGTAGAAGAGAATGACCAGCGGCGCCATGTGCGGCGCCCCCACGACGTACTGCGACACGTACAGCGTCAGCACGCCGATGGCCGCCGAGCCGATGTTCTCGATCAGCGTGACGATGATCAGCAGCCTCGCATGATGATTGCGCCAGACATCCCGGAAGGCGTGCAACGGGTTGGTGCTGACCCGTCCTTGGAACTCGGGCCGCTCGCGCAGTCGCACGACGGCGAAGACGATCATCAGCGCCATGAAGGCGCAGGCGGGCAACGACAGTTCCCAGGCGCGCAACCGGGCCGCGTCGCCACCGTCCTGCTCGGCACCGATCAGCAACTGCATGGCGGCGAGGCAGAGGATCGAACCGAAGGTCCAGAAGCCGTGGCGGTAGCCGAACAACCGGCTGCGCTCGTGGTAGTTGGTCGACAGTTCGGCGCCGAGGGACAGGTGGGGGACGAAGAACGCGGTCATCACCGAGTAGAAGCCGATGATCGCCACCGCCATCCAGATCGCGAGGCCCGTGCCGGACAGACCGGTCGGCGGCGCGAAGATCATCACGTAGGTCACCGAGATCGGCAGGATGCTCGCCACCATCCAGGATCGCCGCCGCCCGAAGCGCGACCGCGTACGGTCGGAGAGATAGCCGACCAGCGGATCGGACACCGCGTCCCACACTCTCGATGCGCTGAAGATGAGGCCCATGACGAGCGGCGAGATGAGCAGCACGTCGGTGGAGAACTTCATGACGTACAGGCCGATCAGCAGGTACATGTAGCCTGCGCCGACCGCGGGTACGCCGTAGGCGAAGACGGTCGACCGGGACAGCCGGTCGCTACCGTCGAGGTCGGACATCGTCGTGTGACCCGAGAGCGTTTGTGCGCGAAGCATAGCGAAGCCCACCGCCGGGCGGGTCATGCGGGGCGTCCTCGGCGTCCTGCCCGGTGAGCGGGCGCTTGAGTTCGGCCGTGAAGATCGGAATCCCGTTCAGGAATAGCGAGAGGTCAATGCTCTGCTGGGTGTTTTCGCTGTGCCGGAGTTGGCGCACAACGGCGAGAAGATTGGCGGCGTGCAGGCGACCTCCCAGTGTGCTGGGATCTCCCTTGGCCACTCAATGCCCGACCGCTTGTATACGGGTTTCGGTCGAGAGCGTTGAGGTCGTGCCTGTTTGGTCTGATCGGTGGTCTCAGTCATTACTCTCGCTCCGGCCCCGAATCTAGCAGCCTGTCGGACTTCGCCGCGCCAGCGTCGAAGTCGGACGGGGTGGTAGGACGGTGGGGGCTGGGGCCGGGCGCCGAGCCCGCGAGGCGTCTTGGCGGCGCTAGTGTGCCGCGTCAGAATAGCTTGATGTTTGCGGGAGCCGAGTTTTGCGCCAGAACGTGCGTCCGGGGTCCAAAATAGCGGCACATTATCCATTTTTCGACGATCTTTGGGGCTCCAAGGGCCTTCCCAAAGTTCAAGGTACTTGTGACACACGACGCTAGCTAGCTCGCCGACTGCCATGGCCCGCCAGCCGGCCACGTCCGAATGAACGGGCGCGCCCCGAGCAGGCTCGCACAAACCGGACCCAAGAAGGACTGCAACTCGTTGCCAGCATCCTCAAGACGAGCCGGCCCGTGGGCACCGGTGCCAACCTGGCGCTGCAGCACTTGCCAGCGTTGTGCGCGGTCGGTGTCCTGATAGTACGAAGGGAGCAGCGCTAGTGGCTGTTCCGTGCCAAGCGACGTTCCTCGCCGGCGGAAGGTTTCGGCGATGGCGGTTCGAAGCGTCTCGCCATCGAACGCGAACCGGCGGGAGAGGCAGGCGATGTCCCAGAGATCCTTCACTCGGGTGTTCACCTCGCCCAGGCTCGCCATCGCCTCGAGTTTCTCGGCGATGAGCGTCTCGCGGGGATAGGTCCAGATGCGTGGGACCGGGAGGTCGAGCAGCGTCGGGTAGTCCTGCTCCTCCCGCTCGGGCGAAATGGCGTCGCCGAATCCGATGTCCACCTGAAGCGGGAGCCTGACTTGACCGAGTTTGCCTTGGATTCGCGCTCGAAGGCCGCCGTATTCCTGCGCTTGGCGGATGTCTTCGACCCGGATCGTACTGGCGTCGAAGACGACCCCGTCCTCGGGGCAGGGAACACCGCAGACATCGGCAAGCGAAGTGCGGACGGCGCCATGGTCGTCGCGTCCGACGGCATGGAAGTCGATGTCGCGGGTCGGACGTAGTTCCTCTTCGGACCAGACCCGCAGGAGGGCCGCGCCCTTCAGCGTGAATCGGTCCACCTCCTTCGAGGCAGAGAGACGATAGAGGAAGCGCTCGGCGGCATAGCGGTCGAGCAATAGGTTGAAGTCCACTTTCCGGCGGCGTGCGAGATCCTTGAGGCGGGTGCCCACTGAGGCGGGGACATCCCGGAGTTCTCGCTGCCGGGTCATGCCAGCAAAGTCTGGAGTACGGGGCGGACCAGTGACTCCGCGCGGCATGCCTCCGCGGCGCGTTGGATCTGGTCGGGCGTCGCCTTGCGGCGGGCGAGCGTGTCCCGGATCGCCTCGAGCGCGACGTCCATGCCCACGAGGCGGCGGAAGCGGAAACAATCGACGACAGTGCGGGCGGGGCTGGTGATCCGGGCGGGTACGCCCTCGAACTGGGTGTCCTCGACGCCGTAGCGCTGCGACGCGCCGGAGAAACGCACTACCCTGACGGGCAGGATGGTCACGGGAGCACGGGACCTGTGCGGGATCGCGATCCATACCTCTGCGGGAGCCTGCGTACCGATGTCGTGGACGCGCAGTGCGGTTAGCAGACAGAGCACGGCACCTGGGACACGGGCACACACGGCGGCCCGGGTATAGTCCTCGGTGTATTCGGTGTCGGCAATCCGGTAGAGACCGCGTGCGACCCGTTCGATGGAGCCGTCGTCTACCAGCTGGCGCAGTTGCCGCGAATTTACACCTACCTCGGCTGCATCGCGCTGGCGGAAGAAGGTGTTGAGGCCTAGGATCCGCAGACCAGACGTGCCGTCCTGACGCTGTCGTCCTGAAATGTCGGCAGACAGAGGTGTTTGTATGCGTTTTTGTTCAGCCACGGCACGAAGACTAGCACGCCTCGCTCCTTCTCCACCTGCCGGATGTCGGCTTCGATCTCCTCGAGCGGACGAGGTGGACGGTACTCGTAGAAGTACCGGTTGAAGTTGATCTCGTAGCCTACGAGCCCGACCTTGCCGTCCTGCGGGTCTCGACGTGCGACCGTGATCTTGCGGAAACCGAAGTGCGTGGTCGCTACCATGCGGGACACTCATGCGGGGTTGCGGCTTTTTTCACAGCCGTTCCCGTGGGGTCGCCGCACGATACGCACGACTCCGATGGCTTGGTCGGCGCAGGCAAGCGCTAGGCGCGTCGCGTCGCGACGGCGAAGGGTGTCCATCCCGGGTAGCCCCGAGGGTCGGAAACGGGCGCTTGCCCTCCTCGCCTTCGCCGGTGCGGTATGGGTGGGTCATCCCGCGCTTGCGCTCTTCGTCGGTGCGCTGGTGAGCGTGGCGGTGGCACCCGATCTGCCGTCGATCATGGACCGTGCCGGCAAGCTCTGCCTGAAGGCCGCGATCGTGATCCTCGGCTTCACCCTGAACGTGCAGGCCCTCTGGCAGACCAGCCGCGACTATTCGGGATTGGTCGTGACCCTCGTCGCGTGCACGCTGTTCGCCGGGCTCGTCATCGGCCGGCTGGTGAGGGTGGACGAGGACCAGTCACGCCTTTTGAGCACCGGCACCGCCATCTGCGGCGGCACCGCGATCGTGACGCTCGCGCCGGTCATCCGCGCGCGTCCGGAATCGGTCGTGTTCGTGCTGAACGCCATCGCGATCCTGGTGTTGCCCTGGCTCGGCAGCCACCTGCAGATGACGCAGGATCAGTTCGGCGTGTGGGTGGCGCTGGCCATCCACGACACGAGCTCCGTCGTCGGCGCCGCCGCGATCTTCGGCGACCGCGCGCTGGAAGTCGCAACGACGGTCAAGCTGGTCAGAACGCTGCTGCTCGTGCCGGTCGTGCTGCTGGCCGGCGTCCTGCTGCGTCAGAGCGAAGCCAAGCTCCGCATACCGGGGTTTCTCGTGCTGTTCGTGGCAGCATCCGTCGCCGGCAGCTGGCTCGAGCCGCCGGCCGCCGTGGTCGACCAGGCGAAGGCGGCGAGTCACTTCCTGCTCATCGTCGCGCTGTTTCTCATCGGCATGGAGATCCGGCGCTCGACGCTGGCGTC
>JAGWBN010000011.1:0-1699 GCA_021295875.1 Pseudomonadales bacterium
ACAGCAGGGGCTCCCAGTCGAAGGTGCCGCCGCGCCGATTGACGAGTGAAGCATCCTGGTCGAGGAAGTCCGCCACCGCCGCGACGTCTCCGACGCAGGCGGCCGAGTGGATGTCCCGTGTGCCGAGGCCGGGATTCTCCGCCAGCATCGCCCGCGCACGCTCGCGGTTCTCGGGGCGGTCGGTGGTGAAGTACGCGAGGCAGCTTAGCTGAAGCCAGTCCGCCGGGTCGGTGGGGTGCGTGACGTAGGCTTCCATCTGGCGCCATGTGGCGAATCCGTATTCCTCGGCGACCGTGCGTTCCGCCTCCGCGGTGGTCGCGCCGGTGGCCGATTTCGCCGCTCCGATCCACCGGCGGACCTCGTCGATGGTCGTGCCCCAAGGGAGTTGCTTTGCCACGGCCGTCTCCAACGTCTGTGCTACGGTTGCTCATTCTAGGCGCGGAAGGAGCTTGGCAGTGAGTACGACGGGCGACCGGAAGACAGGCGGCTGGATGGTCCGTCGTTGCGGGTACCTGGCAGGTGCCGTGTTGGCGGCGGCCGTTGGCAACGCCGACGAACTTCCGGTTCTCGACGCCATGCGCACCGAACTCGACCGGTCGATGGAGGTGCTCGGCGCCGAGGACGTGCCGCCCTACTTCCTGAGCTACGAGATCACCGAGAACCGTGGCGTGTCCGTGGGCGCTTCCTTCGGCTCGCTGACCCGCAGCGATCCACACCACCAGCGATTCCTCGACGTCGACCTGCGGGTCGGCAACCACGGTCTGGACAATACGCGCCAACTGCGGGGCGGCAGCAGAATGCGGTCCAGGTCCTACAACCCCACACCCGTTCCCGTGGGGAGCGACCCCGATGCGATTCGCGCCGTGCTGTGGTGGACCACCGACCAGCGCTACAAGACCGCCCGCGAGCAGCTGACCGCCGTGCAGACGGATGTGCGCGTCAGCGTGGAGACGGAGGACAAGTCCGACGACTTCTCGCGCGAGCAAGCGTTCAGGTCGGTGGAGACGCCTCGATTCGTCGACGTCGATGTCGGCGCGTGGGAGCGCAAGGTGGAGCGCTACAGCGCACCGTTCGCGGACCACGGCAAGATCTACCAGGCGACGGCGAGTTTCTCCGCCAATGTCGAGACCCGCTGGTTCGTCAACAGCGAGGGGACCGAGATTCGGACCTC
Source organism: Pseudomonadales bacterium (assembly GCA_021295875.1). Classification (GTDB taxonomy): domain Bacteria; phylum Pseudomonadota; class Gammaproteobacteria; order Pseudomonadales; family Azotimanducaceae; genus VXYL01. The sequence continues at coordinate 1,172 of JAGWBN010000011.1, forward strand.
CGAGAACGTCTATCGACTGTTCGTCTACGCCGCCACGGTGCTGCCGCTCTACAAGGACTACGCCGCCTTGTCGCCCGAAGGACTTCCAGACGACGAAACCGTGGCACGGGATGTCGCCGGGCTGATCGACACCTTGCTGGCCCTGCGCGTGGCACCCCTGGTGGAACCCTACACGGGCCCGGCGATCCTGACGGGTCAGGCCAGCGGCGTGTTCTTCCACGAGATCCTGGGGCATCGCCTGGAGGGACACCGTCAGAAGCAGGAGAGCGATGGCCAGACCTTCAAGAAGCAGTTGAACGAACGCCTGCTGCCCGAGAACTTCTCGGTGTATTTCGATCCGGCCCTCACGGCCTATGGCGGAACCGATCTCGCGGGCACGTACCGCTACGACAACCAAGGCATCAAGGGGCAGCGCGTAACCGTGATCGACAAGGGGGTCTTGAAGAACTTCCTGATGGCGCGCACACCCATCGACGGGTTTCCCAAGTCCAACGGCCACGGCCGCAAACAGGCCGGTTACCGGACCGT
>JAGWBN010000011.1:1808-2834 GCA_021295875.1 Pseudomonadales bacterium
TTCACCACCACCGGCCGTTTCTCCCCCAACGCCTTCAACGTCAGTCCGCTGGTGGTCTACCGGGTCTATCCCGACGGGAGCGAGGAACTGGTCCGGGGGGTGGATATGATCGGCACGCCGTTGACCACCTTGAGCCGCATCGTCGCCGGGGACGACCGCGTCGCCGTGTTCAACGGCGTCTGCGGTGCCGAGTCCGGGGGAGTACCGGTGTCCGCGGCGTCTCCCTCCATCCTCGTCTCGGCCGTCGAGGTGCAGAAGAAGGACAAGTCCCAGGACCGGCCTCCGCTGCTGCCCGCGCCGCTGCCGCCCGTGAACCGCGGCTAGGCGTGTAGGAGAGCCGTCCATGAAGACACGTTCCGCAGCCAAGCTTGCTATTTGCCTTACCTCCATGGCGTCGTTGGCGCTCCCGTCCGCAGCACAGGAAGCCGACGAGGAGGCGCTCATGCAGGCCATGCATGCGGAACTGAAGCGCACCATGGAAGAGCTGGTCATGGAGGACCTGGACCGACCCTACTTCGTGGCCTACACCGTGCAGGACACCGAGCTGTCAGGGGCATCCGGCGTGTTCGGTGCGGTTCTGCCGGGCCCGCAGAACCGGACCCGCCAGCTGACCGTGGACCTGCGCGTCGGCGACGCCACCTACGACAACACCAACTTCCCGCTTTCGCGCACGCGTCCGGGCGAAGCAACGCTGCCCCTGCAAAACGACGTCGGGGAACTCCGGCGCCGCATCTGGCTCGCCACGGACGACGCCTACAAGAACGCGCTGGAGGCGCTGGCCGACAAGCGAGCCGCCTTCCAGAACCAGACGCGCAGCCGCGATCTCGGCGACCTGGGTCCCGCGGAACCGTTCATCTACGCCGAGGGGACGGGGCCGCCGTTGCCCCCGCCCGGGCGGATCGAATCTCTTGCCCGGGATCTCTCCCGGCTGTTCACGGCCATGCCGGAGATCATGGACTCGAGGGTCGGTATCGCGCTGCGTCGGCAGCGGACGTACTACGTCAACAGCGAAGGGTCGTCGTTCGT
>JAGWBN010000011.1:2896-21070 GCA_021295875.1 Pseudomonadales bacterium
GAGGGGGGAACCACTTGGGACGAGATTGCCGACCGCGAGGGCCTGACGGCACGGATCAACGCCATGGGCCGGCGGATTGCCGCACGGCGCGTGGCGGCGGATGCCGAACGCTACATCGGCCCCGTGCTGTTCGAGGGGCAGGCCGCGGCCGAATTGTTCACCCAGGTTCTCGTGCCGAGACTCCTCGGCTGGCGCCGGCCCGAGTATCCCGCCGGTTATGCGAGCAACGCCGGCAACCTCGGCAATCCGTTCCTCGACAAGATCGGCGCGCGGGTCATGGCGCGCACACTGAACCTGCGCGACGATCCCACGCTGCGCGGCAACGGCTTCACCGGCGGCTTCGCCGTGGATGACGAGGGCGTCCCGACCCGGGTCACCACGTTGGTCGAGAACGGCATCCTGAAGACCCTGCTCACCACCCGGAACCCGATCGAGGGGGTCGACGGCAGTACCGGAAGCTTTCGCGGCGCCGGGCCCGCGCCGAGCAACCTCGTGCTGACGAGCAGGAACGGCTTGAGCCGGGAGGAGATGCTCGCCGAGATGATGCTGCTGGTCGAAGAGCGCGACGGCGAGTACGGCATCGTCGTGCGGCGTCTCGGCAAGCCGGGGATCCAATCGTCGTCGACCCGCGGCTCGATCGGCTCGCGGGGCGGTGCCGGGCAGATCAGTCTGCAGGGCCCCGCCCTCGCCTTCAAGGTCTATCCCGACGGACGCGAGGAGTTGCTCCGACAGGCGGAATTCGCCGCAGTCACCGACACGATCTTCAAGGAGATCGTCGCCGCGTCGGCGTCCACCACCGTCTACAGCACCTACGACCGGTACCGGGCAACCCGGTCCGTTCCGAGGCGCAGCTTCGCCGGGGGACCGACGGTCACCATGCACCTCTTCTCGGTGTCCGTTCCCGACCTGCTGGTCGAAGAGCTGACCGTGCGCGAGCCCTCCGGCAACCTCCCCCACCCGCCGATCGCCGCGCACCCGTTCTTCGAGAGTGCCCAATAGCGCCCGGATCGGTTGGTCGTTGGAACCTTGCCGGTTCCCCGAAAGCTGCGAATGAGAAGATAAGAATGGTGGGTTTCTCCACGTCTTCTTGCCAACGAATTTTTCAACCCATTGTTTCTAGGTTGAAAAGAGGGTGGGTGTCCCCAATTTGAGGCGCCAATTTGGGGCGCACGTTTGTGTGCGTGCAACGAACGGCGGCGAAAGGCTCGTCAGCGTGCCGATGGGCGTAGCAGGTCGGCTTCGTTGGTGAGGGTTGGTTGGGGGGTGCCTGCGAGGCGCAGCATGAGGCGTTCGAGGGAGAGCCAGGCGTCGCCGCGCAGCATGCCCTTGGCTTGCAGGTCGAGGAGGGCGCATTCGTCGAGGAGATCGTCGATTCCGGGTGGTCCGAGTCGGCGGACGGCGCCTTCGAGGGCCTGGCGGCGGTTGCGGGGGATGTAGGGTTTGCCGCCCTGGGCGAGTTCCTGGGCCCGCCGCAGTTGGTTGACCAGCGCGGCGATGATCATGAACTCGGCGACGCCTTCGTCGCGCAGGGCTCGGAGCATCCGGTGCACGCGGGCGCCGTGGCCCGCCAGGGCGGCGTCGATCATGCCGAAGGTGTCGAAGCGTGCCGCGTCGCCGACGTCGCCGACGATGTCGTCGACGCCGACGCGGCCGTCGGGATGGGCGAGCTTGAGCTTCTCGATCTCCTGGCGGGCGGCGAGCAGGTTGCCTTCGATCCGCTCGGCGAGGGCTTCCAGCGCTTCGCGGTCGAGCATGAGGCCCTCTTTCCGACACCGGTCGTCGAGCCAGCGTGGCAATTCGCGGCCGGTTACGGGCCACACGGGGACCACCGCGCCCGCCTTGTCGATCGCCTTGTACCAGGCGCTGCTGCGCTGCCGCCACTCCAGGTCCGGGGCGCGGCACAGCACCAAGGTGTCGGCGATCGGCGCCTCGAGGTAGTTCCGGATGGCGGCGGAGCCCGCCCGGTCGAGGCCGCGCGGGGGTATGCGGACATCGATCAGCTTCTTGGTGGCGAACAGCGACAGGTTGCCGGCGTCCGCGAACAGGTCGTCCCAGGCCGCCCGGGGCATGGCGTCGAACACGGTGCGTTCGTCGAAGCCGTGGCGCTTGGCGGCCTCCAGGATCTGGTCGCAGGCTTCCTCGACCATGAGCTGCTCTTCGCCGCTGACGAGGTAGATGTCGCGGAATTCGCCGGCGTCCAAGTGCCGGGCAAGCTGGTTGGTTCTAACCTGCACCGCGGGTTTTCTCCGTTTCGCCACGCAATGCGGAGGACACCCGGGCCCGATCGCGCTGGTACCAGGCCACCAGGGACTCGTCGGACCATGCGCTGACGAGTTCGTCGGCCCTCGCGAGGTGTTCGGCTGCCGACTCCGCGTCGGACAATCCGATGTGGGCGTTGGCGACTGCCAGCCGGATGAAGGCCTCGTCCACGGGCTCTTCGCCGTTTGCAGCGATGACATCGAGCGCTGTCTGGGCGTGCCGAAGCCCCGCCCGGTGGTGCCCGGCACGGTTGTGCACCAGCGCAAGCAGGTACAAAGCGCGTTCCTCGTTCACCCAGGTGCCGCATCGCTTCCAGAACGTGTGAGCGGCCGTGGCGCAGTCCAACATCAGCCGGATCTGGTCCGCACCCAGTTCCTCGGACTCGACCAGCTCGCTCGCGAGATTGTTGTTGGTGATCGCCATGCTGCGATCCGAGGTCGCGGACTCGCCAAGACCGGAAGCCAGCCGATTGGCCGCGGCGATCAACCGTCCGGCATCCGTGAACCGTCCGGTGCCGGCCAAGGCACCAGCGAGCGACGACTTGGCCGTGAGATAGACATCGATGGGATCATCCGCCACACGCAGCGCGTCGATTTCCGCCTGCTGGGCCGCCACCACGTCACCAGCCATGTGGCGGGCAACCGCCAAGTGCGCGCCGAACCTGCCATCGTGCGAGTCGTCCGCCGTCCGGGTGTGCACCGCCTCGGCGAACCGTCGGGCGCGCGCCCAGTCGCCGAGATGCTCGCCGATCGTGTGGTTGGCGAGCCGCAGGCAATGCGCCGGTTCCTCGCCCTCCAACGCGCTGAGGTCGACCGCCTCCAGTTCGTCGGCGAGCCGTTGACTCTCGGTGTCGTGATAGCCCCAACCATCACGGATCAAGTCCTTGATCAAATCGCCTCCGGTTTCGGCGTGGTGTCCATGGCCGCATCGTCAGCCGCCGCCTGCTTCGACAGCACCTCCAAGGTCCGCAGCATGCGTCCGACCAGGTCGCTGCGAGTTTCCTCCGACAACTGCTTGCGTGCCTCGCTGCTGCCGACGAGGCTGTTCCGGTCCAGCCGTGCCACACGTTCGCTGCGCAGCACGCGCTCGATCAGCACGTTTCCCTCCACATCCTTGACGACAAACTTCACCTGCATTGACAGCTCGTACTCGTCGGTGCGTGCATCGCTGGTGACGGAAACGCTTCGGCGGTCGTTGCGCTGCTCGCCGAGCTCGACCACCACGTCGGCGTCGCCAGTCACCAGGCGCACACCCGCGGATCGGAGTGCCTGGCCCAGGTCGCGGTGGAGATCGACGCCTCGGGCCGCATCGATGCGTACCGTCTCGAAGGCTGTCGTCAAGTCCCAGGTGCGTAGTTGGAAGCCGCATGCGGCCGTGGCCAGAATGCCGAGCAAGACCACGACCCGGGCGGTGTGGATCATCCCACTACCAGGTTGACCAGCTTGCCGGGCACCAGGATCGTCTTGCGCAGGGATCCACCGTCCAGGTAGCGGGCGACGTTGGCATTGGCGCGGGCCGCCTCGACCACCGTGTCTTCGTCGGAGTCCGCCGGCACGACCACCTGGGCGCGCACCCTGCCGTTCACCTGCACGGCGAGTTCCCACATCGACTCGACCGTCTTCGCCGGATCGTAGGTCGGCCACCGCGCCGACTCGAACAAGCCGCCGTTGTGGCCGAGCCGGGCGTAGAGTTCCTCCGCGATGTGCGGCGCGAACGGTCCCAGCATGACCACCAGCGGTTCGACCTCGCTACGACGCGCCTCGCGACCACCGGCGCGGACGACGTTGAGGTATTCCATCATCGCGGCGATGGCGGTGTTGAACTGCAGCTCCGGGAGCTGTTCGCTCACCTGGGCGATGGTGCGGTGCAGGGCGCGTTCCACCTCGGCGTCCGGCGGTCCGTCGCCGGCGTCGACCACGGTCTGCCACAGCCGGTTGAGGAAGCCATGAGGGCCTTGGATGCCCCGGCTCTGGTAGTCCGCGAGCTGGTCGTAGGGACCCAGGAAAAGGAGGTAGAGGCGCAGGGTGTCCGCACCGAACTCGTCGATGATCCGATCCGGCACAATCACGTTGCCGCGGCTCTTCGACATCTTGCGGCCGTCGCGGATGAGCAGGCCGTGGGCGCGGAACTTCGTGAACGGCTCGTCGAACTCGAGCTCGCCGAGATCCGCCAGCGCCATGGTGAGGAACCGGGCGTACATCAAGTGCAGCACGGCGTGTTCGTTGCCGCCGATGTAGGAGTCCACGGGTAGCCAGCGGCGCGTCAGGTCGGGATCGATCGGCGTATCGTCGCGGTCCGTGGATGGATAGCGCAGGAAGTACCAGCCGCTGCACAGGAAATTGTCGGTGACATCCGTGTCGCGGTGCGCGGGGGCACCGCAGTTCGGGCACGGCGTCTGGTACCAGTCGGCGACGCGCGCCAAGGGGCTGATGCCCGAGTCGTCGGGCTGGAAATCGTCCAGATGAGGGAGCGGTACCGGCAGCTCCGTTTCCGGAACGGGTACCGGTCCGCAGGCATCGCAGTGGATGATGGGGATCGGCGGTCCCCAGTAGCGCTGGCGGGACACGCACCAGTCGTGCAGGCGGTAGTTCACCTGCGGCTCGGCGGCACCACGGCCGGCGAGCCAGTCGACGATGGCGCGTTTGCCGTCGGCCACCGAGAGGCCGTCGAAGTCGCCGGAGTTGACGAGGATGCCGTCCCCGGGGAACGCCTCCGAAAGAGGCGTCTCGGCATCCTCCCCGGGGCCGGCAATCACACGGACGATGGGCAGCCCGAAGGCCGTCGCGAACTCGAAGTCCCGGGTGTCGTGACCGGGCACGGCCATGATCGCACCGGTGCCGTAGCCCATCAGCACGTAGTCGGCGATCCACACCGGGATCTCGGCACCGTTGACCGGGTTGACGCAGTAGCCGCCGGCGAACACGCCCGACTTGTCCTTGTCGATCTTCTGCCGTTCGACCAGATCCTGCTGCGCCACCTTCTCCTGGTAGGCGGTCACGGCCGCGTGCTGTTCGGACGACGTCAACGCATCTACCAGCGGATGCTCTGGGGCTAGCACCATGTACGTGGCACCGAACAGGGTGTCCGGACGGGTCGTGAACACGCGGATGCTCGCGTCGGCGCCGACGACGGGGAAGTCGACTTCCGCGCCTTCGCTGCGCCCGATCCAGTTCGCCTGGGCTTTCTTCGTCCGGTCGGACCAGTCGATGTCCTCCAGGTTGTTCAGCAGGCGCTCGGCGTAGGCGGTGATCTTGAAGAACCACTGGGGAAGTTCGCGCTGTTCCACTGGCGCGTCGCAGCGTTCGCAGAGTCCTTGGATGACCTGTTCGTTGGCGAGCACGGTCTTGCACGACGGGCACCAGTTGACGGGCGCTTCGCGTCGTTCCACGAGGCCCGCCGACATGAGCTTCAGGAACACCCACTGGGTCCACTTGTAGTAGGCCGGGTCCGTCGAGTTGACCGTGTGGCACCAGTCGTACATGCCGCCGAAGCGCTTGAGGGTGCGGGTGAAGTTGGCGACGTTCTCCGGGATCAGGTCGTTGGGGTTCTTGCCCACCTTGAGGGCGTAGTTCTCCGAGTGGATGCCGAACGCGTCGAAGCCCATGGGCTCGAACACGTCCTTGCCCATGAGCCGCCAGTAGCGGCCGTTCACGTCGGCGCCGGTGTAGGCGAACAGGTTGCCGATGTGCAGCCCTTCCGCGGACGGATAGGGGAACATCATCAGGTTGTAGTAGGGATCCTTGGCCGTGCGCAGGTCCTCCTCGGTCCACGCATTGGTGCCCCGGTGTTCCCACTCCGCCTGCCACTTGGCCTCAACGGCGGCCGGATCGTAGCGCTCGTTGCTCATGAGTGTCGTCTGTGCTGGTCCCGTGGCGCGTCGAAGCGTCCCGCTCTTCGGCGCGAGCGGGACGGCACGTTAATCGAAACGGGCGAGGAATTAAACGCCGATCAATCGGCGGCGGCCGGAAGGGCGGCACTCGAATCGGGGTCATGCACCCTTGGGCGGTGGGCGCGCTTCTCTTCGCCCTGCCTTACCTTGGGCGGTGGGTGTCCCCTTTTGTCGCGCCTTCTCTTCGTGGCCGCTTCGAGGGTGGCTCTTCGAGGGTGGGCGTCCCTATTCTGGGCGTACCGTTCCGGACGTACATTTGTGGGCGCCGACTCGTGGGCGTCGAAGGGTGGGTGTCCCTGTTTCCGGGCGCATCGAATAGGGTGGGTGTCCCCATTTGTGGGCGTACATTCATGGGCGTTTGTGGGTGCTGTCTGTGGACGCTTCGAAGGGTGGGTGTCCCTATTTTGGGGCGTACATTTGTGCGCGGCGTCAACGGCGGGGACGGAAGCTCAGCACGCCGACGACGATGGCCAGCAGCGCGACGAAAAGCGGCCAGTTCGTCCAGAGCCCGAACGGCGTCGTTCCCGACATCGCGTGGATGCTGCCGGTCAGCACCCCCGGTTCGAACTGGGGAAGGCGATCCACGACGTCGCCGCGGTCGTCGATGATGGCGGTGATGCCGTTGTTGGTCGCCCGCAGGAGGTATCTGCCGTTCTCCACGGCCCGCATCCTGGCGATTTGGAAGTGCTGGCGGGGGCCGATGGATGCCCCGAACCAGGTGTCGTTGCTGATCGTGACGAGGGCGTCGGCGCCTTCGACGGACATCGCCACTGCCCTCGGGTAGGCGATCTCCCAGCAGATGGCCATGGACAGGTCGATGCCGCCGGCCTTGAGCAGCGGCTGCTCCGCCGCTCCGGCCGAGGTGCCGGACATGGGCAGGTCGAAGAACGCGAGAGCACCGCGGAGCAGCGATTCGAACGGCAGGTAGTCGCCGAAGGGCACCAGCCGGCGCTTGCGGTAGACGCCCCCGCCGGTGGACATCGCCGCGTTGTAGTAGTCGAATCCGTCCGCCGTTGCTTCGGCGACGAAGATGCCGGTTACGACATCCCCCGACCCGGGACGCTGTGCCTCGATGAAGCCTTTCCGGCGCCTGAGGTAGTCCGGGATGGCCGCCTCCGGCCAGACGACGATATCGGTATCGCCTACCGTCTTGGTCAGTTCGCGGTAGCGCTCGACGGACAGGTCAACGCCGTCGGGCGTCCACTTAATGCTCTGCGGAATGTTGCCTTGGACGAGGGCGACGTCGTGGGCCCCGCCGCGCTCGGTCCAGGACACGGTGCCGAGCCCGAACGCCGCGAGCCAGGTGACGACGGGAATCGCCAGCACGCCAAGCCGCCGTGGTGCGGCGACGACGAGCGTGGCGGTCATCACCGCGGCCAGGGAAACGAGCAGGACACCACCCACCGGGGCAAGGCCGGCCAACGGCGTGTCGAGGAAGGCGTAGCCCGCGAACAGCCAGGGGAAGCCCGAGAGAAACCAGGTCAGGAGCCACTCCACCACCGTCCAGATCACGGCGAACATCAGCGCGACGCCCACGGGATCGTTCTCCCGCAGACGGGCCAGGGCGTGGAACGCCATCCCCATCAAAGCGGTGAATACGGCCATGCCGGCGACGAAGCCGGCGACCAGCAGGGCGGCGAGCCAGGCCGGGGTCTCGCTGTAGGTGTGGATGCTCACGTAGACCCACGATGCCCCCACGCCGTACTTGCCGACACCGTAGTACCAACCGAGCCGGAACGCCCGACCCGGGATGCGCGCGTCGCGCAACAGCCAGAACAATGCTCCCGCCGAGATGAGCAGGAGTGGCCAAAGTCCGAACGGCGCCAGCGCGAACGGCAATAGCGCACCGGCGCCAAGTGCCGCGAGATAGCGCCATCGTGTCGGCGGCTCGCGGGACGGCCACCCGCTAAGGGGCACTTTGGCGCTCCCTCAAGCGTCGCCCAAGGGTTTCGCGCGTTGCGCGAAGGCGCGTCGAAGGCTTATCGGGCACAAGTCGTGGTGCGCCAACGAGGCGGGAGGCGCTGGCGGACGCGGCCTTTCGGGTGGTCGTCGGCGGTGCACCGGATCCTCAGGCCCGGGTCAGGTGGAGTAGACGAACCCGGCGGCTGTCGGCATTGAGGATGCGGACGTGGAAGGGCTCGAGGTCGATGGTCTCTTCGCGCTGGGGCAAGTAGCCGAACTCCTTGACCACGATCCCGCCGATCGTATCCAGGTCGCCGCCGTTGAACTGGGTGTCGAAATACTCGTTGAAGTCCTCGATGGACGTCGTCGCCTTGACCGTGTAGCTCCGTCCGTCGAGCTGCTTTATGAAGCTGTCGTCGTCGATGTCGTGCTCGTCCTCGATCTCGCCGACGATCTGCTCGAGCACATCCTCGATGGTGACCACACCGGCAACGCTGCCATACTCGTCGATGACGAGGGCCATGTGGTTGCGGGTCGCGCGGAACTCCTGCAGGAGATCGTTCAGGCGCTTGCTCTCCGGCACGACGATGGTGGGGCGGATGTAGTCCTTGATGTCGAAGCCGTCCCAGTCCTCCTTGAGCAGCAGCGGCAGCATGTCCTTGGCGTGGAGAATCCCCTTCAGGTCGTCCATGTCGTCGCCGATGACCGGAAAGCGGGAATGCGTCGAGCTGATCACCGTCGGCAGGAACTCCTCGATCCGGCTGTCGACCGCCACCGTCACCACCTGGGTGCGCGGGATCATGATGTCGCGCGCGCGCATGTCCGCCACCGCCAGGGCGCCGTGGATGATGTTCAACGCCTCGGTGTCGAAGAGGCGTCGCTCGCTCGCGTCCTTGAGCATCTCGAGCAGTTCCGGACGATCGGTCGGTTCCACCGGGAAGAGGTCGGCGATCCGCTCCCTCCAGGTCTTGCGCGGTTCCTTCCTTCTGGGGTGCGATACGCCGCGGTCCTCCGCTGGCTCCCCTTCGCTCATGCGTCTACTCCGTAGGGATCACTGATCCCGAAACACCTCAACACCTGCGCTTCCTTCGCTTCCATGACTTCCGCACTTGCTGGCGTGTCGTGGTCCATGCCAAGCAGGTGCAGGACGCCGTGGACTACGAGGTGGGCATAGTGGTCAGTCAACGTCTTGTCCTGCTCAAGGGCTTCCCGTGTCGCCACCGGCGCGCAGATGGCGATGTCGCCAAGCAGGCCCGGCTCGTCGGCCGGGAACGCCAGGACGTTGGTGGCGTGCTCGCGGTCCCGAAAACGCGCGTTCAGCTCGGCACCCTCGGCCTCGCCGACGACCCGCAGACAGACTGTGCGGTCCTCGTTCTTAAGGGCGGCCTCGGCCCAGCCGGAGATTTCGCCGGCGGTTGGAAGGTCCTCCGGGCGAGCCGCGTTGTCGATCTGCACCACGACGGTCACCCTGCGGTGCCTTCCCCCACGGATCCCACGGACGATACGGGCTGCGCGGCCTTGGCACCGGCGGCGGCATAGGCATCCACGATGCGTTTGACCAAGGGATGACGGACGACATCCTTGGAGGCGAAGTACGTGAAGCTCAATCCCTCCACGTCCTTCAACACGTCGAGGACGTGAATCAGTCCGGAGCGTCCGCCTTGGAGGTCGATCTGCGTGATGTCGCCGGTGACCACCGCGGTCGAGCCGAAGCCGATGCGTGTCAGGAACATCTTCATCTGCTCGACGGTGGTGTTCTGGCTTTCATCAAGGATGATGAACGAGCCGTTCAACGTCCGCCCGCGCATGAACGCCAGCGGCGCCACCTCGATGATGTTGCGCTCGATGTATTTGTTCACCCGCTCGACGCCCAGCATCTCGTAGAGCGCGTCGTAGAGCGGGCGCAGATAGGGGTCGATCTTCTGCGCGAGATCGCCGGGCAGGAAGCCGAGTTTCTCGCCCGCCTCCACCGCCGGACGCACCAGCAGGATGCGGCTCACCGAGCGGTTCTCCAACGCCTCCACGGCGCAGGCGACGGCCAGGTAGGTCTTGCCGGTGCCGGCGGGGCCGACACCGAAGTTCACGTCGTTGGCGCGGATCACCTCGACGTAGCGGCGCTGGTTGGCGCCACGCGGTTTGACGGTCTTGCGGCGGGTGGCAACGATCACACCCTCGGCCTGCGCCGGGGCTTCTTTCTGTTCGCTCTGAAGTGTCATCGCCAGGAGTTCCTCCACCCCCGACTCCTGCAGGAACAGGTGCACGGTGGCTTCGTCCAGGACGTCGCGGTCGCGGGTCTCGACGTAGAGCCGAGACAACAGGGCGCTGCCCGCCTGGACGCGCTCCTCGGGCCCTGAGAGCCAGAAGGCGTTGCCGCGGTTGCGGATACGGATACCGAGCCGGTGTTCGAGGTGTTTGAGGTTCTGATCGAACGGGCCGCACAGCGCGGCCAGACGGCGGGAATCGTCAGGTTCCAGGGTGACGTTCGTGGTCAGGGCCACGACACGCGACGAGTCGTCTGTCAAATGGGGTTGGTTTTGGTGTGTCCTTGGGCCTTCAAGGATAGTCCCCTAACGTGACGTGTCAATCGCCCGCAATTTCGCCGGCGGCGGGCAGAGCCCGCAGCGCCCCAGGGCCGTCCCCTGCGCTTCGCTTCGCTGTGCGCCGGGTTCGCCTCCGGCTCAGCCCCGCCGTCGCCCGCCTTCGTCTTCGTATGGCCTCGGTTCGATCAGCACGGGACGCCACAAGGCCGTCCTCGGGCGGGCGACGGCGTCCCGCAAAGGCTTCCCCGCAGCGAGTTCGGCAGTGCCTCGGTGACCTCCACCGTGGCGAAATCACCGACCAGGCCGTCGTCGTCGCAGCGGAAGTTGACCACCCGGTTGTTCTCGGTGCGGCCGGCCAACTGCCCCGGGTCGCGCTTGGAGCGGCCGGTCACCAGGACCCGCTGCTCGGTGCCCACCATGGCCTCGGCATGGGCGGCGGCCTGGCACCGGAGTTGGTCCTGGAGCACGGCGAGGCGCTGCCGCTTCACCTCAAGCGGCGTGTCGTCCGGCAAGGACGCGGCGGGTGTCCCCGGGCGCGGGCTGTAGACGAAGCTGAACGAGATGTCGAAGTCGAGCTCCTCGACCAGGGCGAGGGTCGCTTCGAAGTCCCGTTCGGTCTCGCCGGGGAAGCCGACGATGAAGTCCGAGGACAGGCTGATGTCCGGACGAACCCGGCGCAGGGAGCGGATCTTCGCCTTGTACTCCAGGACGGTGTGGCCGCGCTTCATCATCGCCAGCACCCGGTCCGAACCGGCCTGGACCGGCAGGTGCAGGTGGTTGACCAGTTCGGGCACGTCGGCGTAGGCGTCGATCAGCGCCGGCGAGAACTCCACCGGGTGGGAGGTGGTGAAGCGGATGCGCTCGATTCCGTCGATGCGCGCCGCGTAGTGGATCAACTCCGCGAGATCCGCCTCGCCGCCGTCGATCTCGCCCCGGTAGGCATTGACGTTCTGGCCGAGGAAGTTGATCTCGCGCACGCCCCGGCCGGCGAGCCCGACGACCTCCCGCATCACGCTTGCGACCGGACGGGAGATCTCCTCGCCCCGTGTGTAGGGCACGACGCAGAAGGTACAGTACTTGCTGCACCCCTCCATCACCGAGACGAACGCGCTCGGCCCATCGGCGCGGGGTTCGGGCAGACGGTCGAACTTCTCGATCTCCGGGAAGCTCACGTCCACCACGGCCGTGCCTCGCTGCCGGGTCTCGTCGAGCATTGTCGGCAGGCGGTGCAGGGTCTGGGGGCCGAACACCAGGTCCACGTAGGGCGCCCGCGTCGTGATCGCCTCGCCCTCCTGGCTGGCGACGCAGCCGCCGACGCCGATGACGACGTCCGGATTGGCGCGCTTCAGCGACTTCCACCGGCCGAGTTCGCTGAACACCTTCTCGGCGGCTTTCTCGCGGATGGAGCAGGTGTTCAGGAGCAGCAGGTCCGCGTTGGCGGGATCCTCCACGAGCGTGGCGCCGTGGCTCTCGCGCAGGACATCCACCATGCGCGACGAGTCGTACTCGTTCATCTGGCAGCCGTGGGTCTTGAGGTAGAGCTTCACGGTCTTCGCGGGCCGGTTGACGGGGGGCGGATTATAGCCGCCGGCGATGGCTCGGAGGCCGCCGCGGACCACCTCAGGGGACGAAAACCTCGCCCCCGCCAGACATCCGGGTTGAAATCGCCGGGACGATACCTATTAATTCGACCCACAGCGTCGAGTGATGGTGGCCATGGCCAAGGACCGATCGCACATATACCGGATCTACTTCCACAGCCACGGGCAGATCTTCGAGGTCTACGCCCGGTCGTTCTATCAGAGCGACGTCTACGGGTTCGTGGTGATCGAGGACTACATCTTCGGCGAGAAGTCCCAGATGGTGATCGATCCCAGCGAGGACAAGCTGCGCACGGAATTCGAGAGCGTCCAGCGGAGCTTCATTCCCATGCACGCGATAATCCGCATCGACGAGGTCGAGCGCGAGGGCATCGCCAAGATCACCGACGCCTCCGGCAGCAACATCACCCCCTTTCCGATGCCCATCCCCGACAAGAAGGCCTGAGGGCGGTTCGAACGTCCGTTGGAGAGCGCCCGGCGGCGGACAGGTAGAATGTCCGCGCGCTGACCGGGGAGCGACGCCAAGGTATGACCATCGTGATCGTGGGCGGGGGACACGCGGCCGGCCAGGCCGCGGCGAGCCTGCGCCAGGAGAACTACGAGGGCGAGATCGTCGTCATCGGCGAAGAGCCGCACATCCCCTATCAGCGGCCGCCGCTGTCCAAGCAGTACCTGTCGGGCGAGTACGGGCTGGAGCGTGTTCATCTGCGACCCGCGAAGTTCTACGAGACGAAGCAGATCGATGTGCGCAGCGGGGTGCGCGTGGAGAGCATCGAGCCAAACGCCCAAATCGTGTCGTGCGACGACGGGCGCAAGGTCGGCTACGACAAGCTGCTGCTGGCCACCGGCGCCAGGCCGCGCCGGTTCCAAACGCCGGGCGGTGACCTTGCGGGCGTTCACTACCTACGCACCATCGCCGACGTCGACGCCATCAAGCAGGACTTCGAAGCCGGTCGCCGGATTGTCATCGTCGGCGGCGGCTACATCGGGCTGGAGGTCGCCGCGATCGCCATCCAGGCGGGCCTCGAGGCGACGGTCCTGGAGATGGAGGACCGCATTCTGAAGCGGGTGACCACGGCTACCATGTCGGCCTTCTACGAAGATCTGCACACCGGCCGGGGGGTGGCGATCCGCACCGGCGCCGCCGTCGAGTCGTTCGCCGGGACTGATCGTCTGACCGGGGTGGTGTGTACCGACGGCGAGGTCGTGCCGGCGGATCTCGCCGTGGTGGGCATCGGCGTCGAACCCAACGTCGAACTCGCCGAGGCGGCCGGCCTCGACTGCGACAACGGCATCCTCGTGGACGAACACACGCGCACGGCGGACCCGCACATCCATGCCGTGGGGGACTGCACCAACCACCCGAACCCGCTGCTTGGTCGACGACTGCGCCTGGAGTCGGTGCCCAACGCCATGGAGCAGTCGCGGGTCGCCGCTCGGAATCTGGCAGGCGGGTCGTCGACCTACGCCAACGTGCCGTGGTTCTGGTCGGACCAGTACGACCTGAAGCTGCAGATGGTGGGCTTCTCCGCCGAAGGTGAACACCACGTCGTGCGCGGCGACCCGGCGGCGAAGAGCTTCGCCGTGTTCTACTTCGCCGACGGCACGCTGGTCGCCGCCGACGCCGTGAACAGGGCACGGGAATTCATGGCGGCGCGGCAACTCGTCGGCAAACGAGTCGACCCGTCGCAGCTTGCGGACTCGGAAGTGGACCTGAAGACCGTTGTCGGCAGCTCGTAGGGGCGACGCTTGTCGTCGTCCGTATTGGCGCAGCGAGCGGATTCGGCCTGATCGGCGCGAGGGACCACAACGCCTGCGCGGCGCGCGGTCGCGCGTGGTGCCGAGAACGTGCTGGCGGCCTTCGAGGGCTGGAAACCGGTTACGGAGGACACTATGAAATTGACCATCGGAATCGTTCTGAACGCCGTCGTGCTGTTCGTCTTCGGTTTCCTGTTCTGGGCGGCGAATCCGTTGCCCGCGAAGACCTGGAACCTCGCACCCGACCCCGGCGCGGCGGAGTCCGCACTGATCGAACAGTTCCCGGAGACTGGGGTCTACGGGGTTCCCGGGCCCGGCGGAACACCCACCGCCGTACAGGCGATGCTGTACGTGAACCACCAACCGCCGGAGGACCCCATGGACCCCGTCACCATGGTCAACGGCTTCATCCAGTATCTCGTCGTGGGCGCCGTTCTGGTCTTCGTCCTGCAACGGGGTAGCACACTCGGCGGCCAGGTCGCGCGGGCCGCGCTCCTTGGGCTCGCCGCCGTCGTCGTCATCGAGGGATCCGACCTCATCTGGTGGCTCTACCCACTCGCCTGGAAGCTCTGGGTCGCCGTGTACCATGTCCTGGTCTTCGTCATCAGCGCCCTGGTGCTGTCGAAGTTCCTGCCGGAGGCCGAATCCGGGAGCTGACGACCTGGCGCGTCGCGGTTGCACGCGCGCGGCAGTTGTTGGAAGGTTTCTTGTAGGAAGTCGAGAAGGCAGCGAATGAGCGCACCCGAGCCACGAGGTCCCGCTGCGGGGGGCACGCCCGAGGCCGACGTCGTCGACGAGGTCGACGAGGTCACCCGGCCGAAGGAGGGATTCCTGTTCTGTGCCGCCTGCTCGCACGTCATCGGCCATGTGGAGGACCGTATCGAGGTGAACGGCTCGTTCCTGCACACCTGCAAGAACCCCTACGGCTACGTGCACCACTTCGGCTGCCATCGGGAGGCCCACGGCTGCGACATCAGCGGCGACCACCATGCGGCCGACAGTTGGTTCCATGGCTACAGCTGGCGGCTCGCCAGTTGTGGCAACTGCAACACCCACATGGGCTGGCTGTTCGAGAAATCGGGTGAGCACTTCTACGGTCTGATCCTCGACCGGATTCAAGTCGGCTGATCCCATGTCGGCCCCCACCGCCCAGGACTACGATGTCCTGACGTTCGACTGCTACGGCACGCTCATCGACTGGGGGTCGGGGATCGTCGGGCACCTGCAGCCGGTGCTACTCGAGCGCGACGCCCATGTGATCGACGAATTCCTGCTCGAGTTCTTCGCCGAGACCGAACCGGTCGTGCAGGCCGACGGCGTGTCCTATGCCAACGTCCTGCGGGAGGTCCTACGTCGCCTCGGCGAACGCCTGGCGTTCTCGCCCACCGACGACGCCCTCGATGCCTTCGCCGCGAGCGTCGGCGATTGGGAACCGTTTCCCGACACGGTCGAGGCCCTCGCGCGGCTGGACGAACCGTTTGATCTCGCCATCGTGTCCAACGTCGACAACGCGTTGTTCGAGCGGTCCGCCGCCAAGCTCGGCGTCGACTTCAAGCACGTCGTCACCGCCGAGGATGTCGGCGCCTACAAGCCCGATCGGCGCATGTTCGACGCGGCGCTGGCTGCGGTTGATGGCGCGCGGGTCCTGCACGTCGCGCAGAGCGTCTACCACGACATCGTGCCGGCCACGGCGTTGGGGCTCGATACCGTGTGGATCCGGCGCGCACACAACGCTGCGAGGCCGGCCGAGGGGACACCCACCGCCGCTGAGAGGCCGGCCGAGGGGACACCCACCGCCGCTGAAGGGACACCCACCGCCGCACAAGGCGCCGCCACCGCCGCTGAAGGGACACCCACCGCCGCACAAGGCGCCGCCGCTGACGGCGCCGCCGCTGACGCGACACCCACCTGGAGCTTCGACTCCCTCGGCCAGTTCGCGGATGCGATCCTCGCGCCATGAACGCCCCACGCCATGCCAGCATCGAAATCCGCAAGGAGGACACGCACTTCTCCGCCGCGCACTTCACGGTGTTCTCCGCAAGCGAGCGCGAGAACCTGCACGGCCACGACTTCTTCGTTTCGGCGACGGCGACCGGGCCCGTGGACGCCAACGGCCTGTGCTTCGACTACAACGAGTTGAAAGGCCGGCTCCGAGCGCTTTGCGATGCACTTGACGAGACGCTGCTGCTGCCGACCGAGTCGCCGCATGTCGAGATCGAGGACACCGAAGACGGGGTGACCGTCCGATTCGCCGACGAGCGTCACCGGTTCCTGCGCCGCGACGTCAAGCTGCTGGCGGTACGCAACGTCACGGTCGAGGAACTCGCCCACTGGTTCACGGATGAGTTGGTCCGGGAGGGTCTGGCGCGGATGCCCATCGACTCGCTGAAGCTGCGCGTGTCGTCGGGACCCGGTCAATGGGCGGAGGCCGTTTGGGAGCGGTCGTCACGTGGAGGTGGTTCCCCGTGAAGCTCGCCATCGTCACCGGTGCCAGCGCCGGCATCGGCCTCGCGACGGCGAAGGCCTTCCTCGAGGCCGGCTACAAGGTCGTCAACCTGTCCCGGCGACCGTGTCCGCTGGCCGCCGTCAACCACTTTCGCTGCGACCTCGCCGAACGAGACGCTCTCGACTCTGTCGGTGCAGCACTGATCGAGCATCTCGATGCGGCCGAGACGTGCGTCCTCGTCCACAACGCCTCGCAGCTTCGCAGCGACACCGCGGCCGACACGCCGAGCGAGGCGCTGCGCGGCGTGCTGGAGGTGAACGTCGTCGCCATCAATACGCTGAACCGACTGGCGATTCCGCGCATGCGCCCCGGCTCCAGCATCCTCTTCGTCGCCTCGACGTTGGCCGAGAAGGCGGTGCCGGGCAGCTACTCCTACGTGGTCAGCAAGCACGCCCAGGTCGGCATGATGCGCGCCTGCTGCCAGGATATCGCCGGCTCCGGGATCCACACGGCCTGCATCTGTCCCGGCTTCACCGACACGGAGATGCTCCGCGCGCACGTTCCCGCGGACGCCATGGACGCGGTTCGCCGCATGTCGGCCTTCGACCGTCTGATCGAGCCGCGCGAGATCGCCGAGACGTTGCTCTGGGCGGCGACCTCGCCGGTGGTCAACGGCAGCGTCATCCATGCGAATCTCGGACAGGTGGAACGATGAACGGCGCGATGGACTACCGGCTTCGTCGGCAACGGGTGTTCCTGGTTCTGGCAGGGATCTTTCTCGGCACGCTGGCGCTGCTCAACATCCTCGGCATCAGCCGCTTCATCGACCTGTCGTTCACGCTGTTCGGGTCCGAGATTCCCATGGTGGTGGCGGTGGGCGTGCTCCCCTACCCCATCACGTTCATCTGCACCGACCTCATCAGCGAGCTCTACGGTCGTAAACGCGCCTCCGAAGTGGTCTGGGTGGGCCTCCTGCTCAACGTCTGGGTCGTGTTCCTACTGTGGATCGGCGGGGCGCTGCCGGGGTTGCCGGGCCTCGAGGCCGTAGACCCGGCGACCGGCGAACTGCTTCGCGACGAGGCCGACCGGGTACCCGTGTTCTTCGAAATCCGGACCCTCGCCTTCGGTGCCGTCACCGCGTCGATGATCGCCTACCTGTTCGCCCAATGGTGTGACGTGCAGTTGTTCCACTTCTGGAAGCGGCTGACAGACGGCAAGTACCTGTGGCTGCGCAACAACGGCTCGACCGTGATCAGCCAGTTGGTGGACACCGTCTGCGTGATCCTGATCACGCACTTCTACGCCGGCGCCTTGTATATCGTCGAGACCGACGCGCTGTGGCCACAGCTCTTCACCTACATCGCCTCGGGCTATGTGTTCAAGCTCACCGTGGCGCTGGTCGACACCGGGCCGATCTACCTGTTGGTCGCCTGGCTAAGACCCTTTCTCGGCATCGCCAAGAACGAGGAACTCGGTCCTGGCGACGAACCGGTTCAGGTGTCTTCGCCGGTCAACTAGTACGCCAATAGGCACCTCCAAGTTCGGGACGCCCACCCTCGCTGGTTAGCGAGATCCAAGAATGGGACACCCACCGTCGGTCTCCAGAGACTGGTTTCCGGAGGCTGGTCTCCAAGAGACTGGGACACCCACTGTTCGAGTGATTGGCATTGGAGCGCTCGGCTTTGGAGCGCTCAGGACACCCACTGTTGCTTCCTGACGACCATCGACCGCGACAGCGGGTGCTTGGCACGGGTCTTCGTCAATCGGTGGATCCGTCCT
>JAGWBN010000012.1:0-5918 GCA_021295875.1 Pseudomonadales bacterium
CCGAGGGGCTTGCGGGCGAGGTGCTGTCCGCCAGGGATCGGACGCGGCAGTGGCGGATCCAGTTCGGCGCGGGCAACCTCTACCACACGGATCGATGGCGGCAACTGCGCGGTGGGCGCGTCCACTCCAACGAGGCCGTGGGCATCGCCACCGCCAAGACGGCGCCGCATGGACATGACTTCACGCCGGCGCTGCAGGCGTTCGCCAAGCCCGTGACCGTCATCAACGGCGACCAGGAGCACATCCGCACAACCCGGGCCTTTTGGCAAAGGACGCTGGAGCCGTTGCCGAACGCGGAGTTGGTTGTCCTCGAGGACGCCGGCCACGCGGCTTGGATCGATCAACCCGCGGGATTCGAAACGGCACTCAGACGTGCCCTGGCAAAGTGCTGAATCCCGACGAGCCCATGCCCGGAACGGATTCCGCCTGGCGACGCACGGCGCCGGTCGCCGTGCTGTTCTTCTTCGGTCGCGCGATCAGAAGGGTCATCGCCAACGGGACCAACATGATCGGTGCCGCGGCTGGCCTGTTCGTGCTCTTGAAGCAGCACGTGATGCTCGCGGCCACGGCCGTCGTTCTCGGGCTGCTGGCGATGGCCGTCGTCGCCGTGCTCCGCTACCTGCACTTCCGCTTCAAGGTGGACGATGAGCGGGTGCTGATCCGCCAGGGAGTGATACGCAAGACCCAACTCGACATGCGCTTCGACCGCATCCAGGGAATGAATACCGAACAGTCTCTCGTCTACCGGATGCTGGGCCTGGTCACCATACGTTTTGACACGGCCGGGTCGACGGCCAACGAGGGCTTTCTTCCCGCCGTCACGCCCGACTTCGCCGACTTGCTGCGGGAGCGGGTCGACTCAGGGGAGACATCATCCTCCGAACCGGTTGCGGAGGAGACTCCCAGCGAGGTCGTCCTCCGGCTTGCTCCCCAGGAGGTGGCGTTGATCGGCCTGACGGACCCGAGGGTGGCCCAGGCGGTGGTCGCAGGCGTCGCCGTGCTGTCGTTCCACTACCAGGGGTCCAGGGAGGTGCTGGACGCCGTGTTCAACGTTGCCCGGGAGGCGGTCGTGGAGATCGTCGGCCTGGGCTTCCTCGCCGGCTTGGTTGTCGCGGGCGGCCTAGTGGTCGGGGTGGTGTCGCTGCTGGTCCTGGCGTCCGTCGCGTTGGCATTCCTCCGCTACCACGGTTTCGAGTTGCGCCAGGAAACGACTGCCTTCAACTCCCATGCCGGCCTGCTGACACGCAAGGACGTGGTCGTCGAGGCGAGCAAGATCCAACAGCTCCATATCGTCCAAGGTTTGCTCATGCGCCGATTCCATCGGTTTCGCCTCGATGCCGTGCCGGCCAACAGCGGTGCCAACGACGCCTCGAACGATGCGGTGGAGAAACTCAGGGTGCCCCTGCTGAGCGAGCAGCAGGTCGAGGAGGTGCGCCGACGTGGCTTTGCCGAGGAAAGCCAGGCCATGCAGGTCGCGCCCGCGAGCGATGCGTACGTCGCGGTCTCGCCGTACTTCATGTGGCCGCGATTCCTCTTTGGAGGGCTCGTCCCCGCAGGCGTCGCCACCGCGGTGCTGTGGCCGTTCTGGGGTGCCGCCAGTCTTGTGTGTCTCGGCTGGATCGTGCTCTCGATACCGCGGGTCTGGCAGCGCTGGCGACGCCAGGCGTACCTGCACGACGACGACGGCCTGGCGTCCCGATCCGGGTTGTTTGCCTACCGGGTGGACGTGTTCCTGTTCCGCAAGGTGCAGCGGGTGACCGTCCGGCAATCGCCCCTGCAGCGTCGGCGGGGACTCGCCAGCCTCTCGGTCTCCCTCGCCTCGGGCAACGTCCTGGTGCCGTTCATCGACCAGGTGACGGCCTGCCGGCTACGCGACTACATCCTCTTCAAGGCGGAGGTGAACAACCGGCCGTGGTATTGACGCTTCGGCCCTCGTGGTCGCCTGTTTCGAGCGGGAACGTCCAACGGGCCCATAACCTGCCGCTACGGTCGCATCGGGAACCGCGTCGGGCCCTTGAGTTCATCCAATCGGGGCTGGATCCAGTCGACCCAACGGCACAGCGTGGGTCGGGTCTCGCGCGGGTCGATGAGCTCGTGGACCGCGAAGGACTCGGCGCGGGGGTAGGGCGAACGGGCGCTGCGCAAACGGTCCTCTAGTTCCCGCCGCTTGGCTTCGGGATCGTCCGCCGCCGCGATCTCGCGGTGGAAGGCCACGGCGACGCCGCCTTCCAAGGGTAGCGCGCCGCTCTCCACCGAGGGCCACGCGAGCACGTAGTTGTCCGGCGCGTAGTGGGCCGCGGTGGCGACGCCGAAGCCCTTGTGCACCTGGATCGCGGCCCACGGCACACTCGCCTGGGCGGCGGCGCAGACGGCGGCCATGCCGTAGCGGATGGTGCCGTTGCGTTCCGCCTCGGGACCGATCATGAAACCGGGCTGGTCGATGAAGTTGACCACCGGCAGGTGGAAGGTGTCGCACATCTCGACGAAACGCCGGTACTTCTGGCCCGCATCGGCGGTCATCGCGCCGGCGTACACGCGGTTGTCGTTGGCGAGCACGCCGACGGGTTGTCCATCGAGGCGGGCCAGCCCGGCGATCTGGCTGGTGCCGTAGCCCGGCGCGATCTCGAAGAACGAGTCCCGGTCCATGATCATGGCGATGATCTCGCGCATGTCGAAGGGCGCGTTGGAGTCTCGCGGAACGGCGGTCAGCAGTTCCTCCTCCATACGCTCGGGGTCGTCCTCGGAGGCGATCCGGGGAGCGCGCTGGTGGATGTTGGACGGCAGGTAGCCGAGAAACCGACGGACCTGGCTGAACAGGTCGTACTCGTCCTCGGCGATGTTGTCGACGATGCCGCTCTTGGCGTGGACGTGCGCGCCACCGAGTTCGTCTTTGGTGAGGCTGACGCCGAGTGCGCGTTCCACCAGGGCCGGGCCGCCGATCATCACTTGCGCGGTGTGGCGCGTCATGATCGAGAAGTGCGACGCGACCAGGCGTCCGGCCGGGAAACCCGCAACCGCACCGGCCGCCATGGACACCACGGGAACCTCGCCCATGGCGTCGGCGATGATGCGGAACCGGGGAGAGGCGTACACCGGCTCGCCGACGGTGCCACCGCGTCGGCCGCCGCCGCCCTTGACGCTGCCGCCACCGCCTTCGAGGGAGCGCACCAGCGGCACCCGGTATTGCACCGCGAGGTGCTCGGCGTAGACGCTCTTGCGCAGCCCGGCGGCGTTGGGCGAACCGCCCTTCAGGGTGAAGTCCTCGCCGCCGACGACCACCCGGCGCCCCTCGATGCGGCCGAAACCGACGACGTAGTTGGCCGGCACGAAGCCCGTCAGCTCATCGTTGTCGCCGTAGTCGGGGATGGCCGTCGCCTGGCCCTGCTCCTGGAACGAACCCGGATCGAGCAGCGCGTCGACGCGCTCGCGAATGGTGAGCCGGCCGCGGGCATGCTGCTTGGCGATCCCTTCCTTGCCGCCCTGCTGCTTCGCCAGCCGCCGACGCCGGTGGATCTCGCGGACTTCCTCTTCCCAACTCATCAGCGCCAGTGTTTCCGCTGGTAGCTGCATGATCGCGTCCGCATCATCTTCGTTCTCTGGAAGTACGCCTGCACCGGGGAATGCCGGGGGAGGAAGACTGACCACCGGACGCGCGAGCAACGCATCACCGACGTTCGTGCCGAGGTTGTGCTTGTCCAACGGGTTGTAGGCCCCATCGGGGCGCTGAGTCGTGGGCATTAGACGGCGATATCGAGCGGCTGCTGAGGCGCCTCAAGACAGTTCCGGATTTGGCTGGCGAGCTTGCACGCTAGCGTTACCGGCACCGCATTGCCTATTTGCCGCATGGGGAACACATAGCTGTCGGGGAACGACTGTAGTCTTGCCGCCTCGCGTACACTGAAGTAACGATACGTGCCGTCGCCCCTCGCCAACATATTCTCGCCGCCGGGAACGCCATGATCCCCCGCTTTGAGTACTTTCGCTGGCTCGTCGTAGCTACTGCCGGTGTGTCCCGGATATACGCGAGCACCGGGGTTGAACTCGTGGTTGGAAATGCGACGCGATGACGTCGGCTCGAACTCCGGGTCTGGCAATCCTCGTAGTGCATCCCGAACGGTTCGCCACGGCTTCGATGGCGGAGGTATGTCGAACCCTTGAAAGGGTTCAAGTCGACGCCTGAGGTTGACTGGCAGCGCTGGACGATCACCTGGAGGGATGCCGTGCCTATCCCAGTACTCTCCGCTGATCCACTTGTTCCACAGCAGCGCGTCCAGCGAGTGTGTCTTCTGCGGAAACGTCCATTGGACATCTAGATCGGATCGGAACCCAACCACGATCATGCGCTCCCGCTTTTGCGGGACTCCGTAGTCGGCCGCGTTGACGACCTCTGCCTGAAGACGGTAGCTGAGACCAGAGTACGTCTCGGCTTCACGTCTGAGTTCCTTGAGCCGTCGTGCGTGATCAANNNNTTCAGGGAACCTGAGATGGTTGCAGATGTAGTCCAGGTAGTACGAGAAAGCCGGTCTCCTCAGGCCAGGCACATTCTCGAACACGAAGGCACGTGGCCCTAGCTCTCGCACGGCACGGATCGCTTGCGGGAACATGTCGCGAGCGTCAAGAGGCCCATCGTGTTTTCCGCCAAGTGAGAAGGGTTGGCAAGGGGGCCCTCCGCTGACGAGATCCACTTCGCCGACAGAGGTGAAGTCGATGGTCTTTACATCACATTCCCGTAGGGGCCACGCCGCGACGTCGGGATGGTCCAGCGTTTGATTGGCTCGGATGGTGTCGCAGGCATGGCTGTCCCAGTCGACAACCAACTTGTGGTCAAACCCGGCACGATCAAAGCCGATGCCAAGCCCTCCCGCACCTACGAACAGCTCTACAGAACTGAGGCCACAGGTATCGCGTTCACGATTGCGCCTGTTGGGTGCCACGATGCGGGTCATGGTCTTCAGGCGTCCTGCTTCATAGTGTCGTTTTGGATTGGTCGAAGCCCGTCTTCGGTTGCCTGACACTTCGGTTGTCGCTCCCTCGACTCCCATATCAATGCTCTACTTTGAATAGGGCGTACCTTCCGGCTTCTTGACCTGCAAATCAACTGCCATAGCACCTGCTGCGGCCGGTCTTGTGCGCTTTCGGACAATGCCGATGGGCAACTTAGGTTTCGAGAACGGCGATCACCTGGTCTTCCTCCACGGCCTCTTCCTCGGCCACCCGCAACTCGGCCACGGTTCCACCCTCGGGGGCCTCTACCGGAATCTCCATCTTCATCGACTCGAGGATCATCAGCACGTCGCCGGCATCAACCCGAGTGCCTGCTTCCACCTCGACCTTCCACACGTTGCCGGTGACCTCGCTCTCGATCTCAAGCTTCGCCATGGTCCCGCCGCCTCCCTAGTGCGAATCCGCGCCGAACGCGAAACGCGCGTTTATAGCAGATCGGCAATGAATGCGGGAAGGATGGGCTTGATCAGAGGTTGCCCGGTGCCATCCGAAAGGGACGTTTTCCTTGCGCGTTGGGGGGTCGACGGCCGACATACGAGACGCGACCGCTTTGCGGTCGCCCCGAGAGTTCGCTGCGCGAATTCTCCCGGCATCGAGCGCCGCTGACTACCAGGCAACAACGGCATGGAACGGTCGTCCGGTTGAAGACAATCGGTCGTGTTTCGAAGGCGAATCGGGGACCAGCGGGTGGGCAGAATCTTCAGCCGATTGAGGGGCTTTCCAGTCTCGTGTTACGGTCGCATCGCGTACCGCGTACCGCGAAGCGCCTCGCGCCAACGGAGTACGCCCGGCGGGTACAAGGCGTTTTGGAGGACCGGCCTATGAGCGAAGCCGTTGCCGTCGAACCGGATGCCGTTGAGTACCCGACGTCGGACGGCAGACCGGTGGCGGAGACCGACCTTCACTTCCTGCGC
>JAGWBN010000012.1:5930-10920 GCA_021295875.1 Pseudomonadales bacterium
TTCATGGCGGGACGCAAGGACGTGTACGTGGGTTCCAACCTGCTCGTCTACGATGAGCGGGGCAATCCCCGAAGCCACCTGTCGCCTGACATCTTCGTCGCCTTCGGTGTCGAGGCGGGTCCGAGGGACCTGTTCAAGATCTGGGAGGAGAAGGCGCCGGCGTTCACGCTCGAACTCACCTCGGCCTCGACGCGGCGGGAGGATGAGCGGACCAAGAGGCGACGCTACGCGCAATGGGGCGTCGCGGAGTACTTCCTCTACGACCCGCGGGCAGAATGGCTGGAGCCCTCGCTCCAAGGTTTGGAACTCGACGGCAAGCGCTATCGGGCGATGCGGGAGTCGGTCCTGCCGAACGGCTCGCGGGGCTTCCACAGCAAAGCGCTGGGCCTCTACCTGTGGCTCGACGGTACGGTGCTCAGACTCTACGACCCGATCACGGATGAGAACCTGCCCACACCGCATGAGGAAGCAGCCGCCCGACGGACAGCCGAGCAGCAGGTACAGGAGGAAGCCGCGGCGCGACGGGCTGCCGAGAAGCGGGCCCGGGAGGAAGCGGCGGCTCGCCGTGCGCTGGAAGCGGATCGGCTCGAGGGCGAACGTGCCATTCTCGTTCGCTTGGCGGAATCGAAGTTCGATGCGGCGACGGCGGAGTCGCTGACGGTGTTGCTGTTGACCTCGACGGACGATCTGCTTCGGATCGGCGAGTGGCTGGTATCCATGGAGACTCCCGGCGAGCTTTTGCGCAGGGCGAGGGATCTGCTGGCCAAGGGCTCCTGACTAGCGCAATTCGTCCAACAAGCCGGTGTGCAGACGGCCGGCGATGAAGGGTTCGCTGCCGAGAACGTTCTGCAGCAGTTCGCGGTTCGTCGCGACGCCCTGGATGTCGAACGCCTTGACGCCGACGAGCGTACGCCCGATGGCCTGCTCGCGGGTGGCTCCGGTGCCGATGACCTTGGCGAGCAGGGGATCGAAGTACGGCGTCACCCACTCCCGACTCGATGCGTACGCCCACGAGGTCGGGTGGTCGATGGACCGACAACCGGCCCGTGGAGGGCAACAGCCGCTCGGAGTCCTCGGCGTAGATCCGCGCCTCGACCGCGTGGCCTTCTGCGGCAACGTTGTCGGGCATCACCTCGCCAAGCGGTTCTCCGGCGGCGATGCGGATCTGGGCTTGAACAAGATCAATGCCCGTGATGGCCTCGGTGACGCCGTGTTCGACCTGCAGCCGCGTGTTCACCTCCAGGAAGCCGAATTCGCCCTCGGCGTACAGGGTCTCGACCGTGCCGAGGCTGTCGTAGCCGGCCAGGGCGGCCGTCGCCGCGGCTTCGATTCCGGCGAGCAGGGACCGGTCGAGTCCGGGTGCCGGGGCCTCCTCGATGACCTTCTGGTGGCGTCGCTGGACCGAGCATTCGCGTTCCAGCACGCTGAGCGTCGTGTCGCCGTCGCCGATGACCTGGAACTCGATGTGTCTCGGCCGGTCGAGCCACGCCTCGACGTAGACCGCGTCGTTGCCGAAGGCGCGTGCGGCCTGGGTGCGGGCGGTGGCGAACGCGGCGGACAGGTCGGCCTCGCTGGCGACGCGGAGCATGCCGATGCCGCCGCCCCCGGCGGCGGGCTTGAGTACTGCCGGAAACCCGGTTTGGCGGACCGCTTCCTTGGCGGCGTCGAGGTCGTTCAGGACACCGCTGCCCGCGTGGACGGGAAATCCCGCTTCGGCCATCGCCTGGCGGGCCCGGGTCTTGTCGCCCAAGGTCTCGATCCAATGGGCGGCCGGGCCGATGAAGCGGATGCCGGCGTTCTCCACGGCGCCGGCGAAGTCGGCGTTTTCGGCCAGGAAGCCGTAGCCCGGATGCAGTGCGTCGCAGTGGGACTGTTTGGCGGCCTCGATCAGCCGCGTTGCGTTGAGGTACGTGTCCTGGGCGCGGTAGCCGGGCAGGCGGGCGGTCGCGGTGGCCTCGGCGAGGTGGGGTGCCGCGGCGTCGATGTCCGCGTGGGCGGCCACGCTGTCGATGCCGAGTTCGCGGCAGGCGCGGACCACGCGTCTTGCGACGGTGGCGCGGTTGGCGACGAAGACCCTTCTGAACATGCCGTCAGACCTGCGCGTCGTGCCATTGCTTGAGTTCGCGCCACGCGGCCACGAACCCGCCGAGCCTGGCACTGCGTGGCGTCCGCATACCTCGTCGTGCCGCGGCCTCGACGACGCTGAGCACATTGCCGACTTCGTCCGCTGATAGCGCGACCTCGAACATGTCCGTGTCGACGCCGCCCTTGTGGTCCGCCGGTTTGGCTAGTGGCGTACCTTGGCAGTTCGCCAGCACCACCGACCGCAACGGCTCGTCAAGGAGTGAGGCCGTCTCCACCAGCATCCACCGCGACAGCAGGTCCGGCTGATCGCACAGCGCCTTGTAGCGTTGCCAGTCGATGGGCCGCTCGGA
Organism: Pseudomonadales bacterium; assembly: GCA_021295875.1. Lineage (GTDB taxonomy): Bacteria > Pseudomonadota > Gammaproteobacteria > Pseudomonadales > Azotimanducaceae > VXYL01. Next base: position 8,366 of record JAGWBN010000012.1, read on the forward strand.
TCAGTGATGGAAGAGTCGTAGGCCGGTGTGCGCCATGGCGATGCCGTGTTCGGCGCAGGCGGCGATCACCTCGTCGTCGCGGCTCGAGCCGCCGGGCTGGGCGATGAAGGCGACGCCGTGTCGACTGGCGTGGTCGACGTTGTCGCGGAACGGAATGAATCCGTCGCTGACGAGGGCCACATCGCGGAGCCGGGTCATCCAGGCGTGGCGTTCGTCGGCGGCGAGCCCTGCCGGCGCCTCGCCGTCGATGGCCTCGGCGAACGCCTCCTGCTCGCCGACCGTCAGGTCGCCCTCGATGTAGCGGACGCGCCAGTTGATCCGCTCCTGGCGCCGGACGCTGCGGGCGAAATCGAGACCGAGCACCCGCGGGTGTCGGCCGAGGTGCCAGACGTCCGCCTTGGCGCCGGCGAGCTTGGTGCAGTCGACCCGCGACTGCTGGCCGGCGCCGATGCCGATCATCTGACCGTCGAGGGCGAAGCCCACCGAATTGGACTGCGTGTACTTCAACGTCACGAGCCCGAGCAGCAGGTCGCGCCGCGCGTCGGGGGTGAGTTCGCCGCAGACCACCTCGTCGAGGTCGGTATCGCCCACGCGCCGATCATTGCGCTGTTGGACGAGTTTGACGCCGTACACCTCGCGGGACTCCAACGCCGGCGGCCGGTAGTCGGGATCGGTCTCGACGACGACGAACGAGCCGCCCTTCTTGGCGGCCAGGGTGGCGAGCGTGCCCTCGTCGAAGCCCGGCGCCACGACGCCGTCGCTGACCACGCTCTTCAAGTAGCCGGCCGTGGCCGCATCCACGGGATGCGACAGCGCCACGAAGTCGCCGAACGAGGACTTGGGGTCGGCACCCCGGGCGCGCACGTAGGCGGTCGCGAGCGGCGACAGTTCGCGTCCGGTCACTTCGTACACCCGGGCGAGATCCTCGGGCAGCGGGGTGCCGACGGCGGCACCGGCGGGAGAAACGTGTTTGAACGAGGCGGCGGCCGGCATGCCGAGGGCTGCGGCCAGTTCGGCGACCAGCTGCCAGCCGTTGAGGGCGTCGAGCATGTTGATCATCGAGGGCGTGCCCGCGCGGATCCGCACCGCGCCGGATTCGAACGCGGCCCTGCCCTGATGGGGATTGCAGCCGTATTTGAGCTCGGTCGGCATGCTGGCGATCGGCATACGCCGCTTCAGTCGAACAGTTCAGAGCCCGTCAGGCGCCGATAGGCTTCGAGATAGCGGGACATGGTGTTGGCGATCACATCGTCGGGCAGCGCGGGCCCGGGCGGATTCTTGTCCCAGCGGCCGTCGTCGACCACGGTCTCCAGGTAGTTGCGCACGTACTGTTTGTCGAAACTCGGCTGCTCGCCGCCTGGCTGCCATTCGTCGGCGGGCCAGAACCGGGAACTGTCGGGGGTGAAAATCTCGTCGATGAGCAGAGGCTCTTCGGTGCCGTCCACCACCCCGAATTCGAACTTGGTGTCCGCCAGCACGATGCCGCGATCGACGGCGTAGTCGCGCGCCAGGCGGTACAGGGTCAGGGTCTTCTCCTGGAGCCACAGCATCGTCTCCTCGCCGACAACCTTGGCGCCCTCGGCGAAGCTTATGTTCTCGTCGTGGCCGCTCTCCGCCTTGGTGGATGGCGTGAACAGCGGCGCCTCCAGGCGGTCGCCGTTGCGCAGACCCGCGGGAAGGTCGATGCCGCACACCTGGCCGGTCCGTTGGTAGTCCCGCCAGCCGGTGCCCGCCAGGTAACCCCGGGCGACGCACTCCACCGGCAGGACCCGGGTCTTGCGGCAGAGCATGACGCGGCCGTCGAGCTGCTCGCGCTCCGCGTCGGTCAGACCGGGGACGTCCGCGGCGTCGGTGGAGATCAAATGGTCGTTGACCACGCCCGCGAAGTGGTCGAACCAGAACTTGGATATCTGGGTGAGCGCCACGCCCTTGCCGGCCGCGCCGTTGGCGAGGACCACGTCGAAGGCGCTGATGCGGTCGGTGGCGATGATGAGCAGCGCCTCGCTGCCATCGGCCAGCTCGACATCGTAGAGGTCGCGGACCTTGCCGCTGCGCTTGTTGGGAAGAGACAGGTTCGTCTCCATTACGAGGGTCGGCACGCGTTCTCCTTAAATCAGCCTGGGCATCACACGAAGCAGGCAAGATTGCTTGACATCGACGGCCACTGCAAATGTCCCGTAGGGCGACCCTCCTAAGCGCTAACTTCCGGCACGGAACATCGCCCGTTTCAAACGGTTCCGGAGTGGCGGGTTGCCGCACGCGAACGCCGCGTCGTGAGCGCGAAACCGCCATTGGCCGATGTCGTCAATGGGGTTATCCACGCTTTCCCCACCGCGCCTCGGTTGATTGAGGACCGTCGCCGTGGACAAAGCGTGGATAACCCCACCAACGCTGTGCCCTTGATCCCCGGTGGGGCACCGAGGAAGGCTTGGTACCGAGTGGACCGCTGGCCAAACCGCACAGGCCTTCGTCTTGGCGAGGAGCGTTTTCCACGGGCTGTCCACGGACGCGATCCCCTCAGTCACCAAAGCGGCGGTGGGCAGGCGGTGGGAAAC
>JAGWBN010000012.1:11032-35039 GCA_021295875.1 Pseudomonadales bacterium
TGAAGTCCTCGATCAGGTCGTCGATGTCCTCGATGCCTGCGGAGATCCGGATCAGCGAGTCGGCGATGCCCATCTCGGCGCGAAGTTCCGGTCCCATCTCGTGGTAGATGGTGGAGGCGACGGGAATTGCCAGCGTGCGGTTGTCCCCCAGGTTGGTCGACTTGATGACCAGTTCGAGGCGGTTGAGCATGGCAAACGCGTCGACGTCGTCCGTCGGTTCGAAACTGAACAGGGCACCGGGATGGCGGAACAACCGCGTCGCGCGGCCGTGCTCGGGGTGGTCGGCAAGGCCCGGGTAGTAGACCTTGGCGATCTTGTCGTGGGCGGCGAGAAAGTCCACGAGGGCGCGGGCGTTGGCGCACTGGCGTTCCATGCGCAGCGCCAGGGTCTCGGCACCGACCGCCAGGTGGTGCGCCGACTCGGGACCGAGCGTGGCACCGAAGTCGCGCAGGCCCTTCTTGCGGACCTGGGTGATGGCCCACTTTTCCGGGCTGCCTTTCTTGTAGGTGTCGTCGAGGTTGTCGAACGCGGTCCAGTCGAATCGACCCGTTTCGGTGACGGCGCCGCCCACGGCATTGCCGTGACCGCCGATGTACTTGGTGAGACTGTTGACGATGAGCGAAGCATCCACGTCCACGGGCTGGAACAGGTAGGGCGAGGTCAAGGTGTTGTCGACGACGTAGACCAGGCCGCGTTCGCGGCACAGCCTGCCGATGCCTTCGAGGTCCGTCACCTGGGTTCGCGGATTGGCTATGGTCTCGACGAACACCAGTCGGGTTTCCGGGCGCAGGGCTTCCTCAACGGCGTCGGTGTGGGTGGCGTCGACGAAGGTCACGTCCAGACCCTGGGCGGCGAACGTCTGGAACAGGCTCGTGGTGTTGCCGAACAGATAGGCGCTCGACACGAAGTGGTCGCCCCGGCGCAGCAGGGCGAACAGCACCGTGCCGATGGCCGCCATGCCGGTGCCGAAGCAGACCGTGGCGACACCGTGTTCCATGGCGTCGATCTTGGCTTCGAGGGCGGACACCGTCGGATTGACCTGGCGCGTGTAGGAGTAGTTGCCGCTCCTTCCCTGGAAGACGTCGACCAGATCCTGGACGTCTCCGTAGCCGTAGGCGACGTTGGCGTGGATGGGCTTGTGCAGGGAGCCGTGCTCGACGCCGCCCCGTCGGTCGGAGTGGAGCGTGGATGTGGTGAAGCCGGGCATGACGACGTCGCGTGACGCGAGGGAGCGGACTATAGCGCTAACGATGCAGGTCTTCGAACAGCGGGAAGACGCGCGCCAGCGCCGACAGGGCGAGGGCATGGCGTAGCCGCCCGGCCTCCATGGCGGCGCGCATTTCGTCCAGTGTCATCAACTCGATCCCGATCGCCTCGCCCGGTCCAGGCTCGGGTTCGGCAACGCGTTCCACGCCGTCGGCGAGGTAGTGGTGACAGAGATGCGGGTGGATGGCCGGATTCGGTTCCACGGCGCCGAGATGGGTCCACTTGCCGCCGCCGTAGCCGGTCTCCTCGAGGAGTTCCCGCTTCGCTGCGGCGAGGGGCTTCTCGCCCGGGTCGACCATCCCGCCCGGGGTCTCCAGGGTCCGGGCACCGATGCCGAAGCGATACTGGTCGACCATGACCGAGAGCCCTTCCGGGGTGAGCGCGACGACGTTGATCCAGTCCACCGATTCCAACACCAGGCGCTTCAGCACCGGCTCGCCCGCGGGGTGTCGCATCCAGTCGAAGCGGACGTCCAGGATGCCCAGATGGGGGCCCCGTTCGGAGCGGACCCGGTGCCAGTCGAGTTTCATCAATACCCCGTCAGTTCCATGTAGCCGCGCCCCACGCGCCGGCCGTCCTCGTCCTCAAGATACGCGACGCCCTCCCAGTACCGAACCGACGTGTCCATGACCTGGTCTTCGAATGCCGCCCGAACGACGAAACGCTCGTTGTCGCCCAGACCGAGGGACCAAGCGACCGGCCAGCCACGCCAATGCTCCTTCGCCGTCAGCGTGAAGTCGCCGGCGCCGAGCTTCCGGGGCGGCGCGTCGGCGAAGGAGAGGGTCCCGGCGTTGTACTCGTCGATGCGCCCGTCGACGCGGCGCAGCCGGTAGAGCATGAGGTCGCGGCCATCGTCCAGATGCAGGGCGAACCAGTCCCACCCGGCGTACTCCGCCGCGAGCACGCTGGTGCTCCACTCCCGGTCCAGCCAGGCGTTGCCAGTGACCGCGTGGGTTTCGCCGCCGATGGCGACTTGCCCTGCGGCTTCGATTCGAGGCGCGGAGTAGTAGTGGGAAGCGTTGCGGGGCCCTTTTCGTGACAGACCGTTGTCGCCCTGCGCCACGAACGGCCGGGTGCCCGTCAACGTCAGGTCGACGCGGAACGCCGGGGTCGCCGCTTCGAGGCGAAGCGGCCAGAAGTCCGCAGTAGTGGAGGACAGGCTCCAGCCGTCGATGTGGGCACGGAACGGTTCCGCGTCGACGCCTGCAAGCGCGGCATGACCCCGGCTGAAACGCTCGTCGTCGAGGTGGCGCCGGTGGGCGACGTCGGCGACCGCCAGGTGTCCCATGTAGACCTGTCCGGTTCGCCACGCGGCGGCACCGTCGGCATCGGCATCGACATCGACATCGGGCTGCGGTTCGATGCCCTGGCGGAACAGCGTGAACTGGACGCCGAACTCGCGGCCCGGGTCCGCGGCGACCACCGCGGTCAGGTACCACCACTCGCTCCGATAGGCGGAGTGGGTGCCGTGGTCCTGGGGGAACGCGAAGTCGACGGCCCGGTCCGCCACCGCGAAGCCGCGCTGCTGCCCGTCGTCGGCACCGAGTACCGAATGCAGGCTGCGGCTGGCCGGCGGTGACGATTCCGAGCAGCCCGCCAGGACCACGGCGACCACCACGGTCGCGCGTACGGCAGTGATTGCGCCCACGTCAAACCTGGCCACGAAACGATGCACGATAGGCGGGAAACGCGCCGGCGGCGACCGCGCCTGCCAAACCGACCAGGGCCGGAACGACCACCGATGACGGCACCACCTGCAGGTCGATGGTCCAGCCGAACGCGGCTGGATTGACGAAATCGCACAGCACCCACGCCATGACGATGCCTAGCGGCACGGCCGCGAACACGGCGATGCCCCCCAACGCCACGGCCTCCGACAGGGCCAGGCGCCACAACCCGGCTCGGGAGTGGCCCACGGCCGAGAGCAGCCGGAACTCCGGGGCGCGGCCCGCCTGGAGCGCCGTCAGTGCGGCGTAGAGTCCAACCGCCGCGACGAGCAGGGCGACCGTCGTCAGCGAGCGGCTGACGGCGAATGTGCGGTCGAACACGGCCATCGCGAGTTCCCGCACGGCGGACCGATTGCTCACCCGGTTCGCGCCGAAGCGCTCGCTCAAAACCGCGGTCAGTCGGGGTATGGCTTCGGGCGCCGCCAGGATGGACACCCGGTGCCATCGGATCGCGGGCGACCCCGTGCCGGTGCCCTCGAAGGAGCCGAGCAACACCGCGCGCGGGGGCGCCGAAGTCGCGGAACACGTGGGCGACCGGGACGTCGACGGGGTTCCCCGCAGCGGTCACGGTCACGGTATCCCCAACTTCGATGCCGAACCGGCGCGCGGCCACCTCGTTCAACATGCCGCGCTTCTCGAGCGGGCCGTCGAAGCCGTAGCGGGCGGTTTCGGCGGCATCGAGTCGGGCGACGCGCACATCCACCGGCCCCTGCTCGAGGCGCGCCCGCCGTAGCGGCGCACTTGGCGGAGCCCCGGGAGGTCGGCCAGGGTGGTGATGTCGACGTCGTCGGCGTCGCTGAGATTTATGCCCTCCCACAGGCGCACGTCGAGCATGGCCGTGAAGTCCCGGCGCAGACTCTCCACCATCAGGTCCATGCCGATCGCCACCGCCACGGCGATGGACAACGCGCCGAGCGCGAGGCGGATCTCGCCGCTGCGCTCCGCGGCGGCCCGCAGGCCCGACCGGGCGGTGAGCGAGCGGCCCAACGCGGCCAAGTGCCGCACAGCTGCACCGGCCAGCGGCACCACGTGAACAACCTGGACCAGGATGATCGCGAACAGGGCGACGAAGGCGGCGCCCAGGGAGCCGTTCGCCAGGCCGCCGATGGCGACGACGGCGGCGAGCAGGCCGACGCCGACGCGCAGCCTGGGACGGGAGTGCGGGGAAGAACGAACGACCAGTGGCCCCAGGGCCGACACCAGCAGGCCCCCCACCAGGGCCTTGCCGACGATCCACGCGTCGAGCGACGCCATACCCGACCCGGGCGATGCCGCCGCTCCCACACCGGCGGACTGCAGCAGGGCATCGGCCAGGAGCGTGCCGAGCGCCAAGCCGGCGACGGACCCGAGGGCACCGATGATCAGCCCTTCGGTGCACGCCGTCAGCTGCAGGATGCCCGGCGAGGCGCCGAGCGCGAGCAGACGCTGGTGTTCGGTTCGTCGGCGGGCCGCGTTCGAGACACTCGCCTGGAAGGCGATGAAGGCCGCCATCAGCAGGCAGAGGAGGGAGAGCATGCCGAGGTTGAAGACGATGGCATCGGCGAAGCGCCGCGACGGGTTCCAAACATCCTTGGCCGTCACCGTGTAGCCGTCGATGACCGGACCGGCGTAGCGGGGCAGGCTGGCGGCGATTCCCGGGAGCAGTTCATCGAGCCGGTCGAGGAAGGTGAGCCGGGCGCTGGCGGCGCTGATCCAGACCGCATCGAGCTGGCCTTGCCGACCGAGCAGTCGTTGTGCGGTGGGCAGGTCGGCCAGCATCACGCCGGTGTCGGACTCGATCACGGCGACGGGAATCCCGGCGATGGTGCTGCCGTCGGCCTCGACGTCGGCGGCGGTCTCGGGCGAGGCGATCACCACGTCGTCGACCAGGTAGCGGTCGAGCCCGGTGCCGGGATACAGGTCGCCGTCGGGGCGCCATCCGGTTGTCGAGCCCGGATCGTCTTCGCCAACGCCGCAGCTCCTGCACACGGCCAGCGGGTCGAAACCGATGATCCGCCGCGGTTGGCCGCCGATGGAGACGAATCCTTCGATCATCGGGAGCATCGCCTGGATGCCGTCGAGGGAGTCGTCACCGCTTCGCCAACGTCGGCGCAGCTCGAAATAGTCGACTTCGCCGAAGGTGTCGCCGGAGACGATATGTGTGTGCCCGCCGACGACGGGATCCTCGAGGCCGGCCCTGATCGACTGGCTCACCAGGTGCACGGTGACGATGGCCAGCACGGCTAGCGCGACGCCGACGAAGGACGCCGCGGGCCCCACCGGGTGGCGGACGGCGAAGCGCAGTTGGCTCTTGACGAGGAGCGGTATCACGCCAACGGGATCACGTCGTCGGCCCGTTCGGCGATGCGCTGACTGTGGGTCGCGACCAGTAGTGCACAACCCGCGTTTGCCGCCGCCTGCCAAAGCAGATCGGTTACCCGGGCGGCGTTGGCGGCATCCAGGTTGCCGGTGGGCTCGTCGGCCAGGACGATGGCCGGTTCATGGACGAGCGCCCGGGCGATGGCCACACGCTGCTGCTCGCCACCGGAGAGGGTTGCCGGGAATCGCTCGGCGCATTCCGCCACGCCGAGGGCGTCGAGGCGCGCGAGCGCGACTTGCCGATCCGTCGGCCGGCGATTGAGCTCCAAGGGCAGAAGCACGTTCTCGACCACGGTGAGCGTGGGCACGAGGTTGAAGAACTGGAACACGAAGCCGAGGTGCCGGCGCCGGTAGCGGACGCGCTGCCGCTCGGACGCGGCGGACACCAGAAACGGATCTTCGCCGGACGCTTCGAATCGGACCTCGCCCTCGTCGGGTACGAGAACGCCGGCGACAAGATTGAGCAACGTGGACTTGCCCGAGCCGCTCGGCCCCCACAGCGCCGCCACCCGCCCCGGCGCCAAGTCGAACTCGACGGCGCCCGGAACCCGGCGCACCGTGTCCCCGTCTTCGAAGCGCTTGGCCGCCCCCAGAACCCTGAGCATGGTTGCCCGACCGTGCAAGTCTGCGTTAGGAAATCGGGCCGACCGAGAAGCGGTCGCGTTGCAGGCCCTGCTGATGGAGGGCGTCGCCAACCTCGCCAAGATGGCGTCCGGTGCTCACGGCCGTCAGCAGTTCGCCGACCTCGGCGTAGCTTGCCACGGTGCGCAGGGTCGTCAGCGTGGGATGGATCATCTGCCAGCGGCCAGCGTCGAAGTGGGCGAGCGCGTCGTCGGCCGTGACCCAGGAGCCGGACACCGTTTCGCGACGGTGACCGACGGCACGTTGTCCACTCGGCATCGCGGTGACGAAGAAGCGGGTATCGAAGTGTGATCCAGTGGCTGAAGTACATGACCCGGTCGGTGGCGAGCGTCAGACCCTCGCGACGAGCCAGCGACGCCAGGTTCTCGCTGCCGCCGATGAGCGCGTTCCGGTACCCCTCGAATCGGGCCGCCTCGGCGTCGCTCCCGGGCTCGAACAGCGACCCCGACCGGTAGGCGAGGAGCACCCCGCATTCCTCGAAGCACTCGCGAATCGCCGTCACCCAGTACCGCAGTCCGCCGCCATCGACACCGAGGATGTAGGACGCCGAGGCGTCGCCCAGTTCATGGCAGAGGTGGTCCAGACCATCGTCGTCGCCGTCCACCTTGCCACCGGGGAATACGTGCAGGTTCGGGAAGATGCCCCGCCCGGGGCGTTGCACCATGAAGACCTCGATGCCGCCATCGCCCTGGCGGACGACGAGTACCGTCGCCGCCTTGCGGATGCCGTGAGCCTCGGTTGCCAAGAATCCCCCATCACCGTTCCCGACGCCATCTTACCGGTACCAAACCCTGATCTGTTAGGCTCCGCGCGAACCAGGCACCGCTTTAGAATCGAACAGGCTCATCCATGCGCAGGACAAAGGGCACGCTCCTGGGATTCGTTGTGGCGACGACCGCCCTGGCGGTCACTGCGGCCGAGGCCCCGTGCACGGACCTCGACTACAAGCACGGCATTTCGTACCTGCTGCCGTTGAAGTACGACGCGGACTTCACCCACTTCGAGTGGGCCAATCCGGACGCGCCGAAGGCGGGCATGATGCGTCTGCCGTCGCTCGGCACCTACGACAACTACAACAACATCCTCGAGAAGGGCCGGATGGCCGCCGGCTACGACGTCAGCGGCGGACTGGTCTACGACAAGCTCCTCGAAGGCGCCGCCGACGAGCCGGTCAGCGCCTACGGTCGGCTGGCCGAGGGAGTCGCCAAGGGACCCAACCTCGATTGGATCGCCTTCAAGCTGCGCGACAACGCCTACTGGCACGACGGCAGGCCGATCACGGTGGAGGACGTGTTGTTCACCTTCGAGATGTTCCTCGAGCACGGCTCGGTGGTGATCCGCACGGCGCTGTCGGACCTCGACCGCGTGTTCGCGTTCGGCGAGCGCGAGGTGTGCTTCGTGCGCAACACCGACATGGAGGTCAATCCCGCCCTGCCGTTCGCGATCGGCGGCTACAGCATCCTGCCGAAGCACTATTGGGAAACGCGCGACATCAGCAAGACCACGGTCGAGCCGCCGCTGGGCAGCGGTCCGTACCGGTTGAAGCGCGCGGAAACCGGGCGGCTTCTGGAGTTCGAACTCGACGAGGGCTACTGGGGCCGGGACATCCCGGTGAATCGCGGCCGCTACAACTTCACGCGCGTCAAGTTCGACTACTTCAAGGACGACGGGGTGATGCTGGAAGCGCACAAGAGCGACGTGTTCGACATCCGCGAGGAGGGCGTGTCCAAGAACTGGGCGACCCAGTACGACTTCCCCGCCGCGCGCGCGGGGCTGTTCAAGCGCGATCTGCGCAAGCTGACGCGCGTGGAGGGTCTTTGGTGGCCCATCTTCTGGAACACCGAGAAGCCGCCGTTGAACGATGTCCGGGTGCGTGAAGCCCTGTGGTTGCTGTACGACTTTGGATGGACCAACCGGGTGCTGTTCTACAACTTCTATCTGAAGGGTGTGAGCCTGTTCCAGAACTCGCCCATGGCGCACAGCGGGCTGCCGAGCGAGAAGGAACTGGAGCTGTTGGAACCGTGGCGCGACCAGCTGCCGGGGCGTGTGTTCACCGAGGCTTTCGACCATCCGCCGAGCACGGGCTACGGCCTGCGGCGGGACCGGATCAAGCGTGCCCTCGAACTCTTCAAGGCAGCCGGGTGGGAGATGCAGGACGGCGTCATGCGCAACATCGACACCGGCGAGCGCTTGAGCCTGAACTTCATCGGCGTGTCCTACTACTCCATCCGCCAGAACCTGTCGCTGATGGACAACCTGGCGCGGGTGGGTATCGATGCCGCGGGACGGTCGCCGGAAGTTTCGAATTGGCTCTACCGCAGCCGCACCGGAAAGTTCGACGGCAACTCCAACCGCTGGGGACCGGGTCACATGCCGGGGCTGGCCCTGCGCAACTGGTTCGGCAGCGACGCCGCCGGCCAGGACTACGGCCAGAACTGGGCGCGAATCCGCAATCCGGTGATCGACAGCCTGATCGACACCATCATCCGCGCGAAGACCGCCGAGGACCTGTACGCGGCGACGCGCGCCCTCGACCGCGTCTTCCTGTGGAGCTTCTACCTGATCCCCTTGGGCTCGCAACCGGGTTTCCGCCTGGTGCACTGGGACAAGTTCGGCGAGGTGCGCCGCGACGATCTCAACCGGGTTCCCTTCGTCGATGCCTGGTGGTGGGACGAGGACAAGGCGCGCCGCGTCGAGGAGGGACTGGCAGCGCTCGGCGACGAATAGCGGATTCGCCGACTCGGGAGCACCGGTGCAGCGCCCCATCGAGAAACCCATCGGCACGCCGGTCGAGGAACTCGATACGCCGGCGCTCATCGTCGATCTCGAACATCTGGACGCCAAGCTCGCGTCATTCAGGGACGGCCCGGATCACCGGCCCGACGCCAGGGTGGAAGCCTGGGTCCACAAGACGCCCGCCATCGCCAGGCGCCAACTCGACATCCTCGGTCTCGCCGGACTCGCGGTGCGCAGCGTTGGTGAGGCGGAGGCGTTCGCCGCCGCCGGTTTTGACGACATCCGGATTCTGCGCCCACCGGTGACGGCGAAGTCCCGGGAACGCATCGAACGGCTACGCCAAGCCGGGCGCGTCGTGCTCGACGACGACGGACCCCTGTGGGGCGGCGACTGCCTCGACGGCACCGTCACGGTGTCCGCCCGGGTGACCGGCGTGCCCGAGGCGGGACTCGCCATCCATGATGGCGGGCAGAAGGCGATCGGCAGGGACTTCGGCGATCCGACGGTGGTCGGACGCGGCGACTGCGCCACATCCGCCGGTAGTGCCGAACACGGCATCGTGCGCTGGCGGCAAGGCGCCGACTTCGCGATCGGCGATTGGCTGCAACTGGCGCCGGGCGACGTCGCCACCGTGTTCTCGTTGCACGACTTCGCCTACGGTGTCCGCGAAGGCGTGCTGGAAGCGGTCTGGCGAGTCTCGTCACGGGGTGCCTTCGCGTGATCGGCGACCCGGTCGAGATGCTCGAGACCCCGGTCCTGGTGGTGGACCTCGATGCCCTGGAACACAACGTCGGCGTCATCGCCGGTCACTACCGCGGCAAGTCCATCCGTGTTCGGCCCCACGGCAAGAACCACAAGTCGCTGGGCATTCTGCGGATGCAGCTTGCCGCCGGCTCGACGGTGAGCGGCGTCTGTGCGGCCAAGGTGTCGGAAGCCGAAGTGTTAGCGGCGTCGGGCGTGGACAACGTTCTGGTCGCGAACCAGGTCGTCGTTCCCGACAAGATCGCGAGACTCGCGCGGCTGGCCGAACGCGTGGACACCATGGTGGCCGTGGATGCGTTGGCGCAGGTCGACTTGCTGGCGATGGGGGCGGGCAACGCAACCTTGGGCGTGGTCATCGAAATAGACACGATGATGGGCCGTGGCGGTGTTCGGACCGTCGAGTCCGCGGTGGCGCTCGCCCGGCGCATCACGGCCACCCCGGGGCTCGAGTTTCGGGGTGTCATGAGCCACCAGGTGCCGGTGCTGCAGGCCGCCGAGCCGCCGCCAGCGTTTCGTCGAGGGAGGGCGCAGCATCGACCGCGTTGTCGAGGCCAAGCACGCCATCGAGGCCGCCGGCATCCCGGTGGGACTGGTGTCGACCGGCGAGTCCTGGACCTACGACGTCGCCGCGAGCCATCCCGAGGTCACCGAGATCGAGGCGGGCACCTACGCGCTGATGGAGGTGCCCTACGCCTACATGAGCGAATTCCGTTTCGCCGCCAAGGTCATGGGACGCGTGGTCGAGAGGCCCGACGGCCGCACCGCCGTGGGCGATGTCCCCATCGACGCCATCGGCGCGCCCAACGGCCTGCCCACCGTGGACGGCGTTCCCGGCGTGGTCGTCACGGGACTGGATCACCACGGGGTGACCCTGACCGCCGAGCGCGACATGCCGCTTGCGCTCGGCGACGCCTTCTTGTTGTTGACCCACCAGCAGGACATCACCGTGAACCGCTGGGACCGCCTTGTCGGCGTCCGAAAAGGTTTGGTCGAAACCGTGTTCGAGGCATCGGCCAGAGGTTGCGTGCATTGACGCCGTTGGGGTGACCACACGCCAAGGCGCGCGATCACCCCAACGGTGTTCCACGAATGCCAAAAAAAACGGTGGAGAAAGTGGTTGACGCGCCCCCTCTCGGGGGGTAGTGTCCGGGTGAAATGTGGGAAATAATGGGATAAACGGGCTTCGTTTGGACAAGGATGTGCTGTTGGTCAGGGACGACCACCCACGTTCTAGGCGGAGAGGGGCCCGCCAACGCGACCGGGAACGGTGTTTCGGGGCATTTACAAGGTCAGTCTGGACGAACGTGGCCGGATCGCTGTCCCGGTGCGCTTTCGGGAGATGCTGCGTGGCCGGTCGAGCGGCAAGGTCGTGGTCACCATCGACCCGCGCGACAGATGCCTCCTGCTGTATCCCCTTGAAGACTGGTCGACGGTGGAGAAAGAACTCACCGACCTGGCCAACCTGAAGCCGCAAGCCCGCTATCTGCAACGCACCGTCGTGGGTCATGCACTGGACGTGGAAATGGACAACGCGGGCAGGGTGCTGTTGTCCCCGACGTTGCGCGAGTACGCGGGGCTTAAGAAACGGGTCGCGGTTCTCGGTCAAGCAAACAAGCTGGAGCTGTGGGACGAGGAGACGCTGAACGCGAACCTCACCGACTGGCTTGAGCAAGGCAATCAAGCCATGGGCGATCTGGACGGGCTCGATGGAGTGCATCTCTAGCCCGTCCAATTGGGCAGGTGCCCGTGAAGCCGGTCATGTGCCGGTGATGCTGGAGGAAATGGTGAACGCCGTCGCCGTTGACCGCAATGGAGATTACGTCGATGCCACCTTCGGCCGCGGTGGCCATGCGCGCCACCTGCTAGCCCGTTTGTCTACCACGGCGAAGCTCCTCGTCATCGACCGCGACGCCGACGCTGTCGCGACCGCCCGGCAATTGGCTTGTCAGGACTCGCGCGTTCGCGTCGGCCATGGCCGGTTCGGCGCGTTACGCGAGCACTTGGACGATGGTGCCTGGGGCCGGCAGTCGGGCGTGATGTTGGATGTCGGCGTGTCGTCGCCTCAGATCGACGATTCCGCGCGAGGGTTCAGCTTCGATCATGCGGGCCCTCTGGACATGCGCATGGACCGGCGCGACCAACTCACGGCGGCGACCTGGTTGAACGGCGCCCCGCAAACGGAGATCGCGGATGTGATCAGGCGCTTCGGCGAGGAGCGTTACGCGTCCCGTTTGGCCAAGCGCATCGTCGCCTCGCGACCGCTGCAGACGACCACGGACCTCAAGGCGGTGGTCGCCGCTACGCTGGCTTCATCGAGGAGCAGGGCCGCGGCCGGCGCCTATGCGCGCGTCTTCCAGGCTGTTCGCATCCGCGTCAACGACGAACTGGCGGAACTCGACCGTGGCCTGGACGCCGCCTTCGGCGCGCTCAAGGTCGGCGGTCGCGTGGCGGTGATCACGTTCCACAGCCTCGAGCATCGCCTCGTGCGGCAACGCTTTCGCCGCTGGGTCGAGGGCCCGGCGCTACCCCGTCGCCTGCCGGTGACGGACGCCGCTCGGCCGGTGGCGCGACGCGTCGACACGGTGGGTAAGGGCGTGCGGCCTTCGGACGCGGAGCGCGACGCCAATCCGCGCGCGCGCAGTGCTCTGCTGCAGGCGGTCGAGAAGACCACGGAGCGCGACCCATGACGCAGCCGGACCATCCGGGACGCTGGCTGGCCGTGGGCGTCGTGGCATGGCTCGGCGTGGCGGTCACCGGCGTCGAGTCGGCACGCCAGTCCGGGGCCATGCGCGACCTGTTCCAGCGCCTGTCCACCAACCAGCAGACCCAGGACGGACTGCTTGCCGAATACCGTCTGCTGCTGCTCGAGCGTGCCACCTTGGCCGCGTATCAGAACGTCGAGCGGATCGCCGCCGAGGAACTGGACATGGGTTTTCCCGAAAAGGTCCATCGGGTCGAGCGATGGCCGCGGGAGCGGGGATGACGGCCTGGCGTCACCACGCACTGCGGATCGTCATGCTGGTGATGTTCGGCGTCTTGGCGGGGCGCACGGTCTACCTGACCGTCACCGAACGCGATTTCCTGAAGGAGCAGGGCGAGGCGCGATCCGTGCGCGTGGTCGACATCCCCGTGCACCGCGGCATGATCTTCGACCGCAACGGCGAGCCGCTGGCCGTGAGCGCGCCCATGAACTACGTGTGGACCGATCCTCAGAAGATCGCCCTGACGGCGTTCGACCTGGAGCGCCTGGCAGATGTCCTGGAGACCTCCCCGGAGTCCCTTCGCCGCCGCATCGACTCGGGCGCCAGACAGTTCGCGTACCTGGCTCGCCGCTTGCCGCCGGGCACCGCGAAGCGAGTCGCCGAACTTGGCATCGACGGCGTCCACATCGGGCGCGCCTACCACCGTTTCTACCCTGCCGGGGAGACCGTGGCCCACATCGTCGGCCGTACCGATATCGACGATGTGGGCCTCGAAGGCATCGAGTTGGCGTTCGACGACTACCTCGCCGGCACGCCGGGAGCCAAGCGGGTGCTCCGCGACCGCAAGGGCGGTACCGTGAAGGATCTCGACTACGTCAAGGATCTCGACTTCCTGCGAGCTCCCGAGTTCGGTGGCGATGTGGCGTTGTCCCTGGACCTGCGTCTGCAGTTCCTCGCGTACCGGGAGCTAAAGGCCGCGGTGGAAACCAACGGCGCCAAGTCGGGATCCCTGGTCATGCTGGATGCCGTGACCGGCGAGGTCCTGGCGCTCGCCAACCAACCGTCGTTCAACCCGAACGACTGGCGGAACCGGGGCGACCACGACGCCCGCAATCGGGCCATCTCGGATCTCTACGAGCCCGGTTCGACGGTCAAGCCGTTGACGGTGCTTGCCGCCCTAGAAGGCGGCTTCTTCGCACCGGACGACGTGATCGACACGGCGCCTGGCTACTTCCACGTCGACGGCAAGCGAATCGAGGATCCGTCCGACCGGGGTGCGCTCACCGTCACGCAGGTGCTGGCGAAATCCAGCCAGGTGGGTATTGCCAAGATGGCATTGGAGATGCCGCCCGAGTCCGTGGTCGGTGTCTTCTACCGTGCAGGCTTCGGTGACTACACCGGCTGCGATCTGCCGGGTGAAGAGATCGGCATGGTGTCCATTGCCGATCTCGACAAGCCCATCGGGCGGGCAACCATCGCCTACGGATACGGACTGATGGTCTCGCCCATGCAACTCGCCCGCGCCTACCTGGTCCTGGCCAGCGCCGGGGTGCGCAAGGAGGTGCGGATTCTCGCCGACGCGGCGGCCCGCGTGGACGAGACGCCGGTGTTCACCCTGGACGATGTGCGCGCCGTGGTCGACATGATGCGCGGCGTCGTGGCCCCGGGGGGCACCGCACCCAAGGGACGTCCCGCCGGCTACACGGCGGCGGGCAAGACGGGCACGGCTCGGAAGGTTCGCGCCGGAGGCTACGACGACCAGACGCACGTCGCGTTCTTCGCGGGATTCGCACCGGCGGAGAGGCCTAGGGTCGTGCTGGTGGTGGTCGTCAACGAACCCAGCCGGGGCAGGTCCAGCGGTGGCACCGTCGCCGCGCCGGTATTCGCGGCGGTGGCCGAACGGGCGCTGCGCATCCTCGGTGTGCCGCCTTCGACGGATGCCGTCGCTGCGAACCCGGATAGCCCGCGCGGGGGTGTTCCAGAATCGGAGCGCCAGCCGACGTGACGACCGGAATGCAAGTCGCCGAGTTGCTCGCGGATCCCCGGGCACCGGCGGTGGTGGTCGGGGGAATAGCCTGCGACTCGCGCCGCGTGCGACCGGGCGACCTGTTCATCGCCTGGCGTGGGCGCGTCTTCGACGGCCACGACTACGTCTCCGAGGCGGTGGCGGCGGGTGCCGCCGCCGTGGTGTCGGAACGGCCCGTGGAGACGGGCGTCGTCAACCGGGTGGTGCCGGACATCGCCGCGAGGCTCGGCGAACTCGGACGCCGGTTCTTCGCTGCACCAAGCCGGGAACTGGACGTCATCGGCGTCACTGGTACCAACGGCAAGACCACGGTCGCCTACAGCATTGCCCAGGTTCTCGACGCCATCGGGCCGACCGGCTACATCGGAACCTTGGGCTGGGGGCGGCCGCGGGTCCTGTCGGCGTCCACGCTCACTACGGAAGACGCGATCACCGTCCAGTCCCATCTGCGGTCCTTGGCGGATGCAGGAGTCGGTCGGGTGGCGATGGAAGTCAGTTCCCACGCCTTGGACCAGGGGCGCGTGGCGAAGGTGGACTTCGACATCGGCGTGTTCACCAACTTGAGCCGGGACCATCTCGACTACCACGGCTCGATGGAGCGCTATGCAGCAGCCAAGAGGAGGCTCTTTCAGCCGAGTCTCAGGCACGCGGTGATCAACGCCGACGATGCTACCGGCTGCGCTATCGGCGATGCCATACGCAAGGAGATCGAGACGACTACCATCGGCAGGCGGGGTGCTGTCCGCTGGTCGGAACTGTCCTTCGGTGTCCATGGCATCGAGGGAGAATGGTCGACCCCGTGGGGGCGTGGCGCGTTCTCCCTACCGGCCTTCTTCGGTGAGTTCTCGGTCTACAATGCGGCATGCACACTGGCCGTCTGCTGCGTGCTGGGCAGCCGGTTCGACGAGGTGGTTGAAACCATGGCGAAGCTGCCCGGGGTTCCCGGCCGCATGCAGGCCGTGTCTTCGTCGCCAACGGTGGTCGTGGACTACGCGCATACGCCGGATGGACTTCGCGCCGTGCTCGCGGCGGTGCGGTCGCACTTGGTCGGCGCCGGCCGAACCGCCGGACGCGTGATCACGGTATTCGGTTGTGGCGGGAACCGGGATCGGGGCAAGCGCCGGCTCATGGCGCGGGCGGCCGAAGCGGGGTCCGACTTGGTGGTGGCCACTTCCGACAATCCACGACTGGAAGACCCCGACCGCATCCTCGACGACATCATGGCGGGATTCTGGAATCCGCGCCCGGTATTGCGCATCGAGGACCGGCGTGCCGCCATTGGCGCGGCGCTCGACCGGGCCGGTGCCGGCGACATCGTCGTCCTGGCGGGCAAGGGCCACGAGGACTACCAGGACATCGGCGGCAAGCGGCGACCCTGGAGCGACGCCGAGGTCGTCGGCGAGCTGCTCGGCCAACGGGGCCAAGCGAACAGCGCCCACGGGAAGTTCTGATGCTGCTCTGGTTCACCGACTATCTCGCCACCCACGTCAGCGGCTTCGGCGTATTCCAGTTCCTGACCTTCCGCACGATGGTGGGTGCGATGACCGCGTTGGCGATCTCTCTGGTCGTCGGACCGACGATGATCCGCAAGCTCGCGCACCACCAGATCGGTCAGGTCGTCCGCGACGTCGGTCCCGAGACGCACTTGCACAAGGCCGGCACGCCGACCATGGGTGGGGCCCTCATCCTGGTATCGATCATCGCCGCCACGCTGCTCTGGTGTGATCTAGGCAACCGCTACGTGTGGATTGTTCTCGGGGTTGTCGTGGCCTTCGCGGCGATCGGCTGGATGGACGACTATCTGAAGGTGAGCGAGAAGAGTTCGCGCGGACTGACCGCAGGGCGGAAGTTCCTCCTGCAGTCGGTGGCGGGGCTGGTCGCCGCCGTGGTGATGTTCAAGACGGCGGGGTTGCCGCAGGAAACCGCGCTGATCGTGCCTTTCTTCAAGGAGGCGGCGCTTCCCCTCGGGGTCGGTTTCATCGCCCTGACGTATCTGATGATCGTGTTCATGAGCAACGCGGTGAACCTCACCGACGGCCTCGACGGATTGGCGACGCTGCCGACGGTGATGGTGGCGGCGGCACTGGGCCTGATCGCCTACCTGACGGGACACATCGAGTTCGCCAACTACCTGCAGATACCCCACATCCCCGGTGCCGGGGAACTGGCCGTGTTCTGCGGCGCGCTCATCGGCGCCGGTCTGGGATTCCTGTGGTTCAACACCTATCCGGCACAGGTCTTCATGGGCGACATCGGCGCCCTGGCATTGGGTGCGGCCCTGGGGGTTGTCGCCGTCATGGTGCGGCACGAGATCGTGCTGCTCATCATGGGCGGGTTGTTCGTCGTCGAGGCGGTGTCGGTGATCATGCAGGTGGTGTCCTTCAAGCTCACCGGCCGGCGGATCTTCCGCATGGCCCCCATCCATCACCACTTCGAACTCATGGGCTGGCCGGAGCCCCGGGTGATCGTCCGCCTTTGGATCATCACCCTGGTGCTGGTCCTCGTCGGCTTGTCCACCCTGAAGCTGAGATGAGCGGCGAGTTGACCATCGTCATCGGCCTCGGCGCGACCGGCTACTCCTGCGTTCGCCATCTGGTGCCCACCGAGGCGCTGGGCGTCGTCGACACGCGGCAGGCACCACCGTTCCTGGACGCCGTCCGCAAGAACCATCCCGAGGTCGCGGTGATCGAGGCGTCCCGTTGGCGCGAGGCCTTGGCGCAGGCGCGACGCGTCGTCGTCAGTCCGGGGGTGGCCCTCGACGACCCCCTGGTGAACGTGGCCCGTGCGGCCGGCGTGCCCCTCACCAGCGACGTCCAACTCTTCCTTGACGCGGTGGGGGACGCGCCCGTGTTGGGTGTGACCGGCACGAACGGCAAAAGTACGGTCACGACGCTGGTCGGCGAACTGGTGACGGCGGCAGGTGTCCGAGCGGGGGTGGGCGGCAATCTCGGTACCCCGGCGCTCGACCTCCTCGATGGGCACTTCGAGACGTACGTGCTCGAACTGTCGAGCTTCCAGCTGGAAAGGCTGGATCGCCCCGGGCTCGCGGTGGGCGCACTGCTGAACGTTAGTCCCGACCATCTCGACCGCCATGCCGGCCTGGAGGACTACGCGGCGAGCAAGCGGCGGATCTACGGGGGCGCCCGACGGCTCGTGTACAACGCCGCCGACCCGCGCACGCTACCCGGTGAACCCGGCGCATCGCGGATCCCGGCGATCGCGCTGAACGGCGATCCGCGTTGGCGGATCGACGGCGACGAGCTGGTGATCGACGGTCGCCGGCTTGCCGCCGCTTCGCTCGGTCTGCGCGGTCGGCACAACCAACTGAACGCCCTGGCGGCGGCCGCGATCGTCCACCAGGCCGGGATGCCGGTGGACGAGGAGGCGCTGGCCGCGTTCCGTGGACTGCCCCATCGGTCCGCGCTGATCGCCGAGATCGACGGTGTCGCCTACATCGACGACTCCAAGGCGACGAACATCGGCGCCTGCCAGGCCGCACTCGAGGGCTTCGGCGACGGCACGAGGAACATCGTGCTGATTGCCGGCGGCGATGCCAAGGGCGCGGAATTCGAAGCCCTCGCCCCGTATCTACGCCGCCACGTGTCGCGCCTCGTGCTGCTCGGCCGGGACGCGGAGCGGATCGCCGAGCGGGTCGCGGGAAGGGTACCGAGCGTGCGCGCGCAGAACATGGAACAGGCCGTGCGCCTGGGTCGTGCGAGCGCGCGCCCCGGCGACATGGTGCTGCTCTCGCCCGCGTGCGCCAGCTTCGACATGTACGCCGACTACAACGCGCGAGGAGACGATTTCGCGGCTCACGTCCGAGCCGTCGCGGCCCCGCGGCGGGCAGGATTCGCGCCGCGAATTCTGCAAACGACGGCGAAGCGGCCGCCCGCGTCCGGCACGGGCTGTGCGGGAGAGGTGGCATGAGCGAACGCCTCGACCTGACCTTGATGATGACCTGGCTGATGCTCGTCGTGACCGGCCTGGTGATGGTCGTCTCGGCCGCCGCCGCCCTGTCTGGCGGGCCGACCTTCTACCTGACCAAGCTCGTCGTGTTCACGCTGATCGCGGTCACCGTCTTGGCGGTGCTGGCGAGCGTTCCCCTGCGTCTATGGGAAGTGATGCACAAGCCCTGCATCCTGATCGCCATTGTCCTGTGTGCGGTGGTGCTGATACCCGGGGTGTCCGAGGAGGTGAAGGGCAGCAGGCGGTGGATCGACCTCGGATTCTTCCAGCTCCAGCCCGCCGAGGTGGCCAAGTTGCTGGTGGTCATCTACATCGCGGGCTACGTCGCGCGCGCCGGCGACCGTCTGGCAAGTCGTTGGCTGACGCTACTGAAGCCGCTCGGGTGGGTCGGTCTTCTCTGTGCCGTGATCCTCCTGCAGAAGGACTTCGGCAGCGTTCTGGTGATCGTGACGTTGACCGGCGGCATGTTGTTTCTCGGCGGCGCTCGTGTCCGGGACTTCTGCGTGCTCGCTATCGTTGCCTGTCTGTTGCTGGGTATCGGCGCCGTCCTGGAACCCTACCGGGTGGAACGCCTGTTGACCTTCCGCGACCCCTGGGCGGCGGCGTTCGACGGTGGCTATCAGCTGACCCAGGCGCTCATCGCGTTCGGCCGAGGCGGGTTCCTCGGAGTCGGCATCGGCGAGGGCGTGCAGAAGCTCTTCTATCTCCCGGAACCGCACAACGACTTCATCTACGCGGTCATTGCCGAGGAATTGGGGCTTGTCGGTGCGATCACGGTACTCGCCATGCTTGGCTTCGTCACAATCCGCTGCTGTCGGTTAGCCCGGGATGCCGTTGCCGAGCGCCGTGTGTTCGCCGGTATGCTCGCCTACGGAGCTGCCCTCTTGCTGGGTATCCAGACGGTCATCAACGTCGGCGTCAACACGGGTGCATTGCCGACCAAGGGTCTGACGCTCCCCTTCGTGAGTTTCGGTGGCAACAGTCTGGTCGTCTGCTCGGCGCTGATCGGGTTGGCGATCCGGGTCCACTACGAGCGTCGGCGGATACGTCCGCCGGTCGGCAATCGCCCGATGGCGGGCACGGCGCCGGGGGAGAGGGTTCATGCCGTGTGACGCTTGCGCAGGGACCGCCAAGGAGAGGCTCGTGTCCCTGGGTGCGGTGGGGCGTGTTCACTTCGTAGGTATCGGCGGCGCGGGTATGAGCGGTATCGCGGAACTGCTGGTCCGCGACGGCTACGTGGTTAGTGGATCGGACCTCGTCCGATCGGAAGCCACCGACCGGCTGGCGATGCTGGGCGCGACTGTCCGAGTCGGTCACGGGGCCCAAGCCGTGGCCGGCGCGGACGTGGTCGTGGCCTCGAGTGCCGTCGCCAGCGACAACACCGAACTGGTCCATGCACGCGAGCTTGGTTTGCCGGTGGTGGCGCGAGCCGAGGTGCTCAACGAACTGATGCGCTACCGCCATGGCATAGCGGTGGCCGGTACCCATGGCAAGACCACCACGGCGAGCCTCATCGCCAGTGTATTGCGCGCTGGCGGACTGGACCCGTCGTACGTCATTGGTGCGCCGGTATGCAGTACACCCGAGCGCAAGGCGCGGGCGAACACGGCGGCAGGCAATGCGGGACTCGGCCGCGGACGCCACTTCATCGCCGAAGCGGACGAGAGCGATGCCTCGTTCCTGCATCTCAATCCGGTGATCGCCGTTGTCACCAACATCGATCGCGACCACATGGATGCCTACGCCCAGGACTTCGACCGCCTGCTGGGCGCGTTCGCTGCTTTCGCCGACCGGCTACCCTTCTACGGCACGCTGGTGGTATGTGCAGACGATCCCCATGCCGCCGCCGTCCCGGTCCGCGTAGACAGGGCGGCGCGTCGCTACGGCTTCGATGCCACTGCGGACTACCGCGCCGTCGATCTGGAGGCAGGCGAGGGATCCTGGCGTTTCACCGTTCTGCGTCCGAGCGGGCCGGATCTTTCCGTGTCGCTGCCGTTGCCTGGCCGTCACAACGTGCAGAACGCCCTGGCGGCGATCGCCGTGGCGGCGGAAGAAGGGGTCGCCGACGAGGCGATCATCGCTGGTCTTGAGCAGTTTGGCGGCGTGGGTCGGCGGTTCGAGACGGCGGACTGCGTCGTCCGAGGCAATCGCGTGACCGTCGTCGACGACTACGGCCACCACCCCACGGAGGTCGCGCGGGTGGTCGACACGGTCCGCCAGTTGTGGCCGGATCGCCGCTTGGTGATGGCCTACCAACCGCACCGCTACACCCGCACGCGCGATCTCTACGACGAGTTCGTGGCCGTGCTGGCCCGTGTCGACAGGCTGTTGCTCCTCGATGTGTACGCCGCCGGCGAGAGGTCCATCGAAGGTGCCGACAGCCGCGCGCTCGTTTGCGACGTTGCCGCACGCGGCAACGGCCGACCGTGGTTCGCCCCGGGTCCGAGCGAGGCCACCGAGAAGCTGCGTGCGGAGCTCGCCGACGGAGACATCGTCATGGTCCAGGGTGCGGGCGATGTCAGCCTCGTCGCGCGCGCGCTCAAGGGGGAACCATGATCCGCTTGACGCTTTGGTTCGTGGTCGTCGCGGCGGCCGTCGTCGTCGGGCTTCGATACGCCGACTCGCTGGCCACCCTCGGCGTGAGCCGAGTTCGCGTTGAAGCTGATTTGACGCCGTCGGAACTCGACCAGGTGCGCCAGGCGATAGCGGCCGAACTCGCCCGGCCCGGTGTGCGCGGCGCGGCCCACGTGGCGGCAGCCGTCGAGCGTCTCGGATGGGTTCGTCAGGTGCGCGTGCGGCGCCAACTACCCGATGGTCTGCGCGTCGCCATCGTCCGCGAGACCTTGGCGGCGTCGTGGGGTGAAGAGGGTTTTCTGACCACCGGCGGCGATGTGGTGGTCGTGCCGCCGGGCCTCGACCGGCAGCCGCCGGACGACCTGCCCGTGCTCAAGGCGTCGCTGTCAGACGGCGTCCAGGCCATGGATGTCTACAACCTCCTGAGTGGCTCCGCCAGGCATGCGGGCTTGCGTATTGGCCGCCTGGAGGAGGACCGCGCAGGTAGCTGGACGGTCGAACTCGGTGACGGGACGGAGGTGGTGCTCGGTGCGACGGCCCTGCGCGCACGCTTCCAGCGCTTTCTCGCGGTCTACCGTGGCGCGCTTCGGGATACGGTCGCGCAGGTCGAGAGAATCGATGCCCGCTACCACGCGGGGGTTGCGGTCCGGTGGACCTCGGACGTGCGATTGGCGAGTGTTCAGCCGCCTGATCGCCGCCAAGCGAATCCACCCGCCCTGGTCGCGCGTGCCGGCGGGTCGGGAGGGACTAGGCAATGACCGGCGACAAGATCGTTGGTCTCGACATCGGCACCAGCAAAGTGGCCGCGATCGTCGGTGAAATCTCGCCGAGCGGCGATCTGGAGGTGATCGGCATCGGCTCGCATCAGTCCCGCGGCCTGCGCAAGGGCGTGGTGGTCAACATCGAGTCCACCGTGCAGTCCATCCAACGGGCCGTGGGCGAGGCCGAGTTGATGGCCGGCTGCGAGATCGACTCGGTGTACGCCGGCATCGCAGGCAGCCATGTGCGAGGCATCAACTCCCACGGCATTGTCGCCATCCGCGAACGCGAGGTCTTGCGTCAGGACATCGCGCGGGTCATCGACGCCGCCCAGGCGGTCGCCATCCCGGCGGACCAGAAGGTACTGCACACCCTGTGCCAGGAATACATCGTCGACGACCAGGAAGGGGTCAGGGAACCCCTCGGCATGTCCGGCGTCCGCCTGGAAGCCAAGGTGCATCTCGTCACCTGTGCCGTAAACGCCGCGCAGAACATCGAGAAGTGCATCGAGCGTTGTGGACTGGAGGTGAACGACGTGATCCTCGAACAACTGGCGTCGAGCATGTCGGTGCTCGACGACGACGAGCGGGATCTCGGCGTGTGCCTGGTGGACATCGGCGGGGGCACGACCGACATCGCGGTGTTCACCGATGGCGCGATCCGCCACACGGCCGTGATTCCCATTGCCGGCGACCAGGTGACCAACGACATCGCCATGGCGCTGCGCACGCCCACCCAGCATGCCGAGGAGATCAAGATCAAATACGCCTGTGCATTGACCCAGTTCGCCCGCCCGGAGGAGACCATCCAAGTTCCCGGGGCTGGCAGCCGGTCGCCGCGGGAGCTGTCGCGGCAGGCGTTGGCGGAAGTGGTCGAGCCGCGCTACGAAGAGCTATTCACCCTGATCCAGGGAGAACTCCGGCGCTCGGGCTACGAGGAACTCGTAGCCTCGGGCATCGTCTTGACCGGTGGATCGTCAAAAATGGAAGGCGTGGTGGAACTGGCGGAGGAGGTCTTTCACATGCCCGTGGCACTCGCCGTGCCGACGCGGGTGGCAGGGCTTGCCGACATCGTCGGGAATCCGATCTACTCTACCGGCGTTGGCCTCCTGATTTACGGTATGGAACAGGAGGGCCAGGATGGCCGGCGAACCCGCCGGGGGCGACGCAACCGGATGTTCAATCGCCTCAGGAATTGGTGGAACGACAACCTCTGATCCGCTCGCGGATTCGGGATGCGACAAGGACGGCATAAACGACAAGGAGTCACGACATGTCATTCGAAATGGTAGACAACCCGCCGCGAAGCGCGGTCATCAAGGTGATTGGAGTCGGTGGTGGGGGCGGCAACGCGGTCCATCACATGGTGAGGAGTTGCGTCGAAGGGGTCGACTTCATTGCCGCCAATACCGATGCCCAGGCGTTGGACGGCGTACACACACCGACCACGCTGCAGCTGGGGGCGAACATCACCAAGGGTCTAGGCGCGGGTGCCAGTCCCGACGTGGGTCGCGAGGCGGCATTGGAGGATCGCGACCGGATCCACGATGCTCTGTCCGGTGCCGACATGGTGTTCGTGACGGCCGGGATGGGTGGCGGAACAGGCACCGGGGCCGCCCCCGTGGTGGCCGAGGTGGCGAAGGAACTCGGCGCCCTGGCGGTGGCCGTGGTCACCAAGCCCTTCGATTTCGAGAACCGTACCAAGGTGGCCGAGCAGGGGATTGCGGAGTTGAGCCAGCACGTTGACTCGGTGATTGCCATATCCAACGACAGGCTGCAGGACGTGCTCGACGACAATGCCTCCATGGACGAGGCATTCGCCGCCGCCGACGATGTCCTGCTGGGTGCGGTTCGAGGAATCTCGGACATCATCATCCGACCGGGCAAGATGAACGTCGACTTCGCCGACGTGCGCACCGTGATGTCCGAGCGGGGCCTGGCCATCATGGGCACGGGCCAGGCTTCGGGTGCCGACCGCGCCCGAAACGCGATCGAAGAGGCCGTGCGCAGCCCACTCCTGGAGGGGGTCGACCTAAGCGGTGCGCGCGGCGTCGTGGTGAACATCACGACCGCCCCGAGCGTCGGGATCCGGGAGTTCCACGAGATCGGCGCGGCGGTTCGCGAGTTCGCGTCGAAGGGAGCGACGGTGGTGGTCGGCACCGTGAACGACGAGGATCTCGGCGACGAGATGCGAATCACGATCGTCGCCACCGGCCTGTCCGACGGCAAGCCTGAACTCGTCAGGCAGCCGGTGCCGATGGCGGCCAAGACCGGAACGTTCGACTACGCCGAGTTCGACCGGCCCACGGTGACTCGCCGGAACGTCACCGACAACGAGGCCGAAGCCCGGTCGCGACCGACGGACGCGGCCTATCTGGACATCCCCGCGTTCCTCCGGCGGCAAGCCGACTAGGGAAGGTCTGATTGAGACCTTCCCTAGCGCGGCACAGGGATGTGCGTTTCTGTCAGGCCAAGGATGGCTTGATCAGA
>JAGWBN010000012.1:35049-35394 GCA_021295875.1 Pseudomonadales bacterium
AGCCGTCCAAGAGCGACTCGTAGCGCTCGTCGGTGAAATGCAACCTGACCGTTGACATTGGCGCCGCTCAAGGAACCTGGCTGCCGCGTTGGCGGGCTTGGGCCCGGGCCAGCTCGCGGCGGCTGGCGGGGTTGTCCGGGTCCAGTTCGATGGCGCGCTGGAATTCGGCGATGGCGGTGTCGAGCCTGCCGAGCCGTGCGTTTGCCAGCGCGATGTTGTGGATCAGCGACGTGTTGTCAGGTTGGACCTCGCGCAAGCGCTCCCAGGGCTCGAGTGCGGCTTCGAAATCGCCGATGGCCGCATGGCAACTGCCGAGGTTGAGATAGGCATCCGTGAGTCCGGGAT
>JAGWBN010000012.1:35654-42443 GCA_021295875.1 Pseudomonadales bacterium
GTCCAGTGGTGTGCCTGGGCGGATCGCCAGCACCTTGCGGAACTGGGCTTCGGCGGCGAGCAGTTCGCCGCGTTCGGCGAGGGTCGTTCCGGCCGCAGCGAGGGCGTGCGAGTTCGTGGCGAGCCCGCGCATGGCATCGAGCGTCGGATCGCGGCGGGCTAGGGGTGCGTCGTGGACCTTGGCAAGCCATTCGGCCCGTGCCGCGAGTTCGGTTTCGCCGAGCTGCGCATGGACCCGCGTGAGCAGAGGGTAGATGCCGCCGTCGGTCGGTGCGAGTTCGGCGGCCCGTTCGAGCAGCGA
The DNA here is from genome assembly GCA_021295875.1 of Pseudomonadales bacterium. Lineage (GTDB taxonomy): Bacteria > Pseudomonadota > Gammaproteobacteria > Pseudomonadales > Azotimanducaceae > VXYL01. The sequence continues at coordinate 35,955 of JAGWBN010000012.1, forward strand.
CCGCGCTCGCGGCAGGTCGCCCTCGACAAGGGCGACCCGCGCCAATCCGACGCGTGCGAAGCTGGACTGCTCATCGGCTTCCAGCGCGGCCAGGAACGCCTCCCTAGCGGCGTCTGAACGGCCCAACTGGCGGAGCAGGTCGCCCTGGGCGACAAGAACCGTGGGGTTCCCGGGGGCGAGCGCTCGCGCCTGCTCGAAGAACGCTACCGCAGCGCCCTTGTCGATGTCGGCAGCGGCGTGGGCGGCAAGGTAGGGCCACTGGAAATCCCCCGCATCGAGACGCATTGCCTGGGTGTAGCAGGTGATCGCCGGGGCATACAGCTCGTGGGCGTGGTAGACCCGCCCGAGCCTTCCCCAGGCATCGGCCGAGTGGCGGTTGCTCTCCAGGTTGCGTGTGACCGCGTCGATCAGAATCCGCACCGGTGCCTCCATGGCGCGCGTTTCGACGGTCGGAATGACGGGTTCCGACGCTTGTTCCGCGCACGCGGCCAGGACGAGTACCGCAAGCGCCGCGGTTGGTCCGAGCCGACGGATCAGGAGGGTGACCATCAGATGCCGTCGGCGGTTCCGGCACCCTTGCGGATCACGGTCGACCGGTTGGCGGGGATCCCCGGGAAACGCTCGCGTACGCCGTCCGGCCAGGTCACCTCGATCTCGTCGACGGCCGTCGCCGGCCCGAGTCCGAAGTGTACTTCGGCGTCGGCGCTCGAAAGGTAGCCGGTGGCATGGACCACCGGCCTCATCTGCCGGGTGTCTCCCTGGCGGACACTTACCGTCGCGCCGATGGCGTCCCGATTCACGACCGGATCGACGAGGCGCAGTTTGAGCCAGTTTCCCTTGTCGGGAACGTCGTTGCGATACAGGCGTACCGGGCCGTTGGCGTTCGTCACCAGGATGTCGAGGTCGCCGTCGGCATCGACGTCGGCGGTGAGCAGCCCGCGGCTCACCTCGGTGGCGGCGCAGAATCCAGGGGCGCGGTGGCAATGGTCGTCGAACCAGCCCTGGCCGTTGTTCACCATGAGCAGATTCGGTTCGGCGTAGAGACGTCGGAAGGTGTCCGTTGCCGACTCGCCGGTCGGGGGCTCGGACGAGTCGGTGCTGCGCTGTACCCGACCGTTGGCCACCGCCAGGTCGAGGTCCGCGTCCTGGTCGAGGTCGGCCAGGGCGACGCCGAAACCCGTGTCGGCGACGCTCGGAAAGCCGACCCCGGAAAGCGCCGAGGCGTCCAGCATCATGCCCGTCGAATCCGCGCGGTAGAGCGTATTGGTCTCGCCGTACAAGTGGGTCATGACCACGTCCAGCCGCAGGTCGCCGTCCACGTCGCCAAGGGCGATCCCCATGCTGGCCTCGGTGTCGCCTTCGAGGTTGGTGGCGACGCCGAACCGCACGCCCCGGTCGACGAACCTGGCCTCGCCCTGGTTCATCCATAGCTGATTGCGTTCGCCGTCGTTGGCGACGAGGAAGTCGTCCCTGGCATCGCCGTCGAAGTCGAAACAGACCACCCCCAGCCCGTTGCGGGCCGTCTCGGCGATCCCGCTGGTGGCGCTGATATCGTCGAACCCGGCGCCGTTGTTTCGGTACAAGCGGTCGGGGACGCCGCGGTAGGCGTTGGGACCGCAATAGTCCGGCTCGCCCGTGCCGCTCGCGCAGGCGTAGGGCGGTTCGTTGGTGACGTAGTTGGCGACGTAGAGGTCCAGCAAGCCGTCGTCGTCGATGTCGCAGAACGCGGCCGACGTGGACCAGTGCGAACCTTTGATGCCGGCGCTATCGGTGATGTCCGAGAAGGTGCCGTCGCCATTGTTTCGATACAGCCGGTTGGGACCGTCGTTGGTGACCAGAAGATCGAGGTCGCCGTCGTTGTCGATGTCGCCCAGCGCCGTGCCCATGCCGTAGCCCGTGTCGCCGAGCCCGGCTTCGGTCGTCGCGTCGTGGAAGACGCCATCGGCGTCCCGGCGGAACAACCGGTTGCCGGTGGCGAGGGCCGTGTCGGCATCGGCGTTGACGAGATACACGTCGAGGTCGCCGTCGTCGTCGTAGTCGAAGAGTGCGAGGCCGGACCCCATGGCCTCCGGCAGCAGGAACCCGCCCTCGACGCCCGACGTGTGGTCGAACAGCAGACCGAGTTCGGGTGCCGTGTCGACGAACCAATCCTCGCGCGGCCCCGGGGGTTCGCAGCCGTACGGCAGGACAAGTGCTGCGACAGCGACGACGCGCATCGATGATTTCATCGGCTTCAAGCCCGTTGCGTCTCGACCGATGGTCAATCCGGGCGCTACTGCGTCCCCGATTGCCGATCGGGTTCCATCCGTGCCGCGGTACTCATTGGCAAGTCAGCGGCAGTTTAGCCCGTCGTCGAGTTTAACGGGGGTGTGGTCAGGTCAAAAAAACTCAACCGATACAAAATGTTACAAATGCTAGTTGGCGGTTCGGCTAGTATCGGTGCGCGACGAAGGGGCGGGGAAACCCGCTATGGGGGAGTGGGTTCGATTCATCGACGGCGGGACCAGCCTGCTACTGCAGGGAGCGGTGCGCCGGGGGTGACGAAACCCAAGATCGGCTGCGTGACTTGATCAGACAGAGAACCCTAGCCGGGACCGTGGCGACAGCGGGGGTCGGGCTCCACACGGGCGACGATGTGGAGGTGACGATCCGACCTGCGCCACCCGACAACGGCATCGTGTTCATCCGTTCCGACCTCGGTCGCGACGCACGGGTCAAGGCCTGTCCCGAGAATGTCATCGACACCCAACTCGCCACGAGTCTGGGTACCGGACGTGTCCGAGTCTCCACCGTCGAACACCTGATGGCGTCGTTCGCGGGTTTGGGCGTGGACAATGCGCTTGTCGAGGTGAACGCCGTGGAGTTGCCGATCATGGACGGCAGCGCGGCACCGTTCGTGCGCCTCATCCGCTCGGCGGGGATCGTCGAACAGCCCCTGCCGAGGCGCTTCATCGAAATCACCCGGGAAGTCGAGTGGACCGACGGCAGTGCATCGACGCGGCTTGCACCGCATGACGGTTTCCGCCTCGAATACACGATGAACTACGACCATCCGTTCTTCCGCGAGCAATGCCAGCACGCCGCGCTGGACTTCTCGTCCCGGACGTTCATCCGCGACGTCAGCCGCGCGCGCACCTTCGGGTTTCTCGCCGACATCGAGCGTCTGCGGGCGATGGATCTCGTTCGCGGCGGAAGCTTGGAGAACGCCGTCGTGGTCGACGACGACGGGGTCCTCAATCACGAGGGTCTGCGCTACGAGGACGAGTTCGTCCGGCACAAGATCCTGGACGCCATCGGCGATCTCTATGTGCTCGGCCAGCCCATCATGGGCACGTTCACCGGCAATCAGTCGGGGCACGGCTCCAACATCGCCCTGTTGCGCCAACTCCTGGCGGACACCGGCGCCTATCGGACGGTGACTTTCGAAAACGGCGCCACGCCGCCGATCCGGCTCTGCCGCCCGGTGGGTGTCTCCAAGCAACGGCGCGTGACGCCACCCGCAAGCGACCCCGGCCGGGCGTCACGCTGAGTCGGACTCGCAAACACCGATGGCGTAGCCGTTGGGGTCCCGGACCGTGAACTCCTTCATGCCCGCCATCGGGTTGTACTGCATGGCGCTGACGATCTCGATGTCCAGTTCCTTGGCGCGGGCGTAGGCGGCGTCGGCATCGTCGACGTACACGAAGACGAGTACGCCGTGGCCTAGGGGTTCCGCGGTGACCGCCCCGTGGTCGTGGTTCGCATCGAGTTCGTGGAGTTGCAGCAGGAGCGTGTCGCCGTCCATGAGCATGTCGAATTCGGGACCGCCGTGGCCTGAGCGCAGACCGAGAAAGTCCTGGTACCACTGCGCCGTGGCTTCGACATCCTGAGCGTAGAGCATCGTGATCGTTCGCATGACTTCAACTCCTCGGCCTGCGACCCATCGTATCCCGTTCCGGTCCTGGACGTGCCGTCGCGGACGGGGTTTCTTAGGGATGCCCGTCCCGGTAGTCTGCGCTCCGTCGTCGCACCGGGGATCCCGTCTTGACCCATGTCGCCGTCATCGGCGCCGGCAACGCCGCGCTGGCTGCCGCCATTGCCGCGCGCGAGGCAGGTGCCGAGGTGACGGTGCTGGAACGGGCACCGCATGCGCTGCGGGGCGGCAACACGCGGTTCACCGCCGGTGCCATGCGCACGGTGTACTCGGGTGTGGACGATCTTCGGCGGCTCATGCCGGAATTGACGAAGGACGAGATCGAACGGGTCGATTTCGGCAGCTACAGCCGCGAGCGGTTCTACGACGACCTCGGTCGCGTCACGCAGTACCGCACCGATCCCGACCTGGCCGAACGGCTCATCGACTCGAGCTTCGAAACCCTGTGCTGGATGCGCGAGAAAGGCGTGCGCTTCCTGCCGTTGTACGGACGCCAGTCGTTCGAAGTCGACGGCAGGGTCCGCTTCTGGGGCGGCGTCACGGTCGAGGCCTGGGGTGGCGGACCGGGCCTCGTGGATTCCCTTGGTGCCATTGCCGCCAAGGCGGGGGTGGACATGCGCTACGGCGCGCGCGCCACGGCACTCCAAAGGACCACGGACGGGTTCGACGTGCGTGTCGGCAGCGGCGTCGAAGGGGACACGCTGCGGGCGGACGCGGTGGTGCTCGCCTGCGGCGGCTTCGAGGCGAACCCGGCGTGGCGAGCCCGCTACCTGGGCGGCACCCGCTTCAACACCGGCGACGGCATCCGCATGGCGGTCGCCATCGGCGCGGCGACGCGAGGCAACTACTCGGGCTGCCATGCGGTCGCTTGGGACCTCAACGCGCCGGAATTCGGCGACCTCGACGTCGGCGACAATTTCCAGAAGCACTCGTACCCGCTGGGCATCATGGTGAACACGGACGGTCGGCGTTTCGTCGACGAGGGTGCGGACTTCCGCAACTACACCTATGGGCGAAGTGCTGCGCCAACCCGGGCAGTGCGCGTGGCAGATCTTCGATGCCAAGGTCGTGCCGCTGTTGCGCGACGAATACCGCATCGGCAAGGTCACCAAGGCGAGGGCGGACAGCATCGACGAGTTGGCGACGCGGATCGCGACGATGGAGACCATGGACGCCCCGGCACTCGTCGCCGAGATCGAGCGCTTCAACGCGGCCGTCGACACCGGGACGCCGTTCGATCCCACCGTGAAGGACAGTCGCGGGACACGCGGTCTCGACGTGCCGAAGTCGAACTGGGCCAACCGCTTGGACACGCCGCCGTTCGAGGCGTACGGGGTGACCTGCGGCATCACGTTCACGTTCGGCGGCCTGGCCGTCGATGCCGAGGCCCGCGTCCTGGGGGAGGATGGCGGACCCATCCCGGGCCTGTTCGCCGCTGGTGAACTTGTCGGTGGCCTCTACTATTTCAACTATCCCGGCGGCACGGGGCTGACGTCGGGCGCGGTGTTCGGTCGTCAGGCGGGCATCAATGCCGGCCGCGGCAATTGGGGGTAGCCGGTGTCCGATCCTTGGCCCGCCATCGCCGCCGCCGGTTCGCAATCGGAACAGGAAGCCGTGCGCTCGGGTCTGGCCGAGGCGCCGTTCACGGTCGCCGAACGGCAACGTGTGCTCATTCGGGCACGCGACCTGGTCGAGGGCTGTCGGGGACGTGGCGACGAACGCTCGCTGCTCGATCTGTTCCTGCAGGAATACGGCTTGTCCAACGAGGAAGGCATCGCCCTGCTGTGCATCAGCGAGGCGCTACTGCGGATTCCCGACGACGACACCGCAGAGGCGCTGATCGCCGAGAAGATCGGCACGGGGAATTGGGCGGAGCACGTGGGGCTGTCGGACTCCGTGTTCCTCAACGCGTCCACCTGGGCGCTGATGCTTACCGGCAACGTGATCGGCCTCGGAGACGACGTGACCCGCGACATCGGCGGGTGGGTCAATCGCTTGGCGGCTCGCGTCGGCGAGTCCGTCGCACGCGCCGCCATGTCGCGCGCGGTGCGCATCGTCGGCGGTGAATTCGTCCAGGGTCGGACCATCGAGGAAGCCCTGGTGCGGGAGCGGTCGGGTGGGACCGGCCTGTCGTCGTTCGACATGCTGGGCGAGGGCGCGCGCACCTACGAAGACGCCGCCCGCTATGCCGAGGCGTACCGCCACGCGATCCGGGCGGTGGGCGAGGCCTACCGCGATGCCACGCCGACGGGGGCTTCGGGCATCTCCATCAAACTCTCGGCGCTGCATCCCCGGTTCGAGCCGTTGCAGCGCGAACGGGTGATGCGCGAGTTGGGCCCCGCGGTGCTGGACCTTGCCCGCGAGGCGGCGGCGCGCAACATCCACATGACCATCGACGCCGAGGAAGCCGAACGGCTCGAGCTCTTGCTGGAGGTGTTCGAACTTCTCGCCAAGGCACCGGAACTGGCGTCCTGGGAGGGCCTCGGGATCGCGATTCAGGCCTACGCGAAACGCGCGCCCGCCGTGATCGACTGGCTGGATGCGCTTCACCGGCCGGTGATGGTGCGCCTCGTCAA
>JAGWBN010000012.1:42549-49140 GCA_021295875.1 Pseudomonadales bacterium
CGGAACCTGTTCCCGCAGTTCGCCACGCACAATGCGCACACCCTGGCCGCCGTGCTGGAACTCGCCCGCGGTGGCGGCGCCGCCTACGAGTTCCAGCGTCTGCACGGCATGGGTGCACTGCTCTACGACGAGGCCCGGCGGCGCTTCGACGACATGCCCCGCGAACGCGTGTACGCCCCGGTGGGTGCACATCGCGACCTGCTCGCCTATCTCGTCCGCCGCCTGCTTGAGAACGGCGCCAACTCGTCCTTCGTGAACCGGTTTCTCGACGACAAGGTCGACGTGGTCAAGCTGGTGCGCGACCCCCTCACCGTGGTCGCGGACTACGACGCCGCGCCCCATCCGCGCATCCCGCTGCCGGCGGACCTCTACGGCACCGACCGGACGAACTCCCGAGGCCTTGACCTGGGCGACCGGCAGGCGGTGGACGCGTTGCTGCGCTCGGCGTCCGCGTACGACGACGCGCTGGTCGAGGTGGATACCGCCGATGTCGATGGCGAGGTCGGCCGCGCGCGGGCGGCCTTCGCCGGTTGGGAGCAGACGCCCGCGGGCACCCGGCGCGCGTGTCTGGACCGTCTGGCTGACCTTCTGGAGGCCAACCTGCCACGTTTCGTCGCCCTGATGGCCAAGGAGGCGGGCAAGACCCTGGGCGATGCGGTGGCGGAGGTGCGCGAGGCGGCCGATTTCTGCCGCTACTACGGCGTCGAGTGCGAACGCCTGTTCGCCAAGGGCGAGCGGCTTCCCGGGCCGACGGGCGAGACCAACACCCTGGAGTTGCACGGCCGCGGCGTGTTCGCCTGCATCTCGCCTTGGAACTTCCCGCTGGCGATCTTCACGGGCCAGGTCGTGGCCGCGCTCGCGGCGGGAAATGCCGCAGTCGCCAAGCCGGCGCCGCAGACCCCCACCATCGCCGCCGTCGCGGTCGAATTGATGCGTGAGGCCGGCATTCCGGAGGATGTCGTACGGCTGGTGTTGGGGGGTGTCGATGCCGGTGCGGCCCTCGTCGGGAGCGACATCGACGGGGTCGCATTCACCGGGTCCACCGCGACCGCCAAGCACATCCAACGCGCGCTTGCCGCCAAGGACGGCGCGCTCGCCCCGTTGATCGCGGAGACCGGCGGGCAGAACGCCATGGTGGTCGACTCGACCGCCTTGCTCGAACAGGTGGTCGACGATGTGCTCGCCTCCGCCTTCCGCTCGGCCGGCCAGCGATGCTCCTCGCTGCGCGTGCTCTACGTGCAGGACGACATCGCCGAACGGCTGCTGACCATGATCGCCGGGGCCATGCGCACGCTCGTGCTTGGCGATCCGGCGGACCCCGCGACCGATGTGGGGCCGGTGATCGATGCGCAGGCGCTCGAACGCCTCGAGGCGCACGTGGTATCGATGCGCGAGCGGGTGATCCACCAATGCGAGGTCCCCCGGGGTCTGCCGGGTTGCTTCATCGGCCCGGCGATGATCGAGATCGACTCCATCGCCGAGCTCCACGACGAACACTTCGGTCCCATCCTCCATGTCGTGCGCTTTCGACAAGGAGCTCGCGGACATCCAGCGGGCCGGCTATGGCCTGACCCTGGGAGTCCACTCCCGTATCCACGCCCGCGCCAGGCAGGTGATGGCGGTGGTCAAGGTCGGCAACACCTACGTCAACCGGGACATGATCGGCGCCACGGTGGGTGTCCAGCCCTTCGGCGGCGAAGGCTTGTCGGGCACCGGGCCGAAAGCCGGCGGCCCCCACTATCTCGCGCGGTTCGCGGTGGAACGCACCATCACCTGGAACACCGCCGCGACGGGCGGCAACACGGAGCTCCTGGGTCTCCCGGAATGAGAGCCCGTATGGGCGACCCTTGAGGTCGCCCGCGTTCGTCAACGCACAGTGCGTGCGGGCCGATCTATTGCAGCAGGTCCGGCAACGGGGGCGACCTCAAGGGTCGCTAGTACGCGCGCCGATTGTCCCCAAGGCAGTGTCGCGGTAACGGGCGGCTTTGCGCGCGTCGGGGTCCGTTTCCGTGTAGTAGCGGAGAAGCTCCTGCGCAGCCTCCCGCCGCGCGTCAGGCGCGTCGATCGCGTCGAAGTAGCCGTCGGCGGTGTCACCGTCGAACGCCTTCAGGCTTGCGCCGATGAGGACCTGAAACGCCCGGTCGCGCGCGGGACCGGGCTTGTACTGCAGGAGTGCTTTCTGGGCCGCCGCCGGATCCCGGTCCGACCAGGCACCGAAGACGCTGGCGACGAGTGGGGCGTGTTCCTCTTCGCTGCCGAGTGAAGCCGCCCAGCGCAAGGCTTCGTCGGGGTCGCGCGCGGTCTCCCACCCCCAGATGTCGGAGTGCCGAACGGACGCGATGCGCACGGACTCGTCCGGGATGCTGTCGACCAGCGACTTCAACATCGCCGGGTCGTGACGAAAGATCCAGGAGTCGGTCCACCAGATCACTTGGCCACGGAGGTCCGGCTCGAGCCCAAGCATCCAATCGACGGTCTGCTCCGGCCTGTCGTACAGCAGGGCGCGCACCATGTCTCCCGCGGCAATCGCTTGGTGCCTTCGCTCAGGGTGTAGGGCGTCGAATGCCCCGACGGCGCGGTCGAGATCGTGATCCAGCAAGGCGCTGAATACGGCCCCGGCGGCTTGGCGCCGAGTCGGCCCGGCAGGAATGGCGTCGACCAATGCCACGGCGTCGTCGGGGTCGACGAGAGCCAATGCACGGAACGCCAAGTCGGCCAGTTGGCCTGACGAATCGAGGGAGTTGACGAGCACCCAGTCCGTCGCGCCGCGCGGATCGGCATCTGCCCAGGACTCCATGATCTCCCTGCGAAGTCCGCGTTCCAGGTTGGCGCTCCCGTTCCACGCGGCTATTTGCGCTAGGGCACCGCGTGCATCGGTCGCCGCCCAGGTCGCGGCGATTCGGGTGAGCATGTTCCACTGCTCATCTGTGTCGGCGATGGCGGCCAGGTGATCGAGCGCCGCGTGGTACTCGGGCATGTGAACCGAAGGTTGCGTTGCTTGGACCTCGGCAATCGCCGGTTCGACGCCAAGCCGTTCGGCGATCTCGCTACGGTCCTCATCCGGCAGGTCGAGCTGCAGGATGGCCCAGGCAGCGGCTGACCGGGCGCCCTTGGGCAGTTCGACGGCTGCCGTCACGGCGGCGCTCAGATCTCTGTGAGCCCAGGCCCGGAACACGGCCGCCAGAACAAAGGGCTTGACGTGGTTGTGCAGCGCGTGTGAGACGGCCCCGACGTAGAGGACGCGGAAGACATCGTCCGTGTGCGGTTGCGTGGGCATCGCTCCGAGTTCGTCGAACCATGACTCCAGCAACGCCGCATCTGCATCCGCGGCAAGGGCGTACAGTTCGGCGTTACGCTCGAGGTCGGTCGGGATCGAGGCAACATCTGCGAGAGGAGGGCGGGGTGGGCGCGAGTTGTTCAGGACCGAGTTCGGTTCCAGGTCTCCGGCAGGCTCGACTTGGGCGTTGGCGTTGTCGTCCGAGGCGAAGGCAAACGACGTCAGGAGCGAGAACAAAGCAGCGCCACGCGTGGCCCCAAGGTCCGATGTCACTGAACTTCGCCTTCGTCGGGAAGGAGTCGAGCGTACGTCCTCGCCTTCCGGGCGTCGGGTTCCGTCTCAGCGAAGTACTGGTGCAGCGTTACGGCCGCCCGCTGGCGTGCAGCCGGTGTCTCCAGAATGTCGAACAGCCGTTCCGCCTGTGAAATGTCCGCGCGCGTGACCGCCACGGATATGACGTCGGAGGCGACCTTGTCGCGCACGGAAGCTTCATCGAGCCCTGCAATTTCTCGCACGGCCGCCTCGCTGTCCTTGTAGTACCAGGCCGTCAACACCTGCGATACGAGAGTTGGGCGTTGTGTCTCGTCGTGAAGTGACCGCGCCCATGCGAGGGCCTCGCCGGGCGCGCGGAGTACCTCCCGTCGCGCGAATTCGGTCAACACGGCACCGTGGAGCACGGGATCGAGATTGTCGACCAGATCCCTCGCGGCCGTGGGGCGGATATCGTGGATCTCCGCGACGATCCGCCGTACAGCATCTGGGCGGATGCGCCGGTCTCGTGACATGGCCCACTCCAGCGCCTCGCTGGGCGTACGGCTTTCCACGACAGGACCTGCGAGCGACCACAGGTGTTCTTGGCGCAGGGAAATGTCGAGGGCATCGAAGACGCCCAGCGCGCGATCGAGGTCTTGCGTCGACAGTGCCCGCAGCACCGCACCCGAAGCTTCTTTCTGGAGGAACGCGGGGACGGTTGCCAAACTGGCCACGGCCTCGTCGGGGAATTGCCTCGCGAGCGCTCCGATGGCGGGATGGACATAGTGGTTCGCGTCTGTCGGATTCTGCTCGACGACCCATGCCAAGGCGGCATGGGGATCGGTGTCCGACCAGTCTCCAAGAATCTGTTCCCCGATATGCCACTCAAGTGATGTGACGCTGCCGCTAGTTTGATTTTGATACCGCGTCGCGACACGATCGGTACCGTCCCAGGCGATGACAGCGGCGATAGCGTCAACGGGTTCTCCCTTGGCCCACTCGAGGGCAACCTCCTCCATGACGATCCGCCGGACGAGCGGGTCCTCGACAAGGATGGCTCTGGACCACGCGGCCGCGGAGCTTTCGTTTGCCGATCGCGCCAGTTGGCTGGCCTCGATCTCCGCCAACAACAGCGAAATCCGCGTAGGTGGCACGGCCCCCATGAGGCGTTCCCATTGTCGTCGCCAGGGAGCCATGACTTCCTTCCGATCGAGGCGTCCGGCCAACTCGGGAGATGCATCGCCGGAAACGGCGCCCTGGAGCAGCCCCCAGGCCGCCGCTGCCATGGCGCCCTCCTCCAAAGACTCCGCGCGGTTCGCGGCGGCGTCGGGGTCGGCGCTTGCCCACGAGCGGAAGATCGCAGCCACCCAACTCGCTCTGGGGGCGGTTCGGAGTGCGTGGATCAATGCCGCCTCCGGGTCGATGTCGGCGAGGCCGATGTAGAGGACGCGTGCTATGTCGTAGCGGTGGGGTGAGGGCGGCAGCAAGTCGACTCGATCAAGCCAGTGTTCGATTTGACCGCGATCCGCATCGCGGAGCATTGCGTAGAGGGCCGCATTTCGCGAGAAGTCGTCCGTGATCGCCGCGATCGTCTCGAATGACTGGCCGAGGGGGTTCGGCGTTGTTGCGTCGTCCGGTTTGGCTGGGGAAGCAGCGGGGTATTCTGATGCTACGGGGTCCGGGGATGTTGTCCCCGGGCCAATCCAAATCGTGGCCGCCGTGATGATCGCGACAGTCGCAATGGCCGCCGCGAGGCGGACGCGGCGTCCCCTCGGTTGGGGGACGTCAGGTGGCATTGGTCTCCGGGTTCGAGGCCGAACTCGACGGACGCCCCTCGAAGCCGTAGAGGCTGGCGGCGTTCCCACACACGATCTTGTGGCGCGTCCCCGCGTCGACACAGCCGAGTTCCCGCTCGATGAAATCCTGGGAGTCGGGCCAGACGCCGTCGGGATGGGGGAAGTCGCTGCCCCACATGACGTTGTCCTCGCCGAGGATGTCGAGCAGGCGGATGCCGATGGGGTCGCTCTGGTACGCGCCAGTATTCCGACGGCTTCATGGTGAGTGTCAGATCCTTGAACTGGTCCTCCCACTCGAGGTCCATGTGCTCGAGGATGTAGGGGATCCAGCCGATGCCGCTCTCGCCGATGACCAGCTTCAGCTTCGGGTGAGCTTCCAGAACGCCGCCGTAGATCACTTCCATGACGATCTTGGCCATGGCGAGTTGGAAGCCGGTGATGTGCACGGCGAACGCCTGGCGGCTCTGCATCGGCGCGAGCGAGGCGAAGTCGTAGTCCATGCGCGGACCGATGGTGTGGAAGTGGACGGGCAGGCCCGCTTGCTCGGCAGCGGCCCACAGCGGCGCCCAGCATGGGTCGAACAACGGCGCCATCTGGTGGGTGTTGGCTACCTCGATGCCGCGTAACGCACCGCGTTCCGCAACCCGTTCGACCTCGCACACGGCCGCGTCGACGTCGTGGCTCGGGATGTTGGCGAGACCCGCGAAGCGGGCAGGGTGGACGCTGCAGAAGTCGGCGAGCCAAGCGTTGTAGATGCGCATCATCTCGGCCGCGGCGTCATCGTCGCCGAGGCGCATCGCAGCACCGAGGATGCCGTAGAGCACTTCCGCCTGAACGCCGTCCCGATCCTGGTCGAGGATGCGCAGGTCCGGTTCCGTGAGCCGGCGGATGCCGCGGGCGCCGTCGCGGTAGAGGCCCTGTTCGGCCATGCGGTCGGAACGGTGGATCTGCCCGGGAACGTAGCGCCGCCCGGCCGATCCCATGCCGTTCTGCAGCCCGAACCGGGAACCGTTGCGACTGACCCAGTAGCGGTCCTTGCCCGACGCGTCGACGTAGGGCATGCGGTCCTTCAACGCCGCCGGCGCACGGCTCGTGAACAGATCCTCCGGCAGCCACGGCAGGTCGATGTGGCAGTCGGCTGAAATCACCTCGTAGTGCATGGCCCCCCTTTGCGCACTTTCTGCCGCCGATGCGGAGCAGTAGGATTGTGCGCGAATTCCTGGTCAGGGTCACCGATGCACCGTCTTGTGGACTTCCGGGCGCGCT
>JAGWBN010000013.1:0-3349 GCA_021295875.1 Pseudomonadales bacterium
AGTCGCCATGGATCAAGCAATGAGGCGGTCTCCGGGCAAGGAATCCACCTAGTCGGGCCTGCCACCGCTCCGTTGTCCGTCGCTGCGGCTCCGCGAAGCAGGATGTCGTCGAGTGCACCAAGGCGGCAACCCCATCGTGATCGACCACCCGCTCTGGCAATGCGATGTCAGTGACCGCTGCGTGGAGTTGCCGCAAGACCGATGCCGCGCTTGTTGCGAGATCCGTCGCAGGCGATGTCGGCGAGATTCCCGGAAGTCTCGGGTAGACCATGACGCCATGGGGGAACTGCGGCAGGCCGTCCTCGGCAAGCGTCGGTCGCGGGATTTCGATGCCGACGCATCTTCGTACGGCATCCATCACCTGTTTCTCCGTCGAGAACGTGTTGCCATCGGCTGGAGATCTTCCGATGCGAAGGATAAACCCGGCGTTGGACTCGAGGACGATGGTACGGAAGCCTCCACCAAGATGCTGGAACGGCCCCACCACTCCACGGGCGTCTAGCCACGCTGCCTGGCCCGTGTTTGGCCTGGCCATTGCGGCATCCTCAACGTCCAGATTCGGTGCCGTCACGAGTGGTCTCCCACCTCCAAGAACGCGGTTCCATAAGGTCACCATGCCATCAACGCCCGGCCAGCGCTCGGTCTCGTGACGGGCAAACACCCAGCGCGCCGGGGATCGGGCGGTTGACAAAGCGGACCTACCGCCGAATCCTGCCCCTGTTTGCGGGAGGACCACTATGAATGCGAGAGCATGGCTTGCTGCCCTTGGCGCTTTCTCGGCAATCGCACTCTGGGGGGCGGAGATTCCAGTCGCCGAACCCGAGTCGGTCGGCATGTCGGCGGAACGACTGCTGCGAATCGACGCAGCGATGCAGCAGCACATCGACGCCGGCAACATCCAAGGCGCGGTGACGGCCGTCGCGCGCCGCGGCAAGGTCGCTCACTTCAAGGCGCACGGCATGATGGACGTCGAGGCCGAACGTCCCATGGAGCGGGATGCGATCTTCATCATGATGTCGTCGACGAAGCCGATTCTCGGCGTTGCCGCGATGATGATGATCGAGGAGGGATTGATTCGTCCGAACGATCCCGTGTCGAAGTACATTCCGGAGTTCGCCGACATGCAGGTCGCCGTCTTGAAGGAACCGGCTGACGAGAACATCAGCCCGTTCCGCATCGACCGGCGGAATCCACCGGAACATCGGCTGGTTCCCGCCGAGATGCCCATCACCATCGAGCACTTGTTGACGCACACGTCCGGCTTGGCCAGCGGCGGCTTGGGGACCGCCCAGTCGCGCCCGGCTGAACGGGTGACGTTGGCCAGCTACATACCGACGCTGGGGGCCGCCGTGTTGGATTTCCAACCCGGTTCGCGCTGGACCTACAGCGGCGGTACCGGACTCGATGTCGTCGCCCGCATTGTCGAGATCGTCTCCGGCACGCCCTTCGACGAGTTCGTGCAGACGCGCATCTTCGATCCGTTGGACATGACCGACACGCACTACAACCTGCCGGCGTCCAAGGTGTCGCGACGCGTCGTCATGCAGGGTCGGGACATGTCGCGCTGGAACAGCGAGACGACTTACTTCTCCGGTTCCTTCGGCCTGTCCAGCACGGCGAGGGACTACCTCCACTTCGAACAGATGCTGGCGAATGGCGGCGAGCTCTTCGGGAACCGCCTGCTCGGGCCGCGGTCCGTCGAGATGATGGCCAGCAACCACCTGGGCGATCTGTACCGCGGCTTTACGCAGACCGCGAAGGGACAGGGATTCGGCTATACCGTCGCCATCGTGCTCGACCCGGTCGCCGCCGGCAGTCGGCGCAGTGCGGGTGCCTTCGGCTGGGGCGGCGCGTTCGGTACCCGGTCCTGGACCGACCCGGCCGAGGAACTCGCCGGGGTTTTGATGCTGCAGCAACCGCACCCCGGTGCGCAGTACGACTTCGAAGACGCCGTGCGGCAGGCGATCATCGACTGAAGAACAAGGAACGCCAGCAGGAGGCTCTCGGCCCGGCGTCACCCGCCGCGTGCGCCGTTCTACCCCAGAACCCCACCGACTATGGACCTCCGCCTCGGCGATGCCATCGCACCGGCTGGCGACAATCGAGTTCACATCAGGTTCATTGCTTGGACTGCGTCCTGGATTTCCTGCCGGACTGACCGCCACTGGATGTCTCGAATCATGTCTGGCATGGGTTCCGTTTCGGCGTCTTCGAACCATACGAGGCTCTTCTGCAAGTGGTAGGCGTTGTAGTCGATTCGGTCGAAACGTTTCTCGATCAACGACAGGATCTCCTGCAGGCTCATGCCGCCCGTTAGCAGGCAATAGAGATCGACGAAGTCTTTGCGGCTGCCTCGACCACCTATGGCAATGACCTTCATAGCCGCGATGTCGCGCGGGTCTGCCAGCATAAGTCCGCGATACTCGATGGCCGGAAACAGAAACGGTGCCTCTGCCGTGAAGAAACTGATCCGTAGCTGGTCGAGCAATACATGCAGTGTATCGCCGGTCCGACTCTGCACTTGTATGTCGCCAACGTGTGCAAGCCGGCCGAGCAGGTTGTTCGAATCGAACGAACCGGTGCGGAAGAAGTCCAGATCCTCGGAATAGCGGTGACCGATCTGCAGGGCCAGCGCCGTCCCGCCAGCAAGCGTCCAGTCGTCAGCGACCCCGTCCGCAACCGCCCGGCGTATGGTGGACCAACCCAGCCTAGTGAGTACTCGAGGATGCACCGTCGTCGCCAAGTAGCAGCTTCCAGTAGGCACGCGTACGCGGGTCCACCCCGCGCCGACCGATGGCGTCGCGGATCGGATCGTTGCCGAAGAATGATCGCGCGGCTCGGGCCTGATCCCCATTGCCGAACATGAGCACACGCGTCAGAACCCATTCAGGATGAGATGCCAGATCCTCGACCGTGAGTCGCTTGTCCCAGAACAGGGGTCCGATCTGGCGAACCAGTGACCTGGCGTCTGGCTTTTCGAGCATGGGGGGTTCGGGCGCTAGCAGGCGAACTTCGAGTTGGGCGCCCAGCGCCGTTGCGATTCGTCGCAGGGTGGCCACTTCAAACCGGTCCCAGCCGGCTTCGTATCTATGCAGGGCCGAGGCACTGGTACCGACCTTGTCCGCCAGCTGTTGAAGGGTCATGCGGCGGCTCTTGCGCAGTTGCCTGATCTGTGGCCCGATCACCCCAGAATTTTATCATGTATGAGAATTCGAGCGCGGTTCGCGATGCGGTCGGTCCCACCCTGCGCCGGGATGACCCGATTGGCGAAGATCCGGATTCAGCTTGCCGCCGCCCGCATTTCCTCCACGGATCGGGTCTTCAGACGCACCGCGCCGTCGCCGCGGTT
>JAGWBN010000013.1:3412-3876 GCA_021295875.1 Pseudomonadales bacterium
GCGACGAGCATCTCGTCCACCATCTGCCACACCTCCGGTGGGTTGCAGACGGCACCCACCAGGGGGTCCAGGAGGACGGCCTGCTTCAACAGTTCCACGTCGGCGGTCATGGCGGCGCGGGTCGCCATGCGCTGCACCTGGATCGAGTTGTTGCAGATCGCCGCCGCGCCGAGGGGCAGGTCGCCGACCACCGGGATGGCCAGACCGTTCCTGTCGACGTAGCCGGGCACCTCGACGATGGCGTCGGCCGGCAGGTTGGCAATCACGCCGCGGTTGCGGACGTTGAAGTGGCCGCGGTAGACGCGCCCGGTTTCCATGGCCTCGATGATCCAGGAGCCGTGCTCGTCGCTGCGCGTGGCCGGGTCGAAGGTCGCCGGTTCCGCCTCCAGCCACTTCGGAAAGTCGGTCTCGAACCAGTTGCGGTTCTCCGTGCAGACGCGCAGGTAGCCGCCGGTTTCGCCGTG
>JAGWBN010000013.1:3910-32933 GCA_021295875.1 Pseudomonadales bacterium
GGGACGTACTCGGACAGGTGGCCGTTGGACTCCGTGCTGAAGTAGCCGAATCGGCGGATGATGTCCATGCGGACCTTCTCGCGCTCGCGGACCGCCTCGTGGGCTTCGAACAGTTCGAGCAGGTCGCGCGCCCAGTCGCGCCCTTCGAACAGCACCTTCACGTACCAGGTCTGGTGGTTGATGCCGGCCGCGACGATGTCCACGTCGGCCTTGGTGATGCGACGATAGCCGGGGTCGTCCGAGCCACGGCCGTCGTTGACCCGGTGTTCGAAGAGACGGGCGAGCAGGTGGTGGCCGCCCTGCACCCCATGGCACAGGCCGATGGTGTTGACGGGAGAGGCGTCGAGAGCGGCCCAGGTGTTCATCGCCATGGGATTGGCGTAGTTCAGGAGCGTCGTCGTTGATCCCGCGTAGCGTTCGATCTGTTCGGTGAGTTCGACGATCATGGGCACCGTGCGCTGGCCATACATCAAGCCGCCCGCGCAGATGGTGTCGCCGACGCACTGGTCGATGCCGTACTTCAGCGGAATCTCGACGTCCGTGCGAAAGGCGTCCAGGCCGCCGACGCGGGCCGTGTTGATGACGTAGTCGGCCCCGCTCAGTGCCGGTTCCCGCGCCACCGTCGCGTCGATGGTGGCACCGACGCCGTTGGCTTCGATCTCACGGCGGCACAGGGTCGCCACCATGTCGAGATTGCGCCTGCTGATGTCCTGGAAGGCGAAGTGGGTGTCCGAGAGTTCGGCCACGCTGAGGATGTCGCGCACCAGGCGGCGCGTGAAGCCGATGCTGCCGGCACCGACGATGGCGACTTTCAGGCTCATGGGTTGAAAGGGTTCCTTCGTTGGATCTTGTAGACGTATGCCAGGTCGCAGGGCTTGGCGTCCGGGCGCCGAACTTCGAGCCCGTTTGCCGTCAGGTCCCACTTCAACGGCTGATCGGATCCCAGCATGGAGACCGCCCTGACTTCACCTTGGTTCAGTCGCCGCATCGACTTGATGGTGGACGTCTCGTCGGGCCAGCCGAGGCAGATCGCATAGATGCAGTCGTCCGTACAGGTGAAGCGATAGTCCTGTGAGGTGTATGCCACCTCGTGGCGTTCGCTGAACATGCCGCTGTCGGTCATCTCGGTGGGACCTTCGCCGTAGGTCACCCACGGCGTGGTGCTGTAGATTGCCTCGCCGTTGATCCTCAGCCAGTCGCCCATCGCCAGCAGCCTCTCCCTGGCTTCATCGGGGATGCTGCCATCCGCCTTCGGCCCCACGTTCAGCAGCAAATAGCCATTTTTGCTGACGTTGTCCACGAGGTTGTGAATCAGCGCGCTGGCGTTCTTGAATCCGGCATCCGAGACGAAGCCCCAGGCGCCCTGATCGTCGATCGACGTATCCGTGATCCAATCGTAGTAGGTCAATCTGTCCATCCGCCCGAGTTCGTAGTCGACCAGGGCGACGCCGGGAACAAGATCATGGGTCTTGTAGGTGAGGGCGAGTTCCGTGTCCCACGCCTGTTCCTTGTTGTAGTAGTCGGCGAGCATCCGCTTCTTGTGGTCTTCCTGGACGAAGTTCAGACCGAAATCGAACCACATCAGGTCGGGGCGGTAGTTGTCCACGACTTCATCGATCTTGGCGCGCCAGAAGTCGAGAAATGCGCCATCCGGGCGATCCTGGAGCATCCACTCGCTCCTTCTATCCCCGGCAGGCTCGGGCAAGCCATCCAGGTTGTGCAGGGGACCGTAGAGCCCGGCGAATTGCGGATCGGAAACATCGCAGTCGCTGCGCCAGTGGGGATAGAACCACCACTGCTCGAAGTGATGGAACGCCGTCATGAAACGCATGCCCTGGGCCCGGATCGCCTTTTCGAGTTCGCCGACGACATCGCGCTTGGGCCCCATGTTGGCGGCATTCCACTTGTTCACACCACTGTTCCAGAGGGAGAACCCGTCATGGTGCTCCGCAACGGGTCCGGCGAACTTCGCACCGGCGGCCTTGAACAGCCGCGCCCATTCCCCGGCATCGAACTGCTCGGCGGTGAACAGGGGAATGAGGTCCTTGTAGCCGAACTCCGTGGCCGGTCCGAACGTTCTTTCGTGATAGTCGAACTGCGGGTTGCCGGGGCGGTACATGTTGTGGGCGTACCAGGATCCGTTGGGACCGCAGGCGGGTACGCTGTAGAGACCCCAATGCGTATAGATGCCGAACTTCGACTCCCGCAACCATTGCGGGGTGGTGTGGTTCTGCAGCGACAGCCACGTCGGCTCGTACCGTCTTCGCATACCCCGTGTCACTGATTGACGCTCCGCAGGTCACTATAGCGCAGTCGATCGTCGACCACGGGGCCGACCAACCGGCAGCGTGTCGCGATCACGACGGTTGAACAGAGTTCTCGTAGGGGCGAGCCCACGGGAGGGTGCTAGGCTTCGCCGTTATGTTCGCGAACCATCGATACAAGGCGTGGCCATGCTGACACCGATCCAGCCGCTCAAGGAAGCGGAGCTGCCCAAGCGCAACAAGCCGATCCTGAAGATGGTCGGGCCCGGCATCGTCCTCGCGGGGCTTGCCATCGGTTCCGGCGAGTTGATCATGTGGCCCTGGATCACGTCGGTGGTCGGCGCGCAGCTGCTCTGGGCCGCGGCTATCGGCATTTTTCTGCAACTGTGGGTCAACATCGAGATTGGCCGCTGGACCATTGCCACGGGCGAGAGTCCGTTCACCGGCATGGCACGGGTCGTCAAGCTCACGGTGTACGTCTTCGTGTTCGTGATCTTCGTCGGCAAGTTCCTGCCCGGTTGGGCGCGCGAGACCGGCATTGCGTTGCGCGACCTCATCTTCGGGCCGCAGCACGACAGTCCACCGTGGTTGTGGACGGCCATCGTATTCGGCTTGATCGCCGCGATTCTGTTCGGCCCCAAGGTGATCTACACGGCCGTGGAACGCTGCATCATGGGGCTGATCGTGGTCATCGTCGCCGGCCTCATCTACGTCGTCTGGGAGATCGGCTCGGTGGAGATCTTCGCGGCGATGTGGGACGGCGTGATCAGTCTGTTCAGCTTTCCGGACTTCCCCGTGGATGTCCTCGCCGATGACGGCTCGGTGCGCGATCAACTGACGTTCAACCGATTCTTCGGCGCAGTCGTGTTCGCCGGTGCCGGTGGGCTCGGCAACCTGTATTACGCGTACTACCTTCGTGAGAAGAACATCGGCATGGGGGCGCTCATGCCGTCGCTGATGAGTCCGGCGCACAAGCACGAAGTCCGGGAAAGGGATACTGGCTACGTCTACGCCGAAACCCAGGAGAACCAGCGCCGTTTCAAGGACTGGTTTCGCTACGTGGTGGTCGACCAGACCCTGTTCTTCTGGATCCTCGGCAGCTTCACCATGTTCCTGTTCATATTCGGAGCCCTTGCGGTCCTGCATCCCATCGGCCTCGTGCCGGATCGAGGCAGCCTGGTGTGGGATCTCGCGTCCATCCTCGAGCAGAGCTTGGGCACCTTCGGTCGCTACCTGTTCCTCGTCGTCGGTATGTCGGCCCTGTTCAGCACCCAACTCGGTGGCATCGATGGCGGCAGCCGCATCTTCGCCGACCTGCTGCACACCAACTTCAAGTTCGGGCGGTGGTTGAGGCTCGAACAGTGGTACTTGGTTCTGGTCATCGCGACCATGGTCATCGGCGTGTTCAGCGTCTGGTTCTTCGGTCGCTACGACATCGCGGGCCTCGACTTCCTGTTCATCGCCGCGCTCATCGGTGGATTCGTCATGGCCGTCTACGTGCCGATGATTCTGTACATGAATCTAACCCGCCTGCCGAAGTCGGCACGGCCTGGATGGATCAACATCGTCTTCATGGTGCTTGCGAGCGCCATGTACATCGCCTTTGCCGGATATACGATCTACGGCAAGGTCGTCGAGGTGTTGTGACAGACCCCCCGTTCCACCAGGGGCTGTCGCTGAACGGTCGCAGGTCCAGTTCGTGGGTCCACACCGAACGGTGCTGCTGCGCCACGTGCCAGAAGGTATCCGCGATCTTGTCGGGTAGTAGCAGGCCGTCGTGTTCCAGGCCGCGGGCCTCGCGCAGCTGCTGGTAGCGCTCCGGTCCAAGCATCTTGCCGAGGGTGTCGGGAGCGTCCACGGCACCGTCCACGACGATGTGGGCGACGTGGATACCCTTGGGACCGTACTCCGCGTTCAGCGTCTGACAGAGCAGTCGGCGGCCGCCCATGGCGGCGGCGTGGGAGTGTTGTCCGGCGTTGCCGCGCATGGCGGCGGTTGCCGAAGTGACCAGCAGCGTGCCGTGGCCGCGCTCCTCCATGCGGGGACAGAGGGCGCGGGCAAGACGAAACAGGCCGAACGTGGCAAGTCGCCAGCCCATCTCGAAAGCCTTGAGGCCGGTGTTGCCGATCTGTGCACCGAGGTTGTAGACCGCCACGTCGATGGGTCCGGTGTCCTTCTCGACCGCCTCGACGAGGCCCTCGATACTGCCAGCCGCGACCGCGTCGAGGAGATGACCGGATGCGGTGCCGCCGTCCGCCTCGATCACCCCCACCAGCTTGTCCAATCCCTCTTGGTCGCGGCGCCGGCAAAGCACGGCGTGGTGGCCATCTCGGGCGAAGCGGCGTGCGACGTTGCCGCCGATGCCGGCACCGGCACCGATAACGAGGCAGACAGGTTTCATCTCATGGGTTCCTTGTGACGACGATTGGGGCTCCATCAAGCCGTGTCGAGAGCAAGCGGACGTGAACTTTAACAACCAAGGGCGGGCAGGGGGAGACGAAGGGAGGGGGTTTGGGGAGGGTAGGGGGGATGCACGAAATAGCGCCCCGGGCCCCGTCCCTCGCCGCTACAATCGATGCCGACCATCAAGTGAAGATACGTGACGTGGCACCCTATGTCCTGCTCGGCTTGTTGCTGGGCGTCCTCGTTGGCGCGGTCCTCGGTGGTTTCTCCGGCGTGCTAGCGGCGACGATCTACGGGGGGGCGATCGGTTCTCTTGTCGGCGGCCTGTTCTACCAGAACAAGCGTTTGCGGACACTGGAGGACACCGGTGGGACCGATCGGAGGGCATCCGAACGCGCCGACGAACCGTTGGTGCCGCTGGGGAGTAAGGACGCGAGGCCCGAGTCCAAATCTGAGCCTGAGCCCGAGCCCGTCGTGGCGGTGTCCGAGCCCGCATCCAAGGAGGTAGTCTGGTCAACCGGGGCGATAGCCAGCCCGCCGGCGCAACCCAAACCGGGACCGACTGTTCGCGAACCTTGGCAACGTCCGCCGTCGACCGTCGACCGTGCGGTGAGCGCCGCCAAGGGGTGGTTCACGACGGGCAACGTGCCCGTGATGGTCGGCGTCGTGGTCGCCCTGCTGGGCGTGGCCTTCTTCATCAAGTACGCCATTGACCGGCAGCTCTTCGTCTTTCCCATGTGGGCGCGGCTGTCGACGGTGGCCGCCTTCGGCCTGGTGCTGTTGGGGATCGGCTGGCGCCTGAGGAACGAGCGACCGACCTACGCCCTGGGCATGCAGGGCGGGGGCCTGGCGATTCTCTACCTCACGACCTATGCCGCGTTCGAGTTCTACGACCTGCTGCCCGCGACGGTGGCGTTCGCCGCGATGGTGGTGGTGACCGTGGCGACGGGTGTCGTCGCCACGGTCCAGGACTCGCGCACCCTAATCGTATTCGGTGTGGCGGGCGGTTTCCTGGCGCCGCTTCTCGCGGCGACGGACGTGGGGAACCACGTCGCGCTGTTCAGCTACTACGCGGTGCTCAACGCTGCGATCCTGGCCGTCGCGTGGTTCAAGGCGTGGCGGATCCTCAACCTCCTTGGATTCGCATTCACGTTCGTGATCGCGTCGCTCTGGGGCTACCAGGGATACCGACCGGAGTACTTCTCCACCACCGAACCGTTCCTGGTGCTGTTCGTGCTGATGTACATCGCCATCGCGGTGCTGTTCGCCCGTCGCCGGCCGCCCAATCTTCGCGGCTTCATGGACAGCACCTTGGTGTTTGGCCCGCCGTTGATCGGGTTTTTACTGCAGACGCGGCTTGTGGAAAGCGATTGGGCCTTGTCGACGTCGGCGGGCGCGCTGGCCGCGCTCTACGCCGTCCTGGCTGCCTTGGTCTGGCGATCCAAGGATCTGCGGACCCTCGCCTGGTGTTTCGGCGGCCTGGGGCTCCTGTTCCTGGCGGTGGCGTTTCCGCTCGCCCTCGACGAGCGCTGGACGTCGGGCGCCTGGGCCGTCCAGGGCGCCATGCTCGCCTGGTTCGGAATGCGCAACGGCTCGCGCCTGCTGGCCTTTGCCGGCGGCGGGCTGCAGATCGCGGCCGGCGTGTCCTTCGTGTTGCAGCCGGGGTCGATCGGCGAGGCGACCCTGCCGGTGCTGAACGGCTACTTCCTGGGTGGCCTGCTGATCGCCGTCGCCGGCTGGGTGGTCGGCCAAAGCTTCGAGCACGGCACCGAATCGACCCGCCTTGGGCGTGTCATGGCGCGCTTGGCGTTGGGCTGGGGCGCCGCCTGGTGGCTGTGGACGGGCGGGTCGCAGATCGCCGCGACGCTGGAGGACACCGCCACCAGCGCCTTCCTTGGTTTCGTTTCGGTGTCGGCGTTGATGGCCATGGCGGCATCGCGGTTGTGGCCACGGGTCAACGCATTTGCCCTGGTGCTGCTGCCGGCCATGGTCGCGGTTGGCCTGTACGACATGGCCTTCTACCCCCATCCGCTGGCGAACTTCGGCTGGCTCGCCTGGCCCTTCGCGTTCGCCGTCCAGTACCTGTTCCTGCGCTACCGGGAGTCGGACTATCCCCAGTCGGCGCCTGCCATCCACGTGGGTACCTACTGGACCCTGGCCTTGCTGGTCGCCTGCGAGGCCTGGTGGCTGGTCGATGCGACCCCCGGCGGTGCATGGCCTTTCGCCGCAGTCGCGGCCACGGTCGCCGCGCTAGCCGCCGTGACGGTCAAGGCGAGGGCGCTCCTGCCCTGGCCGGTTGATCGGCACTGGTCGGCGTATTCGAGGGTGGGCGTCGGGGTTATCTCGGGGGTGGCCGCGGTGGTCATGCTCTGGGCGAACCTGTCGTCCCCGGGTGATGCCGGGCAGCTCCCATACCTGCCGCTCGTCAATCCGCTGATGCTTGCCGGCATTCTCGCCGGCGTTGCCGCGTGGCTTGGCCTGGATGGCGATCTGCGCCGGCGTAGTGGGGCGCCCTTGGGGTTTGTGGTTGCCTTGGCGGTGGCGGGTTTGATCCTGTTGTCGATGGAAGTGGCGCGTGGAGTCCATCACTACGCGGACATTCCGTTCACCGCTCGCGACCTCGCCGACTCCGCGACGCTCCAAGCGGGCCTGTCGCTGGTGTGGGGCACCGCTGGCTTGGCAGGCATGGTCATTGGCGCGCAGCGTGGGCAGCGGGGCGTCTGGATCGGCGGGGCGGTCACCATGGGGGTCGTGATCGTCAAGCTCTTCGTGGTCGAACTCGGCAACGCGGGAACCCTCGGACGCGTGGTGTCGTTCCTGGGTGTCGGTGTGCTGTTGCTGATCGTCGGGTACTTCGCACCCGTGCCGAAGGAGCGCACGTCGGACGACGGTTAGGGTCACGCGGTGCCCTGTGAGTATCCTCTGATCAAGCCCGTCCATGGGCTACCGCGCTCTTGTTTGCGACCTGATCAAGCCCTGTGCGGAACGGGAACTTGGGAAGCGCTCGTGGCCGATGTTGCGGTGCCGCCGAGAACCACGGCAGCCCCGCGATCTCTATGCCGCAAACAGGTATGATTGGCCGACTTCGCGTAGGGAGACGACCCATGTTCGACAAACGTAAAGATAGCAGTTCCTCGCCGAGTCAGGAAGCCGCATCCCAACCGCCCCCGGCACCTGCGGTCGTGAAGCCGACGTCATCGTCCGTGATCGGCCCGACTCTAAGTATCGAAGGCACGTTGACCGGCGAGGAAGACATCGAGATCGAGGGTCGCCTGGGCGGCGAGATCAAGCTTCTCGAGAATCGGGTGGTGGTCGGCGGCACCGGCCACGTGACGGCCGACGTCAAGGCCAAGACCGTGACGATCAACGGCGACGCCAATGGCGACATCGAAGCCAGCGACCGGGTGGAGATCACGGCAACGGGATCCATGCAGGGGGACATCCGCAGTCCTCGGGTTATCCTGCACGACGGCGCAAAGTTCAGGGGTCGCATCGACATGGAGCCCGATGGCATCGAGGAATCACAGGCCCTCAACGCGAGGGCACCAAGGCCACCGTCCAAGGGCGAGAAAGCCGGTGATCGGACGGCCCCGTCGCCCAACCCGCAAGCGGATGCCCGTGCCAGCGGCTAGCAGCCCCCGCAGTGATCGCTGGCGCGATGTTTGAGGGTTGACCGACTGGCGCCCCATGCGCATTGCGCCATCGCTGCTGCCCAAGGCCTTCGAGCGTGTCGACCGGCAGCAAAAGACGACGATCTTGGACTTGGGGTCGCCGAGTCCCCAGACCGTCAGCTTCTTTAACCGCTTTCGCTGCCAGGTCTACTTCGCGAACCTATTGGAATGGCCCGCGGGAGAAGCATCCGATGAGCCCGAGCTGGATATTCCCGATGGCGTACGTTTCGACATCTGCCTCTTCTGGGACACGCTGAACTACCTCGACGTACCCGTTCTGCGTCGTGTCGCCTCGAAGTTGGCCATACACATCGACACCGGGACGCGGGGGCACGGGTTCTTGGCCTTCTCACCGGCGACATCGTTCTCGCGTTGCCGTTTCCGCATCGAGGATTCGCACAACCTGCTCGCCGAGCCGGACCAGGATGCGGCTTCCCGGGGGCACACCTGGAAGGACATTGAGGACGCCATGTGGCCATGGGTCTGTGGCGCAACGTCGTTGATGCAGGGGAATCGGCAGGAGCTCTTGCTGACCAAGGACCGCTACTAAGAATGTTCTGATCAAGCCATCCTTGGCTTGATCAGAAACGCAAAAACAGATATGCGGGCTCACTCCGTGTGCAGCGGATTGGCCGAACGGCACGGCATCGATGGGCTGGCGACCCTACCGCCACAAGCGACCTGGTTAGATATGCGGGTTAGCCGACCGACGCCTCGGTGCCATGCGCCCCAGGGGGACTGCACGAAGGACGAGAGAGTTGGAGCGGGAAACGGGGGTTGAACCCGCGACCCCAACCTTGGCAAGGTTGTGCTCTACCACTGAGCTATTCCCGCACGAACGCCCATTCTGCCTCATCGCTGGGGCGAAGACAAAATCGCTCGGCGATGGAAGTGATATCAACTGTCGTCGGGCCGCCTTTCGCCGTCGTGCTTCTTCAGGTAGCCCCGGAACTGATGGTAGGTGAGGCCCAGCAGTTCCGCCGCCTTGCGCTGGTTGAACTTGCCCGCGGCCATGGCGCGGTTGACGAGGTCGATCTCCAGATCGCGAACCGTCCGCTTGATGTCCAGCGGCAGGCGTGGCCCGGCTTGTAGCGCGGCGTCGTCCTCGGCGGGCCTGAACGGCGATTGAAAAGGGTCGAGCACGATTTCGTCCACGGGATCCTCGGTCTCGGTGCGATACACCGCGCGTTCGACGACGTTCTTCAGTTCGCGCAGGTTCCCCGGCCAGCGGTGGGCGTGAAGGGCCTCGCGGGCGGCCTCGGTGAAACCCGGAAAGAAGTCGCGCCCGAGTTCGGAGGCCATGTTGATCGCGAAGTACTCCGCAAGCAGGAGGATGTCCTCCGGGCGTTCGCGCAGCGGGGGCAGGGTGATGACGTCGAATGCCAACCGGTCGAGGAGATCCAGGCGAAACCTGCCCTTGGCGGCGAGCCCCGGCAGATCCTCGTTGGTGGCGGCGATGACGCGGACGTCCGCCCGCAACGTCTTGTTGCCGCCAACGCGTTCGAACTCGCCGTACTCGATGACACGCAATAGCTTCTCCTGGACGAGGCCAGATGTGCTGGCGAGCTCGTCCAGGAACAGCGTTCCGCCGTTGGCCCGTTCGAAACGACCCTGGTGGGTGCGCGAGGCACCGGTGAAGGAACCCGCCTCGTGGCCGAACAGCTCGCTCTCGATCAACGTGTCGCTGATCGCGGCGCAGTTGAGTTTGAGGAACTCCCGGTCCCAGCGGTTCGAGAGGAAGTGCAGGCGCGACGCGATCAGTTCCTTGCCGGTGCCGCGTTCACCGACCACCAACACCGGTTTCTCCAGCGGTGCGACCTTGGAGACGGCTTCGAGCGCCAGCAGAAAGGCCGGGGATTCGCCGATCAGTCGGTCGGGTTCGGCAGCGTTTGCCATGGCAAAGCCCTCACCAAGGGGTCTTGGATTCTGCCAATAGTTGGCGTAATTCACCATATATCGAGTATCGGATCGTTCCAAGCCGAGGGGAACAGCTCGTGTTTTCAATGGTTTGCGGACAATCAGCGGATTGGCACGGAATCTGAACGTCCTGGGGCGTGAGATTGCCAACCGGAACAACGGAGGTTGTTGAAATGAGCGTGTTCTCGCGTATGTCGGACATCGTCAATTCGAACATCAACGCCCTGCTCGACAAGGCGGAGGATCCCGCGAAAATGGTCCGCCTGATCATCCAGGAGATGGAGGAGACCCTGGTGGAGGTCCGCTCCACGTCGGCGAGAGCCATCGCCGACAGGAAGGAGTTGACCCGCCGGCACGAGCACCTGTGCCGCGAGGCATCGGAGTGGGAGCGCAAGGCCGAACTCGCGGTCGCGAAGGACCGCGATGACCTGGCCCGGGCGGCGCTGGTGGAGAAGTCCAAGGCGGACGAGGTGGCGGCGGCGGTGGAAGCCGAACTCGGGGCTCTCGAGGAGACCCTCGCGAAGCTCAACGAGGACATCGGCGCGCTACAGCAGAAGATCAAGGACGCCAAAACCCGCCAGAACGCCATCCTGGTGCGTGGCGAGGCCGCGAAGGTCAGGCTCGGCGTACGCCGCCAGCTCAGCGACCACAACATCGACGACGCCATGTCGCGCTTCGAACTCTATGAGCGCAAGATGGACGATCTCGAAGGCCAGATCGAGTCCTACGACATGGGCAAGCGGACGCTGTCCGACGAGATCGAGCAGCTCGAGACGGACGAGGCGGTGGACGAGGAACTCGAGAAGCTGAAGGCCCGGATCCGCGACGCCGCCGACAAGAACTAACAACGCCGTTGAGAGAGTTATCTGATGGACGGGTTGCTTGCCATCTTCATCGTACCGGCGGTGCTGTTCATGACCGTTGTGGCACCGATCTGGCTCGTGATGCACTACCGCCTCAAGCAGCGCACGGCCGGGTCTCTTACAGTGACCGAGCGCGAGGAGCTCGACGACCTGGTGGCGGCCGCCGAGACCATGCGTGATCGCATCGAGGTACTGGAGTCGATCCTCGATGCCGAGACGCCGACCTGGCGCCAGCGAGTGGAGCGATGAGCGACGGAGATGATCGACGCGACGCGCGGCGCCGGGCCGGTGCCGGGGCCGACGCGAACGCAAGGATTCGGGACGCCGCTGCACGTCTCGAAGGTGCGGTCAGGGATCTCGCCGCCGGGGCAAGCGACAACGTGGCCGAGCACCTGGATCGAGTCGCACGGCGGCTTGCCCGCGAAGCCGAGCTGCGCCGGGGGCAGGTTCCGACGGACGACGACCCGTCGACGACCGACCACGCGCCAGCACCCCGTCGTCGCCGCCGCCTGTACCGCTCGACCGGCCAACGGTGGCTGTTCGGCGTCTGCGGCGGAATCGCCGAATACTATGGCATCGAGGTCCTGATCGTCCGCCTGATCGCGATTGCTGGACTACTCTTCCTGACCACGCCGACCGTGATCACCTACATCGTCGCGGCCTTCGTCATGAAGAAGGAACCCTTGGCCGAAGCCCCTTCCGAACGTCCGGTGCGCGCCGAGTCGCGGACGTCGCGGGGCGCGCAGGAAGGGTCGGCGGGTCGCCAACTGCGCGACGTAAGGTCCCACTTCGACGGCGTAGAACAACGTCTGCGTCGCATCGAGGGTCACGTCACCTCGGAGAGCTACGAACTGCACCGCGAACTGGAGAAGATGGCGAGATCCTAGTCGTCGCCTCTACGACACGAAGCGGTTCGGAAAGTCGGTGAACAGGCCGTCGACGCCCCAGGATCGAAGCAATCGGCCGCGTTCCGGGTCATTGACGGTATAGACCAGGCACCGGTGGCCCCAACGTCGAACCTGCGCCACCCGATGCGCGGTCGCCGCTCGATCCGAGAGGTGCACCGACCAGGCCGACAGCTCGGCCGCGGTGTCACGCAATCCAACCGACCAGCGCCCGGCAAGGGGGGCACACGCCACGTCGGGACAGAGGCTGCGGAAGCGCGCAAGCTCGACGTAATCGAACGATGAAACCAGCAGCGCACGGGCCCGGCGGTCCCCATCCAAGCAGCGGACGATGGCCGCGACCGGCTCCCCGGTGCCGGGACCCTTGAGTTCGATGTTCACCATCACCTCGCGCGGTACCGTGTCGAGCGCTTCTTCGAGGGTTGGTATCGTCTCGCCGCAACCCGCGTCCAGACTTCGCAGTGCGCTGAAGGAATGATCCGTCACCGGGCCCGATCCATTGGTCGTGCGGTCCACGTCGGCATCGTGAATGACAACGAGCCGCTTGCCACACAGTCGGACGTCCATCTCGATCCCGTCAACACCCAGTTCCACGGCCCGGGCGAAACTGCCGAGGGTGTTTTCCGGTGCCAGTCCAGCGGCTCCGCGATGGCCGAATATCAGATAGCCGGGAGATGATTGCGGTAACATCATCGCCATCATGAGTTATCTCGTGTTGGCGCGGAAGTACCGGCCGCGCACGTTCGCGGACGTCGTGGGCCAGGAACACGTCGTCAAGACCCTCGCCAACGCCCTCGACAACCAGCGACTCCATCACGCCTACCTGTTCACCGGCACGCGGGGAGTGGGCAAGACGACCCTGGCGCGGATTCTCGCCGCCTGCTTCAACTGCGAGACCGGCATCACATCCACACCCTGCGGCAAGTGCACGGCATGCACCGGGATCGCCGCGGGCAACTTCATGGACCTGCTCGAAGTGGATGCGGCAAGCCGTACCGGCGTGGACGATACCCGCGAGCTGCTCACCAGCGCCGAGTTCCTGCCTGCGCAGGGGCGTCACAAGGTCTACCTCATCGACGAGGTACACATGCTGACGGGGCATAGCTTCAACGCCCTGCTGAAGACGCTCGAGGAGCCACCGGAGCACGTCAAGTTCCTGCTCGCGACCACCGAAGCGAAGAAGATTCCCGTCACGGTGTTGTCGCGTTGTCTGCAGTTCAACCTGAAGAACATGCGCCCGGAGGTCATCGAGAGCCAACTCCACAAGATCCTGAAGGCGGAAGAGATCGCCGCCGAGGAGGAGGCCCTCGCGGTCATTGCACGTGCCGCCCGCGGCAGCATGCGGGACGCACTGTCCATCACCGACCAGGCCATTGCCCACGGTGCCGGCGCGGTCGCCACCGCCAGCGTCAACGACATGCTGGGCATCGCCGGACGCGACGAAGTCGGGGTCCTGCTCGACGCCTTGGCGGGCCGCGACGCGGAGGGACTCCTCGCCGCCGGCGACGAACTCTGCGACCGCTCACTGGACCTCGGCGGGATTCTCGAGGACCTGCAGCGTGCGTTCCACGACCTTGCCGTCGCGGCCGAGCTGGGCACGCAGGCGCAGCCACCGTTCGAGCGCTTCGAGAGGACATTCTCGGCGGAGGACCTACAGCTCTACTACCAGATCGCGTTGATGGGCAGTCGCGACCTGGAGTTCGCACCGGACCCCAAGGTCGGCTTCGACATGACCTTGATCCGGCTGGCATCGTTCGAACCGGCGGCGGGTGACGACGGCGTTCAGCCGTCGACGGAACCTCGAGAAGACCACGCAACCCGACCTCAGCGTGACACGGCGGTGCCCGAAGAGCATGCCGCGCCCGCCGACGCCGAGCCCGCGCAGGCCAGCGAGGTTAGCGGCGACTGGCACGAGATCGTCGCCCAGGTGACGCCGGCGTCCGGGGTCAATGCCATGATTCTGGGACACTCGAATCTCTTGATCCGCGGTGAGGAGCATTGGACCGTACGCGTGGACGAGGAGCACCGGTCGCTGCTCAACGACAAACGGTGCGACGAGATCGGGTCAGCTCTCTCGCGGTTTGCGGGAAAGCCAATGCGCGTCGACTATGAAGTTGGTGAACTGTCCGAGGAACCGCCAGCCGCCCGCCGAGCAAGGCTCGAGTCCGAGGCACGCGAGGAAGCCAAGGCCGTGCTCATGAGCGATGCCAACGTGCGCTCCCTGTTGACCGAGTTCGATGGCCGGCTGGAATCGGCGGAGTTGCTCGCCGGTCGGGAGTCATCGGCGTCGGACGCCCCCGTCGCTCCAAGCGACTCCGGCAACCCACCGTGAACCTCGGCGACATCTTCAAGCAGGCACGTGACCTGCAGGAGCGTCTCGGCGAGACGCAGGAGATGCTGAAAGCCATCAGCGTCACCGGCGAGAGTGGCGGCGGACTCGTCAAGGTGACGCTGAACGGGCGTTTCGAGGCGCTGCGGGTGGAGATCGAGCCCGGCCTCGACGAGGACCGCGGCGTGCTCGAGGATCTGATTGCCGCCGCCATGAACGACGCCGTTCGCCGGGTGGAAGCCGCACAGAAAGAGAAGATGACGGACCTGGCCGCGCGTCTCGGTTTGCCGCCGGGAATGAACCTACCCGGCGGCCTCGCTAGTCCGTAGCCGATGCGGATCAGCCCGCTGATAGACCGCCTGATCGAATCCCTGCAGGCGTTGCCGGGCGTCGGTCCCAAGACGGCGACACGCACCGCGCTGCATCTCCTGCAACACAACCGGGAAGGTGCCCGCGCCTTGGCGGCCGCGTTGTCCGACGCCGCCGACAGCGTGCGGCGCTGTCGGTCCTGCCGGACGCTCACGGAGAGCGACTTCTGCGGAATCTGCGCCAATCCCAGGCGCGATGCGGCGGTGCTGTGCGTGGTGGAATCGCCCTCGGACATCGTCGCGATCGAACTGGCCGGTAGCTTCAGCGGACGCTATTTCGTGCTGCACGGACGGCTGTCGCCGATCGACGGCATCGGACCCGAGGAACTCGGCCTCACGGAACTGCCGGCCCATGTCCGCTCGAGCGGTGCCCGCGAAGTGATCCTCGCCACCAATCCCACGGTCGAAGGCGAGGCGACCGCGCACTACATCAAGGAATCGCTGACCGGCACCGCGGCCGAGGTCACGCGCATCGCCCACGGGGTGCCCCTTGGCGGCGAACTGGAATACGTCGATGGAGGGACCATTGCCCATGCCCTACAGGGCCGACGCAGCGTCGACTGAGCTGACGGCGGGCGGCGGCGCGTCCGCCCCCGCGCTGATCGACAACGACGACGAGCTGGCCGCCTGTGTCGCCGCCCTTGGCGCGGAAGTCGGGATCGACACGGAGTTCATCCGGGTACGCACGTTCTTCCCGATTCCGGCCCTCTACCAGCTGGCCGGGGACGGTGGCGTGGCCTTGGTGGATGCCCAGGCGAAGGCGAACTTCGACGCCTTGCGCGCCACCCTGCTCGATCCCGAGCGCACCAAGGTGGTGCATGCCTGCTCCGAGGATCTGGAGGTCATCGAACGTCACCTGGGTGTGCGACCGCGCAACTTGGTCGATACCCAGCTTGCCCATGCGTTTCTGGGCGAGGACTTCTCGGCGAGCTACGCCAGGCTCGTGAAACACTACCTAGACCTCGATCTCGACAAGCACGAGACGCGCTCCGACTGGCTGCAGCGACCGTTGTCGGCCCGGCAGTTGGCCTACGCCAGGGAGGACGCGGCGTATTTGCTGCCGATCTGGTCCCACCAGCGCCACGCACTAGAGGAGAAGGGTCGTCTCGACTGGTTCCGCGAGGACATGGCGAGCGTCATGGACCAGCAGGCGGACACGCCGGATACCTGGTACCGAACGCTGAAGGGTGCGCGGCGGCTGGGAGGCGGCGAGTTGGCGGCGCTGAGGAGCCTGGTCCGATGGCGGGAGAACGAGGTGCGTCGACGCGACATGCCGCGGGCCCACCTGGTGCGTGACGATCAGCTTGTCGCCATGGCACGGCAGCCGGTGCTGGAGATCGCCGACGTCGGGCGATTGCTTTCCCGGCGGGCGACGAGGCGCTACGGAAAGACCATCGTCTACCTGCACCGCCGGGGCCGGGAAGACCCGAATCCCCCGCCTTCGCTGCCAGCCGGCCTCACGCGTCGTGACGGGGAGACGATCACCGAACTGCGGGACGTCGCGCGCCGAGAGGCGGCGGGCCTCGGCATCGCCCCGGAGTTGCTTGCCCGCAAGCGCGAGCTGGAAACGGACTATCGGCACTACCGTGAGCATGGCAGCTTGCCGCCGCGCTACGAGGGTTGGCGCGGCAATGTCCTGGGCGCGGTGTTCCGAGAGATCCTGGCGGCACGCTGATGTCTGCTGGCGAGCCGTTCTGGCGGCGCAAGAGACTCGACGAGATGACCGGCGACGAGTGGGAGTCGTTGTGCGACGGCTGTGGTCGCTGCTGCGTTGTCAAGCTTGCCGACGCCGATACCGGGGAAGTCCATCCGACATCGGTCGTCTGTCGTCTATTCGACCGGGACACCTGCCGATGTACGCGATATGCGGAGCGGCATCGGCTGGTTCCCGACTGTGTGCATCTGACCGCCGACACGGCTGCCCAGTTCGACTGGCTCCCCGACTCCTGCGCCTATCGGCGCTTGGCGAACGGTCGCGACCTCGCGTGGTGGCATCCCTTGGTGTCGGGAACCCCACAGACGGTAATCGACGCCGGGATCAGCGTCTACGGCAACGTCGTCCCGGAGCAGTGGATCCATCCGGACGAGTCGCTTGAAGCGCATGTCGTCCGCTGGGTGGACCCGGACGAGTGACGGGCTACGCGCTTGCCTGGCTGGTGTTGGTCGTGTCCGCGGTCGCCGTCGCGGCGCTCGTGTTCGTGGTCACGCCCCGTTGGGGCCGGCTTCGCTATCTTGCCGCCGCCGTCGTCCTGGCGTGGTCGCTGACACCGTTCCGTTTCGATGGCGAGCATTGGGCACCCGCCTTCGCCGTGGCCATCTTCCGCCTGTTCCTGGAGGACGGTGCCGACGCACGGCCTTCGGTATTCCTTCTCGGATCGGTGACCGCCATGGTGCTCGCCGTCTATCTCGTCGTCGGCATCGTTCTGGCCGCGGTGAAGAGGAGGCGCGACAAGTAGGCCTGGCGAGCCTCCGGCTCAGAACCGACGAGGGGACGCCCTTGTGGCGTCCCGTGCTGATCAAACCGAGGCCATCCGGAAACCGGCGACGGCGGGGCTGGGCCGGAGGCGAACCCGGCGCACAGCGAAGCGCAGGGGACGGCCCTGGGGCGCTACGGGGCCTCGAACTGTGCTCAACAGTCGAGTGGGACGTGCTCAAGAACGCCGGGCCGCCCCACCGGCTAGTTTGCTACTTTGCGCCTACCGGGGCAGTCTGCTAGAGTCCGGCAACCTTTGGGCGAAAAGGATTTCCCCAATAGCGTCGCCGTTGACATTCGTCCCCCTTCGCGAAATTGGCCTGGTGGCCCTGTTGGCGCTGGCAGTGTACGTCCTGTTGGCGATCGGGTCCTATTCGCCCCTCGACCCGGCTTGGACGTTCGCCGGGTCCGGCCTCACGGTATCGAACCTCGTGGGACGAAGTGGCGCGCTTACGGCCGACGTCTTTCTCCTGGCCTTCGGCTGGGCGGCCTACCTGGTACCGCTTGGGCTGGGGGTGAGTTCGGCCTTGTTGTTCAAGGTGCCCGTCCGTCAGCAGTGGTCCTGGACATCCCTCCTGGTGCGTAGTGGAGGTTTCGTCGCCGTCGTCGTATCGACGTGCCTGTTGTTGTGTCTGCATGTGGAGGCCGGTCAGCACCTCCCCGCCGGGCCGGGTGGCGTGATCGGCGACGGGATCGCCCGGGCCGGACTGCCGTTGTTGAACTGGGTGGGGCTCACCCTCTGCGCACTGGCCGCGCTGGCGATCGGTTCCCAGGCAAGCCTCGGCTACTCGTGGCTCGGCGTACTCGAAAAGACCGGTCGCGGGGTGCATGCGATGGCGGTCGGCGCGGTAGCCACATTGACCGGTGCTCTCAACTTGTTGCGGCAACTCGGGGACGCGGTCAGCGGCTGGTTGCGGCCATCGCCGTCTCCCGGGATCGGGGTAACCCCGAAACGAAGATCCAAGTCGGCCAAGCGGCGTGCCGAGCCGTTGATCCAGGATCCCACCAAGCGTGTGAAGCCGAAGGTCGAAGCCCCGGCGAAGCCGCCGCCGGCAGGTTTTCAGGGGCGCTTGTTCGATCTCGGAACTCCCGGTCTCGAACTCCTGGACGACTACGAGGCGGACGCCACGGGCGGCTTCTCACGCGAGTCGCTGGACGCCATGTCCAGACTCCTAGAGAAGAAGCTGGCCGACTTCGGTGTCGACGCCAAGGTGGTCTCGGTCCTTCCCGGACCCGTGGTCACGCGTTTCGAACTGGAGCCGGCCGATGGCGTGAAAGTAAGCAAAATCAGTAGTTTGGTGAAGGATCTCGCGCGGTCGTTGGCCGTGGTCAGCGTCCGGATTGTGGAGATCATCCCGGGAAAGTCGGTAGTCGGGATCGAGATTCCCAACGAACGCCGCGAGGTGGTGCGCCTGAAACAGATTCTCAACTCGACGGAGTACGAACGGGCGTCCTCGCCACTGACCCTGGCATTAGGCAAGGACATCGCAGGAGCCCCGGTGATGGCGGATGTGGGCAAGATGCCCCATCTGCTCGTGGCAGGAACGACCGGGTCCGGCAAGTCCGTCGGCGTCAACGCCATGTTGCTGTCGATGCTCTACAAAGCCACCCCGGACCAGCTTCGCCTGATCCTCGTGGATCCCAAGATGCTCGAGTTGGCCGTCTACGAGGGCATTCCGCACCTCCTGACGCCCGTTGTCACCGACATGAAGGATGCGGCCCAGGCGCTCAATTGGTGCGTCGCGGAGATGGAGCGCCGCTACCAGTTGATGGCTGCGCTGGGCGTGCGCAACATCGCAGGCTACAACCGCCGTATCGAGGAAAGCCGGAGCATCGGTCAACCGGTACTCGATCCCCTTTGGGAGGATCCCCTGGAGGACGGGGTGGACGAGGAAGCCCCGGCCCTCGAACCCTTACCGTTCATCGTCGTCGTGATCGACGAATTCGCCGACATGATGATGATCGTCGGCAAGAAGGTCGAGCAGTTGATCGCTCGGATCGCGCAGAAGGCGAGGGCGGCGGGAATTCACTTGATCCTCGCCACCCAGCGGCCTTCGGTGGATGTCATTACGGGGCTGATCAAGGCGAACATTCCCGCGCGGATTTCCTTCCAGGTGTCGAGCAAGGTCGACTCCCGCACCATCCTCGACCAGGGAGGCGCGGAGCAGCTTCTTGGACACGGCGACATGCTGGTCCTGCCACCGGGCACCAGTATGCCGAGGCGCGTACACGGTGCGTTCGTGTCGGACGAGGAGGTCTTGGCGGTCGCCGAGGACTGGAAGGAACGCGGCCAGCCGAAATACATGCACGAAGTGCTGCAGGGTTCGCCGGACCCTGCGGTACCGGGCACGATCGACGTTGGTGGCAACGACGACGAGCCGGCAGAACCCCTATACGAGGAAGCTGTGGCGTACGTGATCGAGTCGCGCCGACCATCGATCTCCGCAGTTCAGCGCAAGTTGCGGATCGGCTACAACCGAGCGGCCCGACTCATCGAAACGATGGAGGAAAATGGAGTAGTGTCCGCGATGAACAGCAACGGCTCGAGGGAGGTCCTCGTCCCGGTCGGCGTGACGACCGAATAAAACTTTATTGGTTTGTGCAGACATGTGCGTAATACATTGACATATAACAGCTTTGCCACGGGAACTTGGCCGAAGACGTTCGTCCCGATGGTGGCACTGTTGGGGGCCTTGCAAGCATCGGCATCGCCGGTCGATACGGCGGAACTCGAAGAACTGCTGAACGGCATGAAGACCTTCCTCGCGGAGTTTCGACAGACCGTTACGAGCCACCGCGGCGAGGTGCTGCAGACCTCCACCGGCCGGATGCACCTTGAGCGCCCCGGTCGGCTGCGGTGGGAGGTGGATGAACCCTATCCGCAACTCGTCCTGGCCGATGGCGATTCGGTATGGGTCTACGATCCCGACCTGGAGCAGGTCACCGTGCAACCCTTGGTGGAGACGGTGGAGGGTTCGCCTGCGGTCTTCCTGACCGGCGTATCCGCAAACCTGGAGCCGCATTTCGCGGTCGAGAAGGCGACCGACGACGGTGGGCAGGACGGCGAGCGGCGGTTCGTCCTGACGCCACGCGATGGTCCGGCGCGGAGTGCGTCCGCCGGGGGCTCCACCGGTGGCTCCACCGGTGGCTCCACCGGTGGATTGTTCCGACGCATTACGCTGACGTTCTCACCCCGAGGCGTGCTCACCGGCCTGGAAGTGGCGGACCACTTGGATCAGGTTACCGCCATCGCATTCGGGGCGACGGCAGTGAACCTGGTGCTAGAATCGTCACTCTTCGACTTCGAGGTTCCCGAAGGAGTCGACGTCATTGGCAACATCCCAGCCAACCCTGCCCCTGGGTGAGGGCTTTTCCGAGCCCGCTTCCCAGGCATCCGCGTCACGTCCCCTTGCGGATCGGATGCGCCCCACGAGCCTCGACGACTTTGTCGGCCAGGAACACCTTCTCGGCGAAGAGGGGCCGCTGCGCCAACTTGCCGAGCGTGGCGTGGTCCATTCGATGGTGCTCTGGGGGCCTCCCGGCACCGGCAAGACGACCTTGGCCAGGCTGCTGGCGAATGCCGCCGAGGCCCGTTGGCAGAGCCTTTCGGCCGTGCTGGCGGGGATCAAGGACGTTCGCACGGCGATCGAGGATGCACGGGCGGTTCCGGATCGGGTGACCGTTCTTTTCATCGACGAGGTGCACCGCTTCAACAAGGCCCAGCAGGATGCGTTTCTGCCCCACGTCGAAAGCGGTACCGTCACCTTCATCGGCGCGACCACCGAGAATCCGTCCTTCGAGGTCAACTCGGCGCTGCTGTCCCGGACCCGGGTCTATGTCCTGAAACCCCTCGAGCCCGCGCACATCGAGGTACTCGTCCGCCGGGCGGCGACACGTGACCTCGGGGTTGAGGTGGCGGACGATGGCGTGCGCGAACTGCTCGCGGTGGCCGACGGCGATGCGAGACGCGCGTTGAACACCCTGGAAGTCGCGGTGCAGTTGGCGACGGGCACAGTGGAGTCGGGCCACGTGCTCGAAGCGAGTGGTCGGACCTACCGCCGATTCGACAAGGGCGGGGATGCCTTCTACGACCAGATTTCCGCACTGCACAAGGCGGTCCGTGGCAGTGCGCCGGATGCGGCGCTCTACTGGTTGGCCCGGATGCTGGACGGCGGCTGCGATCCCTTGTACGTGGCCAGGAGGCTGGTGCGCATGGCCAGCGAGGACATCGGCAATGCCGACCCCCGGGGTCTGCAGCTCACCATCGACGCATGGGACGCGTTCCGCCGGCTCGGTTCTCCGGAAGGTGAATTGGCGCTCGCGCAGGCGGTGCTGTATCTGGCAAGCGCGCCGAAGAGCAACAAAATCGAAGAGGCCCTCTTGAGGGCGATGGCCTACGTCCGCGACAGCCCTTCGCATCCCGTGCCCCTGCGCCTGCGCAACGCACCCACGAAGTTGATGGAGAGCCTGGGACACGGCAGGGGCTACCGCTACGCCCATGCGGAGGAGCACGCGTATGCCGCCGGCGAGCGGTATTTCCCCGACGACATGCCGGATGTCCGCTTCTACGAACCGACGGACCAGGGCTTGGAGGCGAAGATCGCCGAGCGGCTGGCGAGACTCGAAGAGCGCGACCGGGCGGCACGGCGGTCCGACGACCCGTAAATCCTGCGCGATCATCGCGGCCCCTGGTGAGATATGCGGGCTAGCGCGGCACACGCTACGAGTCGCTCTTGGACGGCTCCCGAAGGGAGACGCGCTCGCGTACTCGCGAGACGCGCTAGACTTGTGCGCTTGGCGTCGTTCGGGCCAGCGCGTCTCGCGAGTACGCGAGCCGTCCAAGAGCGACTCGTAGCGCCCGTCAGTGAAATGCAACCTGACCGTAAACATTGGGACAGAAGGCGTTCTGACGTGAAATCGATCCTTTGGGTGGCTGCGGGCGGTGCCTGCGGCGCGGTTCTGCGGTTCGCGGTGCAGGAGATCGCGAACACCTCGAACGAGTTTCCCTGGGGGACGTTTTTGGTCAACGTCACGGGTTCGCTTGCCGTTGGCTTGCTGGTCGGACTGTTTGCGGGCGTGCCTTGGTTCGAAGGCACCGGACGGGCTTTCCTGGTCGCGGGACTCCTGGGGGCCTTCACGACCTTCTCGGCGTTTTCGGTGGAGACCGTGCTGCTTGTCGAGCAGGGACGCCTTGGCTCGGCGGCCGTCTACGTCGTCGGCAGCGTCGTCGTCTGTCTGGCGTCCGCTCTTGCCGGCTACCGCTTGGCGGGGGCTCTGCAATGATCGATCCCCACACCTTGCGGCGCGACATCAAGGGTGTCGCGGAGCGCTTGTGGCGGCGTGGTTTCGACTTGGACGTCGCCAACTTCGAACGTCTCGAAGCGCGTCGGCGTTCCGCCCAGGATGAGACCGAGCGGCTTCGCCACGAGCGGCGGACATCCTCGAAGCGGATCGGGGCCGCCAAGGCGGCGGGCGAGGACATCGAACCGCTGGTTCGCGCCGTGGGAGACTTGGGCGAGCGCCTGGCCGTAGTCGCCGGGGAATTCGATGCCGTCCGCGAGCAACTCGACGAGTTCGTGCTGGCGATCCCCAATCCGCCCCACGACAGCGTACCCGTGGGGACCGACGAAACCAACAACGAGGAACTCCGCTCCTGGGGTGAGCCCATGGAGTTCAACTTCGAACCGCGGGACCACGTCGACTTGGCGGCCGGCTACCTCGATCTGGAGGGTGCCGCCAAGGTGGCCGGCGCGCGATTCTCCGTGCTGCGGGGACCGCTTGCCCGGCTGCACCGGGCCCTTACCCAGTTCATGATCGACGTGCACACCGGCGAACACGGGTACGAGGAGGTCTACGTGCCCTACCTCGTGCACCGGAGCGCCTTAGAAGGCACCGGCCAGTTGCCCAAATTCGAAGCCGACCTGTTCGCCGTCGCGAGCGAACGGGATCGGTTTCTGATTCCCACGGCGGAGGTGCCGGTCACCAACCTGGTTCGCGACAGTATTCTCGATGCCCAGGAACTGCCACTGCGGCTTGTGGCCCACACCCCGTGTTTCCGCAGCGAGGCCGGCAACTACGGCAAGGACACCCACGGCATCTTCCGTCAACACCAGTTCGAGAAGGTGGAACTGGTGCAGATCGTCCACCCCGACACGTCGTGGGACGCCTTGGACGAGTTGACCGCCCATGCCGAGACGATCCTGCGTCGTCTGGAGTTGCCCTACCGCGCCGTGGTCCTGTGCGCCGGCGATCTGGGTTTCGCCGCCGCCAAGACAATCGATCTGGAGGTCTGGCTTCCCGGCGAACGCCGCTACCGCGAGATTTCGTCCTGCAGCAACTTCCTCGACTTTCAGGCACGGCGCATGCTTGCCCGCTTCCGCGACGCCGACACCGGCAGGCCGAACTATGTGCACACCATCAACGGGTCGGGCCTGGCGGTGGGTCGGACGCTGATCGCGCTCCTGGAGAACTTCCAGGACGGCGACGGCGTGATCCACCTTCCCGATGCGCTGCGGTCGTATTTGGGAGGCGTGGATCGCCTAACGTTCCAGCCCCCCTGATCGAGCCCGTTCGTGAACACATTGCAGATCGCGCTCAAGCTCGCCGGTCAACCCTGCCTCGTCGTCGGTGGCGGGGCGGTGGCCCGGCGGAAGATCGAGCTTCTGGTCGCGGCGAAGGCCGAGTTGAAGGTGGTGGCTGTCGCCCCCGGCGAGGAAGTCCTCGACTTCTGCGGCAAACACGGCATCGCGGTTGAGCGACGGCCGTTCGACGCCTTGGACGTGGCCGGTCGGCTCCTAGTCATCGCGGCGACGGACGACGCCGAGGTCAACGCCGAGGTCTTTGCGGCATGCCGTCGCCATGGTGTGCTCGTCAACTGCGTCGACCGGGGCGACCTGTCGACGGCGATCTTCCCCGCCATCGTCGACCGCGATCCGGTGACCGTGGGCATCTCCACCGGCGGCGCATCGCCGACGCTGGCACGACACTTGAGGGAACGGATCGAGATCCTGCTGCCGACGTCGCTCGGCGCCCTGGCTGGCTATCTCGGCAGCCGACGCGAGCAGATCAAGGTGGCGATGCCTGACGCGGCGGACCGGCAGAAGTTCTGGGACCGGGTGCTGGACTCCCTATTGGGGGACCTCGCCAGCCGCGGGAATCTCGAGGGCGCGGACGCGGTCTTGGCAGCCGAGCTGGCGTCGCCCGGGTCGACGGGCCTCGTCTCACTGGTCGGTGGCGGTCCGGGCGATCCCGAGCTGCTGACCATCAGGGCGCTGCGTTGCCTGCAGCGTGCCGATGTCGTGTACCACGACAAGCTGGTGAGCACGGGTGTGCTCGAACGTTGCCGCCGCGACGCACGGCGCGTGGATGTGGGGCGAAGGGCCGGCGAGGGCGGCAGCCGGAACCGTCAACAGGGAATCAACGCGCAACTCGTAGACGATGCCCGCCGGGGACTGCGGGTTGTCCGTCTGAAGGGCGGCGATCCTCTGGTGTTCAGCCGTGGTGGCGAGGAGATCGCCTGGCTGGCCGACCAGGACGTTCCGTTCGAGGTGGTGCCGGGAGTCACCGCCGCCTCGGCCTGTGCCGCCATCGCCGGTATTCCGCTAACCCATCGCGACTGGGCCCAGTCCGTGTGTTTCGTGACCGCGCGTGCCCACGGCCGTCTCGACCTGGACTGGACGGAAGCGGCGAAGCAGGATCAAACCCTGGTGGTGTACATGGGCCTAAAGGTCCTGGCAAGCGTATGCGAGCGTCTCGTCGCCGCCGGCGCGGACGCGGAGACACCCGCCGCCGCCGTCTCCAGGGCAACGCTGCCGGATCAGCGGGTAGTGGCCGGCTCGTTGGGCGATCTGGCGTCGCGTGTTCGCGAGGCGAATCTCAAGGGGCCGTTGACGACCGTCGTCGGGCGGGTCGCGTCGCTCGCCGGAGACACACCACCCTGACAGCGTCCGCGGACCGCGCTACAGGCACTTGTCGGGTCGGGGCAGTCCGGCGATCCTCGCGACCCGTCGGGCGGGACTACCGGGAAAGAGGCGCATGAGCGCCAGGCTCGATGCCAACTCGGTATCGACGTGGTCGCGCACCAGTCTGATCAGGGGACGCATCGATGGCGACACGCCGGTCTCCCGGTAGAAGTCCCTCGCCACGTTGATCACCCGCCAATGGTCGGGGCCAAGTTCCACGCCCTCCCGTTCCGCCAACAGCCGGGCAGTGGGTTCGGCCCAGGCATCCGGTTTGGCCAGGTGACCGTCGTCGTCCAGGATCAGGTCCACGTGACGCTGCTCCGACACCCCACCACCCAGGCAACGAAGTCGGCGTAGGACAGGCTCTGGACGCCGTCCGGCAATCCAACGCCGCGGTCGGCGGCGTCCTCCGTGACGACCCCGATGCGCGCCGAGGTGGCGACGCGCGGCAGGGCGAATACACCGTCGCCGACGACCACGATGGCGTCGCCCTCAGCCACGGCCGCCACGCACGAGGCCGTGGCGTCCGGATTCGACAGGATGTGCAGGACGCCCATGTCAGTCGTTGAGCACGATGTCGTGGCCGGCGATCAGTTCCCGCACGACCTCTGCGCTTGCGAGGCGGACGTCGATGTCGATTGCGTCCAGCGAGAGGTCGCGCCGCTCCAGGCTGTCCACGGCAACGTGAAGTTCGCTGACCCCATAGGTGGGCAAGGCCTTGATCGACGACTGCCGACCCTCGAGGCCGACGAGCTGGAACACGCCGTCGTCCGTGAACAGCACCGACGTGGGTTGCTCGAACACCCCCGAGACGAGGATCAGGTCGGTGGTCTCGTCGGCGAGCTTGTTGGGCCGGCGGCGGATGAGGTACAGGACGCTCTTCATGGATCAGAACGAAACCAGCCGGTCACTGGATTCGGCCGCCTCGACGAGTTGGCCCAGACCGACGATGGTGAATGCCGGGGCGACGGTTTCCTCGACGATGCCTCGGCGTGCCGCGGCCGCGACGCAGATCGCGAGTTCAAAGCCATGCTGCGCGGCGAGTTGTACCCAGCCTTCGCGGGTGCCGGCATCATCGGATGCGAACCGATCACCGACAGTGACCGCATCCTTGTAGAAGAAGATCCGGCCGATCCGGTGGCCGGTATCGAGTGCCGCCTGCGCGAACTTGAGAGCCCGCCGGGGCGCTCCGGTATCTAACGGAGCACCCTGGACCAGGAGATCAATGCGCAACGGTGCGTTGCTAGCCCGCACTTCTCACCAGGTCGCTTGTGCGAACAACAAATGCCTCGAATATCAGCTGCTTGTGTCGGAGTGCCGAGTGTCTGTGTTTGCAGACTGCGCTGGCCACGCCCGCCTGCGCTTCGCGCAGGGAGCCCTCGCCGGTCTTTTGGCCCCGTGCGCGCGCTAAAGCGCGTAGGCGCACATGCCGCTATGCTTCTCGGTCGCGAGCACGCGCACGGAGCCAAAATCCTCGGCGATCATCGCGGCCCCTGGTGAGAAGTCCGGGCTAGGGGCTCAGGTGGATGACGACCCCGCGTCGGTTCATAGACCAGGCGGCCTCGTCGGAACCCTCTTCGGCCGGGCGTTCCTCGCCGAAGCTGACAACGTCCATGCGCGAGTTGGCGACTCCCTTGGCCAGCAACCAATCTCGAACCGCGTTGGCGCGCCGTTCTCCGAGGGCGAGGTTGTACTCCTTGGTGCCCCGTTCATCGCAGTGCCCCTCGATCCGAACTCGCCATTGCTCGTTCTCGAGGATGAACTCGGCGTGGGCTTCGAGGTCCGCCAAGGCGGCCGGCTGGATGACCGACATGTCGTAGTCGAAGTAGACCGTCAGCTCCGGTGCAGGTGGCTTGGGGTCTGGTGGGGGAGGAGGGGGCGGTGGCGGTGGCGGCGGCGGCGGCGGTGGCGGCTCGACAATGTCCTCAACGGGCTCGACGGCACCGGGACACACGGCGCAGCCGGTTAGGACGCATCCCACCAAGGCTGCGGCGACGAGGTGAGCCGCTT
This sequence comes from Pseudomonadales bacterium, assembly GCA_021295875.1. Classification (GTDB taxonomy): domain Bacteria; phylum Pseudomonadota; class Gammaproteobacteria; order Pseudomonadales; family Azotimanducaceae; genus VXYL01. Next base: position 31,075 of record JAGWBN010000013.1, read on the forward strand.
GGGGTACGGAGCTTCCGAAGGTTTTCATTGGTATCCCTTGGTTTTCTCTGGGGCGAGCAAATCGGAATAGTACCTCACCTGACCATTTACTCAACCGAGTTTGGCGAGCTGGGTGCACGACAAATCCTCGGTGAACGTGATCGCAGGGGCGAGGCTATCGCGGCCGACGCGCGGGCCCTCGCCCGTCTTTGTCCAGCGAACGGCTTGGGGTCCATCAGCGCGGCCGACCACAAGAGTCGCCCCTGCGACCCACCAGAGATTTGTCGTACATCCTGGCGAGCTTGCGCATTGCGCCGCTCCCCGCGCCGAGACGAGAAAACGAGTAGAATCGCACCGCCGCTCGGCCGTGTTCGCTCACCGCAGCGTAGGCGCGCACTACCCGTTCAAGCTAACTATTGGAGATCCATCGTGAGATACCCTATCCGTCGCAAAGCAATCTGCGTGGCGGCACTAGCCGCAGCCGTTGCACCGGTACACGTGTCCGCCCAACAGGACGAAGCCGAGGCGACCCAGATCGAGGAAGTGATCGTCGTCGGGTCGCGCTTCCGTACGGCCCGCTCGGCGGGTGAGGTGACCGCACCCGTCGATGTACTGTCCGCCGACGACATCGGCAGCGTCGGCAATCACGCCGACCTCACCGATAGCCTGCGGGCGCTGGCGCCTTCCTACAACGCTCCCATGGCGTCCGGCGACGGTGACACCTTCGTGCGTTCCACGTCGTTGCGGGGTCTGGCACCCGATCAGACCCTCATCATGGTCAACGGCAAGCGGCGACACCGCGCGGCGTTGATCGCCGAGTTCGTGCCGTCGGCCGGCAAGGGATCCCACGGTCCGAACATCGGCATGATCCCCGGCATCGCAGTTCGCAGCGTCGAGGTGCTGCGCGACGGCGCGGTCGCCCAGTACGGCGCGGACGCCATTGCGGGCGTCATCAACCTGCGCATGAAGGACGCACCGGAGGGTGGAGAGTTGCGGGTCGACTACGGCCAGTTCTTCGAGGGCGAGCAGAGCGTCAAGGTCGCCGCCAACGCCGGATTCCCCTTGTTGATCGATGGCTTCGCGAACGTCAGCTTCGAGTTCGTCGACAATGAAGCCCTCTCCCGGGGCCGGCAACGACCCAATGCCCAGGCGTTGATCGATGCAGGGGTCCCGCGAATCGGCGAGGACGCGCCTTTCGGGGATGCGCCGTTCGTGCAGACCTGGGGACGGCCACAAACCACGGACAACCGGCTGTTCATCAATGCCGGTATTCCCGTGAGCGACGACTCGGAGATCTACCTGCATGCGAACCGAACCTGGACTCAGGGACGCTACCGATTCTTCTACCGCTCCGGCGACAACCCGTCGACCGAGGCCAACGAAGCCCACAGCACGATTCGCGCGCTCGGCATCGAGACCGCGCTGCCCCAGGGATTCACGCCCTTCTTCGACGGCGACCATCAGGATCTCGGCTGGGTATTCGGCTACCGGGGACTGTTCCCCGGGGGGACGACGTTCGACCTGAGCTACGGCTACGGCGAGGACGTTCTGGACTTCTTCCTGAACAACACCATCAATCCGAGCATCGGTCTCGGTGGCGACGGCCTGCCGGCCCAGATGGACTTCGACGTCGGTGGACTCCAACAACAGGAGTTGAACCTCAACGCGGACTTCACCCGACGCCTGACCGACACCATGCAACTGGCCTACGGTGCCGAATGGCGCAAGGAGACCTTCACGGTGATGGCCGGCGAGCCGAACTCCTACCGAGGTGCCGGATCCAGTGGCTTCAAGGGACTCGAGCCCGTCAATGCCGGTGAGTTCTCGCGCCAGAACAACGCCTTCTACGGCGAGATCGAACACGACATCAACGAGGACAC
>JAGWBN010000013.1:32992-38156 GCA_021295875.1 Pseudomonadales bacterium
ACTCGATCAGCGACACGTTGAGCGTACGCGGGTCGGTCAATACCGGCTTCCACGCGCCCACGCCCGGGCAGTCCAATCTGCAGAAGGTCACCACGACCTTCGACAACGACACGGGACTCCAGGTCGAGTCCGGCACCGTCCGCCCGACCCATCCGTCGGCCATTGCCGCCGGGGGGGCCAGGCTTCGCGAAGAGACCTCCGTCGACTACAGCATGGGGCTCTGGTGGAGTTGGAACGACATGGAACTCACCGCCGACCTGTACTTCATCACCATCGAGGGGCGCATCTACAAGACCCAGAACCTGCCGTTCACGCCTCCGGGTACCGACATCGCCTCCAACGTGCAGTTCTTCACCAACGCGTTGGATCTGGAGGTCCTCGGCTTCGACGTCGTGTACACGACGAGCTTCGACTGGGGCGTTTCGGACATCAGTACCGACGTCACCTTCGCCTTCAACCACAACGAGGTCGACGTGGTGTCCCAGTCGCGGGTCAACGGACTGCAACCGGTCAGCGACGCCGAAGTGGAGGACATCGAGGACAGCTACCCGATGAACCGCTTCACGGTGTCCGGACAGACGCTGTTGACGCCCCAGATGGACCTCCTGGTGCGGGTCAACTACTACGGCGAGCACTACGACGAGCGCGGCCGGATCAACGGCGTCGATGGCGGTCCGCCGACCAAGTTGCTCGGCTCGACCGTGTTCGTGGATGCGGAACTCGGCATGGACCTGAGCGACGACTTGCGCATGACGCTGGGTGCGAGCAACCTGCTCGACGAATACATCGATGTGATCGACGACCCCTACGCCAACCGGCTGAGCGTCGGCTTGCCCTACGCGCGGCGCACCGCCGCGAACTTCGACGGAGGGTCCTGGTACGTACGCGCCTCGTACCGTTGGTAGGGCGACCGCTGGCGCGTTCGCCGATCCGGCAAATGGCACCCACGTAGCCGAGGACAGTATCTGCCGGTGGTTCAGCGGGGCGCCATGCGGAACACGGCAAGTCCTGGCTCGAGTGTTCGGGCTCCCAGGACGGCTTGACGTTCCGCCGGGTCGGTGATGCGAATGGCCCGTCGTTCGTAGAGCGCATCGCCGACCTTGACGCGTACCCGGTTGTCCCGGGCCACGTTCTTGGGCCACCGCTTCGTGTCGCACTGGCGGCATCCGACGTAGAGGATGCCGTCCGCGGGCCAGGCGCTCACCGTTATGGAGTGGGGGACCAGGTACCAGGTACGCGTCTCCAGCCACGCCCGGGTCCTGCCTTCGAGGAACGCCCAATCCGTGTCCTGATCGGCAGCGAGTTCACCGCTCAACCCGGTGCCGGCGCGCCGCTCGACGGGATCGATGGGCAGGAAGATCGCGATCACGTATAGGGCGCCGATTACGCCGACGATGACGAGTGCGATGCGTTTCATGACAATCCCCACTGTGCCTGGGCGTCAACTAACATACAGAGGTTTCCACGAACCCGGGCGAATTCCACATGAGCGGACTTGGCAGACTGTTGGCGGCGGAGTGGAGCCGGCGTCCCTGGTGGATGAACCTGATGTTCGTCTTCTGCGCCTACATGACGGTGATCTACCTGCCGTTCGACCTGTTCTTCAAGCCGGTCGCGGATGATGAAGAGGTCTGGTTCGGGTTCGTGCTGCACGGCTGGTGGGCGAAGGCGACCGAACCGTTGCACTGGCTGATCTATGGCGCGGGAACGTACGGATTCTGGCGGATGGCCCGTTGGATGTGGCCTTGGGCGACGGTCTATGTCGCACAGGTCGCGCTGTCGATGCTGGTCTGGAACCTGGTCGATCCCCGTGGCAGCGGGCTGCTGGGAGCCGTTGCCGCCGCCGTGCTCCTGGTGCCGACTGTCGCCCTGTGGCGGGCGCGCCCGGTTTTCCAACCGTAGGCGCGGCCTGTTCGGGTCCGCAGGGCGCGTGGTCGCCCGCGTAGGGGTCCCTACGGGTCGAACACCGCCATCACCCGCACCTCGATGCTGCGTCGTGGCGGCGCGTCGTCGTCCGAGGCCGGATTGTCGAACGAGGTGTGGGGGCAGAGCGTGGAGCGACCAGAACGGGTATCGAGCTGCTTCATGAGCAACAGTTCGTGCGGTGCCATGCGCGGCACGTAGTAGAAGCGGTGGCCGGGGTTGTAAAGCGGCATGGCCGAGCGGCCGGTGGCACCGTAGCCGGTGTAGTGGTAGTCGAGCACCTCGCCCGGGTCGACGGTGCTGGCGTCGACCACCGCCAGGGGATTCTTTTCAGCCCGATGATCGAACGGTTGCCACGTGTTGTACCAGGCGAACTCCCGATCCGCGTAGTCGGCCAGCGGCAAATCCCGTCTCGACAGCGCCCGTCGTGCCGTATCGCGAGGATCGTGGAGCGTGTAGTCGCAATGCAGGAAACGCGCGTAGGCCTTGTTGAAATCCGAGGTGTCCTCCGTTCGCACCACGTGCTGGACAATGAAGATCTCCTCAGCACCGGTCGCGGCACCCACGAGAGCCTCCATCTCCGGATAGTAGACCGTGCGGATGTCGTCGTCGTCGCGAAAGTCCCGAACGGCGGACTCGTGGCGGAGCAGGGCGAAACCGTTGGTGTCCAGTTCAATCTCGCCGTTCACCAGCGCGGCACGGGCGTCATGCACGACGACCCGGTGCTTGGTGGTGTTGGCGCGCCGGGACGACGGGTATGTCGGCCCGGTCGCGCCACTGGGCGTTCAGGTAGCGGACCTCGGCTTCTACGTCCACGGGCTGCCACGCCGGCGGGCGCGGCCGACAACCGCACATTTTCGGCCGCGGTCCACCATCCGATTCGCTCCTACTCCACCCGCCACTGGGCTCGGAAGTAGTAGAAGCCCCCGTTGAACCCGAACGGCGACTGCTCCGGGTAGACGAGCCCCGCGACCTCGCCGTGCGGGTTCGTGGACGGGTACTCGTCGAAGGCGTCGGTCGCATCCACGGAGACTTCGACGTCGAACAGCACGCTTGGATCCGGGTAGAACGCCACGTCGCCGTCGTTCGTCGGCGCGTCGTAGTACTCGCCGTAGTGCCGTGCCCGGGCCATGAGCCGCCACTTGCCCTGGGTGTGGTTCCAGGTCAGTGTGAAGCGGGAGTCGGGGCGGCCTTGTTCGATCTGCCGCCGGCGGTTGTCGCTGGTGAAGTCCGGGTTGAACTTGGTGAGTTCGACATCCGACCAGTTGGCCGCCAGCGTCAGGCCGGAGACGCCGCCGGCGAGCTCGAAGGGCAGGGCGGCGACCACGTCGATGCCCGACGCCTCCACGGTCTGCAGGTTCGAGAAGAACCGCACCGCCGTGAAGCTGCTGGCGTCGCTGACGCCGGCGTTCAAGAGCGTGTGGACGTCGGCCGAGGTCAGGTTGAACCGGCTCGTGAACGAGATCCGATCCTCGATCACGATCCGGTAGTAATCCATCGTGACGTCCATTCGACCAGCATTGAAGACGACGCCGGCGGTCGTATTGACGGACTCCTCCGGGGTCAACGCACGCGCACCTTTCTGCTCGGCGATGGGGTTGGTCGGTGGCAGCGTCGCGATGTCGGCGAGGCGCCCCATGTTGAACTCGGTCGTCACGTTGCGCAGGTTGGCCTGGCCGGCGGTGGGTACCCGGAATCCGGTGCTGACCGCGCCGCGCACCGCGATGTTGTCGGCAACCTGCAGGCGGACGGCGACCTTACCATCCAGGGTGTTGCCGAAGTCGGCGTAGTTCTCGTAGCGCAACGCGGCACCGAGCAATAGGTTCTCGGAGACGTTGGACTCGATGTCGATGTAGGCCGCCACCGCCCGTACCGTGTTCTCGCCGGCATCCCCCGGCCGGAACCCCGGGAAGCCGTTGGAACCGATCTGGAAGCCTTGGGCCTCCAAGTTCGGATCGATGATGAACGAATTCAGTTCGCCGTTGTCGATGCGGAAGGTTTCGTCCCGGTACTCCAGGCCGACGGCGACGTTGACGGCACCGAAGGTCGCACTGTCGAACGGCTTCGCCAAGTCGAAGTTGAGCACCCGGTCGGTTTCCGTGTACGCGCCGGCGTCGTAGTAGACGGGGATGTCGTTGCGCAACGACAGGAGCTGCGGGTTGATGGTGTTGTAGATGTAGAACTGCGCGTTACTGCGACCCACGGAGGCGCTCAGGTCGTAGTACCAACCGCTGTCCAGCGTACTGCGGACACCGCCGACGAGGCTCAGATCGTGGACGAAGCCGCCGAACTGCGGGGTGAAGCCGCCCGGGAACTTCTCGATCAACGAGTAGCAGTTCTGATCCGAGCGGATCGCGGTCAACGCGGCGGCGTCCGGAACGTTGTCGACGACCCGGACCACGGGGCAGTTGCCGGACAGGTCGCCCGTCAGGTCCGCGACCTTGACCGTCGGAGTCCCGTCTTCCAACACCGGACCCTCGAACACGCCGGCCCGGGTGTGCGGATTCCGATAGTAGAACCCGCCCTCCACTTGGCGCTCGGACCAGTTGCCGAACGCGTAGGCCTCGGCACCGTTGCCGAGGTTCAAACCGAAGTTGCCGACCAGCTTGAAGTCGCCGGAGATCTCGGGCGAGCCCCATATCTGGGCGGCCGGTTGCCGGACCTGCGAGTTGCCGGCGTCGATCAGCGCCTGGGCGTCCGCGCGCTGGGCGCTGCGGCTCGTTGGATCGGACTCCTTCCACTCGAAGCTCAGGTTCGCGAAGCCGGCGTCGGTGAGCGGGAGACCGACGTTGCCCGCGATGGTGAGGGCATCGCCGTCGCCCTCGAAGTGGCGTCCCCACTTCACTTCGGCAACCGATCCTTGGGCATCCTCCCGGAGCACGAAGTTCATGATCCCGGCGATGGCGTCGGACCCGTACTGCGCGGATGCGCCGTCGCGGAGCACCTCGAGACGATCCAGGGCGATGGCCGGAATCGCCGATAGGTCGGGGCCCTGGGATCCGCCCGAGATTCCCGCCCCGAGCAGGGCGATCACCGCGGCGCGGTGACGTCGCTTGCCGTTCAGCAGTACCAGCGTGGCGTCCGGCGGCAGGGATCGAAGGGTCGCCGGACGGATGAAGGTCGCGGCATCGCTGATGGGCTCCTGCGCCACGTTGTAGGAGGGCACAAGGGCGGCCACCAGCGAGTCCATGTCGCTATCGCCGTGGGCGAGGAAGTCGTCGCCCCCAATGACGTCCACCGG
>JAGWBN010000187.1 GCA_021295875.1 Pseudomonadales bacterium
GCGAGCGGACCACGGCGCGCACCGGACCATCGATGGCTTCGACCAGGCGCCGGCCCAGATGGCCGTTCGCGCCCGTGACCAGAACCCGCCTCACCGATGCGCGCGTGCCGCGATGCGTTCGGTGCAGCCGGCGTCGAGGTCGCGGGCCTCGGCGACGAAGCGCCGCTTGTCGGCATCGGTCGCGGACTTGTCGGAAGCACGCAACAGCAGCTTGGCGAGCGCCCGGTAGTCCACCGCCAACTCGCGCGCGAGTTGCTGGTCCACGCCGCCGCCGTATTCCGAGGCCGCGATGGCCTGGAAGTAGTCGCCGGCTCGCTCCCGGCACTCGCCCCAGACGACCGCGTTCCACCAATTGCCATGCTCGCCGGCATGCCCCGCGTCGATGGCGCTGAGCCAGTTGCCGTAGGCATCGGCGCCGAAGCCGTAGCCCTCCTCGGCAAACTGCGCCGGCGCCCGCCACGCATCGACGGCGAAGTCCAGGGCGGCGTCGACGGCGGTCGCGTCCGGACGGCGTTCGTCGCGTGTCAGCCGGAAGAAGGTCGTCGGTGGACCAAAACCGTACTCCTGCCACGTCCCGAAGCTCATCCGCGCCGGCGTGGTGTCCGCGCCGGGTTCTCCCCAGGGCTGGGCAAGGATGAAACCGCCATCGTCGTAGCCGAGCGCGAGCTGGTGGTCGAGATTCAGGACCGAACACAGCGCACCCTGGTCCAGACAGTCGCGCACGAGTTTCTCGACGCGCTCCCTGTCGGCCCTGCCGGCATTCGGCGGCACGGTGGCGAGTTCCTCCAGCCGGAGTCCCAGGTTCCGCAGTAGCTCGACGAAGCGGAAATTGCGCCAGCAGTAGGGACCGCTGGGGCACAACTCCTCGTGGATGTTGATGACGAAGGCATGTCCCGAGAGGACGAACGCCTCGGCTTCGCTGCAGCCGAGGCCGTAGTGGTCGAGGGTGCCCTTGACGACCCCCATCAGGGACGCGTTGCAGGGCGGTTGCTGCAGGTCGGCAATTCGCATTGATCACTCTACAAGACTTGCGCGTCGTCGTAGCATAGCGGCTTCAACCGTTGGGAGGTGATCGTGCGCAATTCGCCGCGAGTAGGAGCCTTGCGCCGTTCGCGCCAGGCGCTGGCGTGCGTGCTGCTGGTGGTCGTGGCGGCATGCGATCCGGTGTTCGTATTCCCCGGGGGTGAACTGTCCGGCACCGAACGGTCGCTGCCCGCCGACTGGGAGTTCACCCGGGATTTCCAGACGATTCAGCTCGAAGCCCGGCCCTCCGACCCCTACTCGGTCAACGTCTGGGGCGTCGCCGCGAACCGCAAGTTCTATGTGGCTTCTGACGGGGGCGAGTCCCGATGGGCGCGGGTGATCGAGGCGGACCCGCGGGTGCGGCTCAGGATCGGCGACGACATCTTCAAGCTGGCGGCGAAGCGTGCCGTGGATCCCGACGAGCTCGAGGACGTGATCGACGCGTACATCGAGAAGTACGGTGGCGACCGGGAGCGGAGCTTCGTGAGGGATGCCTGGGTGTACCGACTCGGATCGCGATGACAGACGCGCAAGACCCGGCCAACCGCGAGAAACGCCGTTGGCTTACCGCAGCCAACGCTCTGTCCCTGTCGCGGATCGCCGCGACCCCGTTCTCGCTCGCCGCCGTGATCGACGGCCAGTGGCGGTTGGCCGGCTGGATATTCGTGGCGGCCGTGGCCAGCGACTTTCTCGACGGCATCATCGCCCGCTGGCGCCGAACCGTCTCGGCTCTAGGCGGGGTCCTGGACCACACCGCCGACGCCTTCTTCGTCACGGTCACCTTGTGGGGGATCGCCTATGCCGAAGTCGACGCGGGCATCGACGTCGTTCCCGGCATTCTCCCGTGGTTCATAGCCCTCGCGTTCCTGCAGTACCTGCTGGATTCGAAGGCGCTGGCCGGCCAGCCGCTGCGCACCTCCCGCCTGGGGCGCGCCAACGGCATCGCCTACTTCGTCATCGCGGGCACCGTCATCGGGCGCAATGCGCTCGGCATCGATTGGCTGCCGGACGAGGCGATCTACTGGGCAGCGCTCTTGGTGCTCGTGTCGACCCTCGCATCCATGTTCGACCGCCTACGCGCCCTCGCCGGTGGCCGCGACCAGGGATGATCCCGTGCGATGTTGAATCCTTGTCCGTGTCCGGTCCATGCTTGGCGGCTTTAGCGCTTCGGAGCGAGCCATGATCCTCACCACCACGCCCACGGTCGAAGGCAAGACCATTCGCGATTACCACGGCCTCGTGACCGGGGAAGCGATCATCGGCACCAACATCTTTCGGGACTTCTTCGCCAACGTCCGCGACGTCGTGGGTGGCCGTTCCGCCGCCTACGAACGGGAACTCAAGAAGGCGCGCGAACTCGCCATCGACGAGATCGAGACGGCGGCGCGGGAACTGGGCGCGGACGCCGTGGTCGGCATCGATCTCGACTATGAAGTGGTCGGTTCCGACGGCTCGATGATGATGGTCTCGGTCAACGGCACCGCCGTGACCCTGGGCTGAACCCGCCCGGGGCTTGAGGGACCTCTCGGTGTCCCAAGCGTCAGCCCCGACCAGGAGGGGAACGGGGCCGGGCCACGAGCCCGGCGATGGCGCGACCATACCGTCCACCGCGCCCCACGACCTGCTCCGCGTCTTCGCGAGTCGCGGCCTCGTCGTGCTCGCACCCGAAGACCTCGGCATCGCCCCCGGCATCCACGACGCGATCTACGAGAAGGAACGGGACGCCGTGGCTGCCGGCCGTTACGTCACGGCCGCGCTCATTCCCGAGGTCCTGGACGTCATCGAATCCCCGGGGGTGGTCGCCGCCTGCGACCGCCTGCTCGGCAGGAACTGGGCCATCGTGCCGTTCACGCACAACACGCCGTTCGCCAGCGGGTCCCGTGACCAGCACTGGCACAAGGACGACAACGGCCCCTACAACATGCGCAGACACCGCCATCACCAGGCGGTGCAGCTTGAAATGCTCTACTACCCGCAGGCGGTCCGTGCCGACAACGGGCCGACGGCGACGGTGCCGTATTCCCAGTACTGGACCTTCAACCACGAGGAGAACCACGACAATTTCGCGGGCGCCGACCACCTCGACTTCAACTACCAGATGGACGGCATGGAGCGCATACCCGTCAGCGGTCCCGACTCTCCCTACGACACCGAGGACATCGTCGCCCGCCGCACGGCCCACGACGTGCGCATGCGCGAGGCGATCCGGAACACCGGCTGGCCTCTGGTCGCGCCCTTCGAGGCGGCTCCCCTCGAGGCCGGCAGCGTCGTGATCTACTCCCACAACCTGCTTCACCGCGGCAACCACCGTCGCGACGACTGGCGCATCTGGAAGGATCGGCCCCGGTTCATGTGGCGATTCTGGCTGTACCGGACGACCGATCCGGTAGGCGAGCCGCCCGAAGACCTCGATTGGAACGCGCTCGGGAAGGACCCCGTGACAGGCGTCGACCTCGGCCTCGCACCGGACGACGCGACCGTGCTGTGGCGTCACCATCACCACTGGCTGCACACCGGTACGTCACCGGAACCGCGGCCGGAGACCCCAACGTCTGCCACCGACACCGGCGAGGGTGAAGCCCAGGAGCTTTTCGCCAGTCTCCATGCGCGACGAGCCCCGCCGGATCGGCGCCGCCTACAAGCTCGCCTCCTGTGGCGACGTCGTCCTCGCCACCCGGTTGCTGGGCAAGGCGCTCTCCAACGAACGGGAGAGCGTGCGCCGCGCGGCGATCTACGGTCTCGTCGCCGCAGGCCCGGACGCCACCGACGTGCTCTTGCAAGCGTCCGCATCCCCGGTCAAGTGGGTGCGCAAGGCGGGCGTCCACGGCCTCGGCGAGGTCGCGCCGCTGACCCGCGATGTGCTCGATGCCGTGACCGACCGACTGGCGAACGACCCGTCGGCCTACGTCCGCTCCACCGCCGGCATCGCCCTCGGCTGTATCGGCCGCCGCGCCATCGCCACCGGCGTCGGCAAATCCCTGGTGCCGGACTGCGCCGACGCCCTGCTGGACAGCCTCGCGCAGGAGACGAACCGCCTCGGGATGAACATCGCCCAGAACCGGAGCATCAAGTTCGTCCGTCCCACCGACGAATGCGACGTCTGCGAAGGCATCG
>JAGWBN010000188.1 GCA_021295875.1 Pseudomonadales bacterium
GTCGCCCGGGAGGACGAATGAATACGCGCGAGCATGTCGAGGCGCTGTTTCGCCGGTTGCTTCAGTCGGGTCGCCTCGAAGTTCTTCCAAGGAATCCCGAACACTTGGATACGATGCTGGCGGTTGCCGCCGGCGGCTTGATTCGGCGCCGTCCACACGCGGAGTCGGAGGTGAACGAGGTGCTGGCGGACTGGCTGCGCTCGGTTCGTGCGGACATCGATCATGTGACCCTGCGTCGGCGCATGGTCGACTGCGGGTTCCTCAAGCGGACCGCGGATGGCTCGCGGTACTTTCTGAACTACGGCCGGGTTGCCGGCGTGCTGGGCGATCCGGCGATCAAGGTGGATGTGGGGGCGGTCGCTGACGATGTTCTCTTCGAACGTGAGTCGCGCAAGCACGTCTACCTGCGTCAGGCGGGCGTGTAGCAGTCGTCACTCTCTATCACACATCGCCCGATACGCCGGCGTTTCGGGGATGGTGCAGCCTACCGTGCCGTTACGTCGACCATGACGGGGCGAAGACCCCCCACCCCAAGGACGTCAGGCGGACTTGGGACCCGTGTCGAATCCCTCGACGATCCTCGCGATGGACTCGCCGCGAAGGCCCTGTTTCACCGTCGCGTAGGCCGAGCCGTCTAGCTCAACCAACGCGCGGGCTTGTTCCTGCGCTCTCTTCCGAAGCTCGTCCGCCGAAACCACTTCGTCCAGGAATCCCGCAGCCGCGGCTTCCGTGGGCGAGAACATCGTGGCGGCGATGGCGGCGCGGGTGAGGTAGCTTCGGGTCAGGCGTTCCCTGGCCAGCATCAGGCCGAAGGGCGGCAGGCTCATGCCGATGGCGGTCTCGTTGAGGCCGATGCGGAAGTCGCCGTCGGTGCCGATGCGGTAGTCGCCGGTCAGCAGGCAGAACGCGCCCAGGGCGATCGCATGGCCCGTGGCGGCCATCACCAGCGGTTGCGGGTGGCCGTAGAGGCGCATCATCAGGCGGGCGCCCGCGAGGCGCATGGCGATGGCCGCTTCCTGGTCGCCGCCGCGGATGACCTTGAGGTCGAAGCCGCCGGAGAACAGGCCCGGGCGACCGGTGAGCACCACCGCCTTGGCTTCGGCTTCGGCGCGGTCTAGTTCACGGTTCACCACGGCGATCATGTCCGGGCCGAAGGCGTTCCCCTTGCCGTCGTTCATGGTGATCACCGCGACGTGGTCGTTGAGTTCGTAGTTCGTCAGTTCCGCCATCGGTCCCTCTCCGAGAATGAGGCGAGTGTACAACGACACGTCGGCCTCTCCTTACCGCGTTAACATGGCCGCAACCGAGGGGGACGGAGCGCATATGAAGCCGCGGGTTGACTGGGTGCTGTTCGGGGCCAGCGCCGGACTGATCGTCGCCGTCTGCATTCCCATGGCGTTGGCGCCGGACCGGTCTTCGGCGATCGTCGGTGACGTCTACACGTGGATCGCGACCCATGTCGGTCTGCTCTACCAGTGGATGGTGCTGGTCTCGACCGCTGTGCTGGCAGTCGTCGCGTTGCGCAAGGTCGGAGGTCGTCGTCTTGGCGGGGACGACGCGGAGAAGGAGTTCTCCGACGTCTCGTGGGTGTCCATGCTGTTCTGCGCCGGCATCGGCGCCGGGATTATGTACTGGGCGACCATCGAGTGGGCGTTCTACCTCGACCAGCCACCGTTCGGTGCCGAGCCCGGTTCGGCCGAGGCCGAGGAGTGGGCCGCGACCTACGGCATCTTCCACTGGGGACTGTCGGCGTGGTGCCTGTATTGCCTGCCGACCGTGGCCATCGCCTACCCGTACTACCAACGCAAGATTCCGTATCTGCGGCTGTCGACCGCGCTGACGGGCCTGTTCGGCGACGACATCGCCAACCGGCCCCTCGGACGCATCGTGGACTTCATCTTCATCGTCGCCCTGGTCGGCGGCACCGGCACGTCGCTCGGCCTCGCGACACCCATGCTCGCCGCCTGCATCGCCGCTCTCTTCGGCATCGAGCAGACCATCTGGCTGGAGTACGCCGTCGTGCTCGCGGCGGTGCTGCTTTTCGCCTACAGCGTGTTCCGCGGCCTCAACAAGGGCATCAAGATCCTGAGCGACGTCAACATGACCGTCGCCGGCGCGTTCGCGCTGTTCGTCCTGTTCACCGGTCCCACCTTGTTCGCGCTCAAGCACGGCACCAACAGCCTCGGTCTGATGGTGCAGGACTTCATCCGCCTGAACACCTGGACGGATCCCGTGCTGCAGACCAACTTCGTCGAGGACTGGAGCATCTTCTACTGGGCCTGGTGGCTCGCCTACGGGCCCTACATGGGCATCTTCGTGACGCGGATCTCCCGCGGGCGGACCTTGCGCGAACTCATCCTGGGGATGGTGGGTTTCGGTACGTTCGGGTGCGCGCTGTTCTACATCACGCTCGGCAACACGGCGATGTGGATGGACCTCGAAGGTGTGGTGGCGGCGCGGGAGCTGGTCGCCGACGGCAATGCGGACCAGGCGATCGCCGCCGTCATCGGCGCGCTCGACTGGCAGCCGTTGCCATTGATCGCCTTCATCCTGGTGACCTTCATCTTCGTCACGACGACCTACGACTCGGCGTCCTACGCCATCGCCGCGTCGGCCACCCGGCAGCTCGAAGTCGGACAGAACCCGGCGCGCTGGCATCGGGTTTTCTGGGCGTTCGCGCTGGCGGTGCTGCCGATCGCGCTGATGTTCCTCGGGGGACTGGAGGCGATCAAGTCGTCGGTGTTGGTCGTGTCCCTGCCGCTGTTGGCGATCGGCGTGGCGATGATCGTGTCGCTGTTCCGGTCGTTGCGGGAGTAGCGGCGGTCCTTGTGGTCGCCCGCGCCGATTCGAATTCGCGGGAGGTTTCCAAGCATTTCTGCAAACGCATCGTAAGACCAACCCGTCGAGAATCAGGTAGAACGCCAGTCCCCGCGCACGCGATCTCGCTTTCCTTGGGTTGGCCAACGGAACAATCAACCTGCCATCTCCATCGAAGTATTGAGCTCACTACTCGAGCTCTCGAGGCTGCTGAGGTAACGAACCCATGACGCGACTGCTGGTCTGCCCGCCGACGCACTTCGGTGTTGAGTACGTGATCAATCCCTGGATGGCGGGCAACGTCGGGGAGGCGTCGCAACCGAATGCCATGCGCCAGTGGGATGCCTTGGTCGCGCTGCTCGAAGAGCACGCCGATGTCTACACCGCCGAGCCGCATCCGGGTCTTCCGGACATGTGCTTCGCCGCCAACGGCGGGCTCGTCGTGGACGAGACTTTCGTACCGTCGACCTTCAGCGTCGCGCAACGCGAACTCGAATCCGGGTTGTACCGGGGCTGGGCCGAGGCCGCCGGGTTCGAAGCCGCGGAGGTGGACGACGCTTTGCCGTTCGAAGGCGAAGGCGATGCGCTGTGGTGGCCCGCCGAGGGCAATCCGAGGCCGCTGCTTTGGGCCGGCTACGGGGTGCGGACCAGCCTCGAGGCGCATCGCATGCTCGCCGAACGGCTGCGCGTCGAGGTGGTGTCGCTGCGGCTCGTCGACCAGCGTTTCTACCACCTGGACACCTGCTTCGTGCCGCTGCCGGAGGGGCGGGTGATCTACTACCCGGACGAGGCGTCGAAGGAACGGATCGAGGCACTGGTTCCCGCTGACCACCGCATCGAGGTCGGTGACGAGGACGCCTTCGGTTTCGCCTGCAACGCGGTTTGCCTCGAAGGAACGCTGGTCGCCAGCCACGCGACCGGTGCGTTGCGCAAGGCGCTGGACGCCTGGGGCTACGAGGTGGTCGCCACACCGCTCACGGAGTTCATCAAGGCGGGCGGGGCGGCGAAGTGCCTGACGCTCCTCCTCGACCAGGACTTGCCCGACGACT
>JAGWBN010000189.1 GCA_021295875.1 Pseudomonadales bacterium
CATCGGTGAGCGTGCCGACCGTCGAGCGCGGGTTGCGGGCGACGGTCTTCTGCTCGATGGAGACCACGGGCGACAGGCCGTAGACGAAGTCGACATCGGGCTTTTCGACCTGGGCAATGAAGCGTTTGGCGTAGGTGGACAGCGACTCCATGTAGCGCCGCTGGCCTTCGGCGTAGATGGTGTCGAAGGCCAGCGACGACTTGCCTGAGCCGGACAGGCCCGTGACCACCGTGAGTTGGTCCCGGGGCAACTCCACGGAGATGTTCTTCAGGTTGTGCACGCGTGCGCCTTGGACGTCGATGGTCGTGCGGATGGCGGGGCGCTTGGGCTTGCGCGATCCGGCCGGTCTTGCCGCGGCTCGGCGGGCTCGTTGCGGTTGGGGCATGGTCTCCTCGTTCACCGCTTCACGCGGACTTGGCCACGTTCGTTAGCCAGCGGTCGTCGATCGGTGGCCAACTGACCGCCATCGACCGGGTTTCGACCTACAACGGCGTCAATGATCGCATGCATGGCTGGTCGTTGGACCGGGGCCGACAACGAGAGCCACCAACCGAGCGCTTCGCGGGTTGTCGTTCCGCACACCGTATCGCGAAGAGATGGCATGCTTGAACGTCATTCGTTCGGAGCCGACACGACTGGGGGAACCAACGTGAAGGACTGTGCATACTGCATGGCATTGGGAACGAGGCGGAGCGTGATCGTCGCGGCGATGGCACTTCTCGCGACGGCAAGCGGTTCGGCGGAAGTTCGGCTCCCGGCGATCCTCAGCGACGGCGTCGTCCTGCAGCAGCATCGACCCATCGAACTGTGGGGTTGGGCCGATGCCGGCGAAGTCGTCGCCGCGCGGATCGGCGAGCGTTCCGGACGAACGCAAACCGATCCGGACGGAAACTGGCGCATCACGCTCGAGGCGCTGCCTGCCGGCGGTCCCTACGAGTTGGAGGTCACGGGCGGGGCAAGTACCGTGCGTGTCGCAGACGTGCTGGTGGGCGAGGTGTGGCTCGGTTCGGGGCAGTCCAACATGGCGAAGCCGGTCAGCAGCGCGGCCGATGCCGAGAGGGAGATCGCGACTGCCCACTACCCCGAGATACGCATGTTCACGGTCGCGAATGCCGCCGTCCCCGAACCTGGGACGGACGTGGTCGGGCAGTGGCGCGCCGCGGTGCCGGACCACGTCGGCACCTTGTCTGCCGTGGGCTACTACTTCAGCCGTCATCTGCACGCGGAACTCGGGGTCCCCGTCGGGTTTGTGCACAGCAGTTGGGGCGGCACACCGGCCGAGGCGTGGACGCGTCGAAGCGCGTTCGTCAAACCCGTGTTGGCGCCTCGGCTTGCCAGAGAGACCGAAATATTGAACAGCGTCGTCGATGAACGCGCGTTGTTCGACGAAACGCTTGGCCGCTTCGAGGCGGGGGACGAGGTCTCCCCCGCAGAACTCGTTGGGACTTGGGACGCCTTGATCACATTCGGTCAGCAGGAGATCCAGCTGGCGATTGAAATCGCCATGGACGGAGAAGCCCTGCTTGCCACGTTCGATAGCTTCGGCGGTGAGGTCACCGTGCCGGTTGACATCTCGGGCGCGAGCGTCAGCTGGATGTTTCCGGGCAAACCCGACGAGCGACGCATACGAACCGCCTATGGATCGAGGATGCTGTCCGGGCACATGGCGATGTCGCAGTTCGAATATCCGGTGAGAGCCAGTCAACGGGACTCGGACACGCAAGCGCCGAGGCTGGTCGGGGTGCCCGTCTCTCGGCGAATCGGCCATCTTTTCAATGGCATGATCGATCCGCTGACGCGTTTCCCGATCAGGGGCGTGGTCTGGTATCAGGGCGAGGCCAATGCCAATCCGGAGCAGGCGCCCCTCTACGCCGACCTGTTCGCGACGTTGATCGAAGACTGGCGCCTGGCCTGGGGCCGTCCGCTGCCGTTCTACTTCGTGCAGTTGGCGAACTTCCGCGAACGCGAGTCCGAACCACCCCTCGAGTCGCCCTGGGCAGAGGTTCGGGACGCGCAGCGCCGCACGCTGGCACTGCCGAACACCGCAATGGCCGTTGCCATCGACATCGGCGAAGCCGACGACATCCACCCGAAGAACAAGCAGGAAGTCGGACGTCGCCTCGCCCTGGCAGCGTTGGCGCGGCAGTACGAGCGCGCGGCCGAGTACTCCGGGCCGCTCTATCGCCGGGCGACGTTCGCCGGGGCCGAAGTGGAGATCGCCTTCGACCATGCCACGGGGCTCGCGACGGCCGATGGTGCCGAGGTCACGGGTTTCGCGCTGGCCGGCACCGACCGGAAGTTCGTCTGGGCCAACGCAAGAATCGAGGGCGAGCGTGTCATCGTGTGGTCGGACGCCGTGCCGGCGCCGCAGTCGGTTCGCTACGGCTGGGGCGACAATCCAGCCACGAATCTAATGAACCAAGCCGGCCTGCCCGCCTCGCCCTTCAGAACCGATCGGTGGTAGACGTGTGATCTCCCCTGCCGCGCGCACGGATTGGTCCAGCCAGCGGCCATCCAGCCGCGCTACCGGACGCCGTTGAACGCGGCTCACGGCGACCCTGGGCCGGGATCACCATTTCACGCGGAAGAACGCCAGTTCCTCCACGTCGATCTGGCTGCGGGTGGTCAGTTTCACGGGTGTGGACACCTTGTCATGACACCGATGTCCGATAGCCACTCGCAGGCGATGATGACCAAGGGATTCGTCAGAACGGCAGGCAGGGATACCAGCGAGGGGATTGACAGGTGTGTAGCCTGTTGGCTACTGTTCGCGCATGCTTCAAGTCCGCAGGACGGAGGTCTACGTCCGGTGGCTGGACGGCTTGCGGGACGTACGCGCCCGCGTGCTCGTCCGGGTCGAGCGGCTGGCGGCGGGCAACCCGGGAGATGTCAGGCCCGTGGGCGAAGGCGTCTCGGAACTGCGGATCGACTACGGGCCGGCTACCGGGTGTACTTCAAGAGGCAGGGCCGCACGGTCGTCATCCTGCTGGCGGGCGGCGACAAGCGTAGCCAGAGCGACGACATCAAGACGGCCCTGCGCCTAGCGCGAAACCTATAGGTGAACACCATGACCAAGACCGCTACTTCACCCTACGACGTCGCCGAGCACCTTCGCACCCGCGAGGAGATGGCAGCGTATCTGGAGGCGTCCATCGAGGAGGCTGACGGCGACGCGGCGTTCGTCGCCAAGGCGCTAGGCGACATCGCTCGTGCGCGGGGCATGGCGCAGGTGGCAAGCGATGCGGGGCTGTCCCGCGAGAGCCTTTACAAAGCGCTTTCGGGAGACCGCAATCCGACTTTCGACACCGTTCTCAGGGTCGTCGGCGCGCTGGGCCTGAAGTTTCGGGCCAAGGCGTCGCCCGACGTCCAGCAACAATCAGGGTGAGGCCAATCGTCTGGATTAGCGCGCCGACGGACCCGTAGGACCTCCGGGCATCACCACTTCACGCGGAAGAACGCCAGTTCCTCCACGTCGATCTGGCTCCGGGTGGTCAATTTCACGGGTGTGGACGCCTTCTCGATGAGGCCGATGTCCGATAGCCACTCGCAGGCGATGATGACGTGCTCCATGTCGTAGTGGCGGC
>JAGWBN010000190.1 GCA_021295875.1 Pseudomonadales bacterium
CCGAACTCCACGTAGGCGGCGTCGGAGACCATGACGTGCTGCGCCGCCACCGCGAGATCCCGATAGACCCGTTGCAGCATGTCCGATTCGTGGACCGCCGACGCACCCGCGTGTCGAAACGCCCGCCCGCTGATCGCGAGACTCTCTTCGACGGCCTGTGCGCACACGGCCCTGAGCCTCGCCGCCGAATGGCCCAGCGGGTGCGCGGACTGCATGGCCTGCCACAGGTCGGCTGCGCATTGGCGCACTCCGGCAACGCTGGTCGCCCAGCGCGCCTCCAGCGCACCGAGTTCGAGCTGGAACGACTCCTTGCTCGCGACGGTCGCCGGGTCCATCAACCGCTGCTTGGACTCGGCCAGACGGGCGACTTCGTCGAGCATCCGGCGGGCACCCCCCAGGGAAACGGAGGCGTGCTCGATCGGCAGTCGCGGGCCCGGGTTGGCGCTCTGGAAACTACCCCGCTTCCTCGCCCGGATCGCACGCCGCTGGGGCACGAACACGTCGGTCACGGAATAGCTGCTGCTCCCCGTTCCGCTCAAGCCCGCCGCATGCCAGTCGTCCGCCACGTCGACTTCGGCGATGGGAATCGCCAACGAGATGCCCTCGACAGGTTCCTTGGGTTCGCCGTCCTCGGCAAGCAGGCAATTGGCGACGATCCAACTGGCATGGTGAATGCCGCTGCCGAAGCCCCACTCGCCGGACACCCGGTAGCCCCCCGCGACTGCTTCGGCGCGGCCCGCCGGCCGCAACGACCCGGCAGCGATGGGCAGGCGTTCGCCGCGGAACACTTCGGCGAGACCCTCGTCGGGCAGACCGGAAGCCATCACGGCGGTGACCGTGTTGCCGATCATCAAGGTCCAACAGGCGGACATGTCGGCACGCGCCACTTCGACGAGGACATCGACCTGGGTGACCAGGTCAACGTCGTAGCCGCCGACTTCCGTGGGACCCCACAGACCGAACAGGCCGGTGGCATGGAAAGCGTTGAGCGCCTCGTCGCAAAGCGTGCGCCGCTGCGCCGATTCCGCTGCCGTGCGGTCGAGAATCGGCGCGATCCGGGCGACCTTCGCCAGGAGGTCGTCTCGACTCGGTGGGCGCCCTTGCATAGCAGGAGTCGCGCCCTACTCGTACCCGGGCGGGATTCGAAAGCCGCCAATCTCCTGCGCCAGCAAACGGCTGAAGTCGATCGGCACGTGGTCGTGGTAGGCGGACCCTACGGCCTGTAGGCCGATGGGCAGACCCTCGTTCGACAGGCCGGCGGGAAAAACGGTGCTCGGCAGGTAGGGCGCCGTCACCAGTCCGGACCAGAACAATTGCTGGAAGTATGGTTGCTCCTCGCCGTTGACGAGGACGGTGCGGGTGTTGAACGGCGCGTGGTCGTGGGGGAAGGCGGTGACCGCCATCTGCGGGCAGATGAGGATGTCCCAGTCCTCGAAGAACTCGCGCCACGCATGCCGCAGCGCTTCCCGCCGACCGTTGGCCCCCAGCCAGCCGGCGTGGCTCAGCACCATGGACCGGGACATGATGGCGCGGTCGGAGCGGTCCTCCGGGTCCGTCGCGGCCGCGTAACGCTGGTTCTTCTCGTATTCGCCGCGCCCTACGCCGGCCGCCATCACCGAGTGCAGGAGTTCGAGGTAGGTCTCGTAACCGCGGCGGGCATCGATGGCCGGGCGGGCGGAATCGGAAACCCGGGCACCGAGTTTCGCGAGCGTTTCCCCGATGGATGCCGCCCGTTCGGCGATCTCGCAGTCCACCGGGGCGTTGGCGTCGTCCGCCCAGACCGCCACCCGGTAGTCCCGAAGGCGCGTCTTGGTCGGATGCGGAAGGTCGAGCCGCCATCCCGCCGCGTCGAGGCTTGACGGACCGACGAGGATGTCGAGCGCCAGCGACAGGTCCGCCGCGCTGCGCGCCATGGGGCCGCAGACCACGAGATCCGTGGCCGGGCCCGGGGAAAGCATGGTCGAGTGGCCGGCCTGCGAGACGATGCCGAAGGTCGGCTTGTGTCCGTAGACGCCGCAGAAGTGCGCGGGATTCCGAATCGATCCGCCGATGTCGGAACCCACCTCGAGGGGCGTCAGTCCGGCCGCCAAAGCCGCCGACGAGCCACCGGAGGAGCCTCCCGGAATGCGCTCGAGATCCCACGGGTTGCTGGTCGTGCCGTACACCTGGTTGTAGGTCTGGAAGTCGGCACCCGCATAGGCCATGTTGGTCTTGCCGAGCAGGACGGCGCCCGCGGCCTTGTACCGTGCCACGCAGTCCGCGTCCCAGTCCGGCGTGTTGTCGACCAGTGCCGGGTAGCCGAAGGTCGTGGGCAAGCCCGCGACGTGGTAGCCCTCCTTGACCGTGACCGGCACGCCGTGCAGCGGTCCCACCGGCTCGGCGGCGTTGTCTGCTTCGCGGGCCGCATCCCTGGCCCGATCGAAGTCCCGAACCACCGCGGCATTGACCGAGCCGTCCAGCCGTTCGATGCGATCGACGAAGTAGTCCACCGCTTCGAGCGAGCCAATCTCCCGACGGCGAATTCGCTCGGCGACATCCGTCGCCGAGCGGAACGCAAGATCTTCCAAGGGGGTTGTCTCTCGACGCTGAACGAACGCCCATATTAACGCCGCCACGCCACGCCGGTTTCAGTCGTCGATACCGCAGGCCATCGCTGTCAGGTAGTCGTAGCTGTGCACGAAGGTCATGCCGTCGATCACGATCCGCTCCGCTTGGGGCAGCAGATCCTGGCGGTTCCGCGACTCGTCGCGTGCGACACGGCGGTTGCCGTCGTAGCGTCGGAACAGGAGCGTTCGCCCACCGTCGTCGACGAACGCGAAGATGACCACATCCAGCTCACTGGCGTCTTTTTCCACTTCGACGACGCGGGTGCACGTGAGGGACTGTTCGCCGACACGCACCGCGAAGACGCCGTCCGCGAACACCGTCGGGCTGTCCCGACACCGACCGATCTGCCCGTCCTCGTCAGCCACGAGCCACTCGCCGGCATCGATGCGGCGGGGGCAGGTGCCCCAATCCAACTCGAAGCCGTCGTCCAGAAACGTACGGAGCTTCCGCGTGCCGTCGCTCGCGAGTCGCTCCACCCCGAGCCACTCGGCCTCCCTGTCGTTCAATCGACCCCACACCCGTGTGTGGCGATCAGCCGTCATAGGGTCCAATAGCCCGTCAACAGCGAAGTGCTGTTCTTCGACGTCGATCTCCACGCACTCACGGTCGTGCAGCACCGCGCCTCGTGCCGCGCGCATCGTGTTGGTCCAGGTCAAGCGCCACTCGGAACCCCCGTGAATCGGCTGGTACTCGGCCCAGCGGACTTCGTCGTGGAGTTCGGGAACCACGAACCACCAGGTGAGCTCCCGCATGTCGACGGCAGAAGCCTTCTCTCGGAGTCTTTCGACAACGACCTTCGGCCGCTCCTCCGGGAACGGGCTGACAACCGTTCTACTGTCCGTACTCATGTCTGTCTTCCTTCTGCTGATGCCCATTTCGCCGCGAACCCAATCGCGGCCGTGCGACAGTCGTCGCTTGATGGTTCCCGGCGCGCAGCGGTGCCGCGCGGCGATCTC
>JAGWBN010000191.1:0-2235 GCA_021295875.1 Pseudomonadales bacterium
GCGGTCGAACAGCATATAGGTCTCGCCCTCCTTGTTGAGCCCGATCTTCCACTCGTCGTTCATCAGCATGAACTCGCCCATGATCTCGGAGAGGGCGTCGTCGCGATGCCGACTGCCGTCGAGAGCACCGGCCAGGGACTTGCCGACCTGGCGATACTCGAGTTCACCGCCGGCGAGTTCCACCAGCGTCGGTCCCAGGTCGACGGTTTCCGCCGGGGAGTCGTTGACGATCCCCGAGTACTCGGCACCCGGCGTCCTGACGATCAGCGGCACCCGGACCGCGCCGTCGTAGAAGTTGCTCTTGGAGGTGAGACCGTGATCGCCATTCATCTCCCCGTGATCCGAGGTGAAGGCGATTACCGTCGAATCCATTTCCCCCCGTTCCTCGATCACGGCGAGAATCTCGCCAATCTGGTCGTCGATCAGGGAGACGCTGCCGGCATAGTCGGCGCGCATCGCGCCCACCTCGCCTGCCTCGAAGGCTGGAAGGCGTTTTCTGTTCTCGAACATGCGGTCGATCTGTCCGCTTGGTCTCGGCGGGTCGGGTTCGTTAGCCGCGGGTGGAGGCATCGACTCGGGATCGTACCTGCTGGCATAGGGTTCCGGCGTGTCCCAGGGCTGGTGCGGGCCGCCCCAGCTGACCCAGCAGAACCAGGGTTCGTCCCGGTCATAGGACGAAAGATATCGCTTCGCCTGCTGCCCCACGTACACGTCGTAGTAGTCCTCCAACGGTAGGGCGGAAGGGCGAACGACCCATGACTTGCTGGCCGACCGCTCCTTGAAATCGTCTCGGTACGCATCGAGCAGACCCTTGTCTTTCCAACGCGCCGTCATGTGGCTCATCCCGCTGGTGGAGGCACGCGGGCCACCGATCTCGTCCACATCATCAAGACCCAAGGCGTACAGCAGATCCTCCTTGTCTCGGAGGTCGGAGTCACCATGCGGGTGCAGATGCGTCTTGCCGAACAGGCTTGTTCGGTAACCGAGGTTCCTGATCTCGCGTATCCAGTGATCGGCGTGTGCGGGGACGGTATGGGGAATGTGGCCCCAGACGCCGTTGTTGTGGGGGTAGGTGCCGGTCGCCAGCGTGACCCGCATCGGTACGCAAAGTGGGGATGTCGCGACGCAATCGCTGAAGCGCACGCCCTCGGCGGCGATACGATCCAAGTAACCCATCGCGTCCCAACGCTGCTGATCGGTCATCAGAAAGAGGATGTTGCGCATGGATTCCACGTCCTTTGTCGATCCAGGGAATGGGCAACACCACGATTGTCGCATGGTCGCACCCACCGCGACGCGAGACAGGAAGTCCGGTTCCGTCGAACTGCCGGCCGGGATCACGGGCGGCTTGGTTCGGCCGAAGGAAACCGGCACCATCGACGGCTGGCTACGGCATGGTGGACGATGGAGACGATGTGGAGAAACGGGAACGGAACTGGCGGCTTGCCGTCGTGCTTGCAATGACAGTCCCTGGAATGGCGCACAGTTCCGCCGAGTTCGAGCCCTCGGATCGGATCGAGTATGCCAAGGAGCAGGGCATCGCGTTGCACGCACACGTCTTCGCCGCCGAGGCCGGCGAACCCCCGCACCCCGCCATCCTGTTCTTCTTCGGCGGTGGCTGGTCATCGGGAACACCTCGACAGTTCTATCCGTTCGCCGTCCGCCTCGCCAAGGAGGGATTCGTCGCGATCTCGATGGAGTACCGCGTCCGTCAACGCCACGGCACCAACATCCCCGACAGCATGGCGGATGCGTTCACGGCCTTCCGATGGACGCAGGATCAGGCCGATGAACTGGGCATCGATCCGGCGCGCATCGTGGTGAGCGGCGGTTCGGCAGGCGGACACCTGGCGGCCGCCACCGGCACAATTGCCGAGCACGCCCGCTTCGGACCGTCGGCGATGGTCCTCTACAATCCGGTTACCGACTTGCGGAGCTTCGTCGACAGACCCCGGTTGCGATGCCGCCGCCGTGTCGCCGTTGGCGCACGTCAGGGCGGGTGCGCCGCGGACGATCATCTTCCACGGCGAAGTCGACGAGACCGTACCGATCGCGCAGAGCGAGGCATTCTGTCGGGCGATGACCGCCGCCGGAAACGACTGCGAGTTGAGGCGGTACGCCAGCGAAGGCCACGGCTTCTTCAACGCCGGGCGTGCCGCCTTCGATCCCGTACTGAAAGAGACGTTGCGGTTTGTGCTCGCCGAAAATCGGGAGTGATTGCGGGGGAGATCAGCT
>JAGWBN010000191.1:2405-3715 GCA_021295875.1 Pseudomonadales bacterium
CTCGACGGCTATCACCTGCGTTGCCGGGGAATCTGGGAGATGGCGCTGCATCCCAGGATCCTGGACTACGTCGAGGATCTTCTCGGTCCCGACTTCGTCTGCTGGTCGACGCACTACTTCTGCAAGATGGGCGGCGATCCGAAGCGCGTGCCGTGGCACCAGGACGCCACCTACTGGCCCGTGCGACCGACCATGACCGTCACCGTCTGGCTCGCCATCGACGACGTCGACGACGGTAACTCGCCGCTTCGGTTTGTTCGAGGGAGTCATCGTCTTGGGGCGCTGGAGTGGCGTAAGGCGGAGGGGGAATTCGTGCTCTACCAGGAGGTGCCGGACGCCGAGCGCCACGGCGATCCCGTGGACAACGTCCTCAGAGCCGGACAGGTCTCCATCCACACGAGCACGCTGATCCACGGCTCCGAGCCCAACCGTTCGGACCGGCGCCGCTGCGGCCTGGCGTTGCGCTACGTGCCGTCGAGTTGCGGCGCGGTTGCGGGGGCGGAGCGCGTGCTCAACATCGGCATCCCGTGCCGGGGCAAGCTCGGTGACTGGCGACGGAACGAACCGCCTGAGGGTGACGATCTCACATCCCTGCATCGGCACTACCGGGATTGAACAGGTAGGATTGGGCCCGTACACGGTAGGGAGGGGTTCCATGTCCATCGAGGTAACGCCAATCGACGCCACCCTGGGCACCGTGGTCACCGGTGTCGATCTCGCCACGCTCGACGACGACACCTGGGAGGAGATCCACGAGGCCTTCCTGACCTACGGATTGCTGGTCTTCCCGGGGCAGCACAATCTCGACGACGAGTCCCAGGGCGCCTTCGCGCTTCGGTTCGGCAAGACCGAGAAGCTGTATCCCCAGCAGGAGAGCCCCATCGCACGGTTCTCCAACCAAAAGCGTGACGGCGCGCTGGCACAGCCGGGCGACCCTCAGCACTACTTGCTGAAGGGCAACGAAGGCTGGCACACCGACAGCACCTACATGCCGCTAGCCGCCAAGGCCGGCATGCTCATGGCGCTGGTGGTGCCGCCCGAGGGCGGCGAGACGGAGTTCGCCGACATGCGCGCCGCGTATGACGCCCTGGACGACGACACCAAGGAGCAACTGGAGGGGTTGTCCGCCTATCACTCGCTGTATCACTCCCAGTCCAAGCTGGGATACACCCCCAAGACCGACAACCTGTACGGCTTCCACGACAAGGGCGCGCCGCTGCGCCCGGTCATCAAGACGCACCCCGAGACCGGCCGAAAGTCTCTCTACACCGGGCGGCACGCCTACGAAATCCGGGGCATGGGCGAGGAAG
>JAGWBN010000191.1:3774-12957 GCA_021295875.1 Pseudomonadales bacterium
CGATCTGGTGGTCTGGGACAACCGCTGCGTGATGCACCGGGCGAGGCCCTACGACCCGAGCCACAAGCGCGTGCTGCGCGCATCACGGATCTCCGGCGAACCCGAAACCGAGCTGGCGCCCACCTTCGCCGATCCCCGGGCCGAGGCGTTCAGCGCGTCGACGACGAACGAGTCGTCGCTGAACGAATCCAAGAAGGCGGCGAGCGTCCAATAGGGCGTGTGTTACCTGGCGCTCGCTTCTCGCGAGGATCCGGTTCGATGCGCCGCTCGATCCCGGGACGCTCGTCGACGACATCGCCCGGATCGCGATGCGGGATGCGATGGAACGACGCCGCCTCGCCCAAGAAGCCTTGAAGCAGCCGTTCAACGGGAATCGGCAGATGTGCCATGAATGAAGAGAGCGCCCAACGGGGTATCGAGGTCGTCGAGGATTTCATCCGGACGTTCAATGCGCAGGACCACGAACGCCACGCCGAGACACTGAACTATCCGCACATCCGCCTGGCCAACGGAAAATTCACCACCATCGAGAACGCCGAGGCATTCATCGAGGGTTGCAGACGCGGGGAGTCACGACTTCGGGAAGAGGGCTGGCACCATACCGTGGCGGCGAGTCTCGACGTGGTCCACAGCGGCAGCGACAAGGTCCACATTGCCCTACGCAACGACCGCTGCCGGGCAGACGGCACGGTCTACCACAGCTTCGACACGTTCTGGATCGCAACGCTCGTGGACGGTCACTGGGGCATCCAGTTCCGATCCAGCTTTCTGCACGCCTCGTAAACGGGGTTCGTCAACTCGTCAGAATGTCGATGGCTTGTTCGCAGGCTGCCGTGGCGCGTGCCGCCACCTCCGCCGGAGCGCAGCTTCCCAGGGGATGTTCCAGGATCACGAACGGATAGTCCGGAATACCCATCATCCGGGCGATGTTGCGGGCCGTGACCTCGAACGGCGCGGTGCACAGGACCACTGCCCGTTTGCCGGTCTGCTCGAAGGTGATGCCGTCATGCAAACTGCACGTCGAGCAACTGCCTCAGTCGCCCGCGGCGGTGATGAGGTAGTCGCACTCCGGGGATAGATTGGTCAGCAATTCCGCGGGTGCGGGCGCCGAGGCGTTGTTCTTCGACACCATCGGCAGCACCGTGCCACCGAAGCGGGCGCGAAGGAGATCCGCCGTCTCCGTCAGCAGCTTGTCAGCGTTGAGTTTGTTGTTCGACAGCAGGCCGATGGTCAGTCCGTCGAGGCTGGCCAGCGCCGGTGCCCGGCGGCAGTCCGGTTCCTTGGCGGGCACCGTGGGATCAACGAGTCGCATGGATCTTCTCCGTCAGCAGTCGATACACACGCCGATGGCCTGGGTCTGCATGATGGAACCCCGGCCGCGGCTCCAGGAGGGAATGAACGCCGAGTGGCCGCCGGCATCGCCGCCGCCCACGGTGACCAGGATGTCATCGGCCGTCATGCCGCGATGGCAGTCATCCCGACCCTGCCGTGCGTAGCCACCGTCGAGTTTGCCGAGCCGCTCGATGGCGTCGCGCGGCTGCTTCGCGTGTTCGAACAGGTACTCCCGGATGTCGCCCTTGGTCCAACCCGGTCGGGCAACGATCTCAGCGTGCTCGGGCGAGAGCACGACGACACTCTGGCCGGTAGTGATGCAGCCGTAGTTGGCCATGGCGTTCGCCATCGTATCGAGGATCGCTTCCGGGGTGTTGCCGCCGTGGTTTTCCACGTTGCAGAAGCCGGCGCCGGCGAACACGGTGACCGAACTCGTGCCCTCGGGGTAGCCGAACTCCTCCCACAGCGGCGGCCAGGGATTCCGGTCCGCCCGTTCGCCGATGCAGAAGCTGTACTTGCCGGGGTTGCCCTGGGTCGACTTGTCGGCGATGCCCGGCACGATCCTGAAGACGTTCATGAGCGTCAGCCGGATCGAACGGCCGATGGTCGCGTTGGCGCGGTTGCCGGGTCCGAACAGGTTGACGCCGACGTTGAGGCCGATGTCGTCGACGACGGGGCCGCTGACGATCAGGAGGTGGCCGGAACCGCCGGTGCTGACGGTGCTGCCGTGGAAGTTGAAGGGTTCCCGGTCCATGGCCTCGAAGGCCGCGACGATTATCGGGAAGTACTCGGGCAGACAGCCCGCCATGACGGCGTTCACGGCCGCCGCGTGGATGGTCAGTTCGAGCCTGGTCGCGGGATGGTGTGCGATCACCGTCTCCGGCGGCCGGCCTTCCATCGCCAGCATCGCCTGCACCCGGCTCTCCTCCGGTGGTACGACCGGGAGCCCGTCGGTCCAACCCTGTTCGTAGCAGTAGTCGATGGCCTCCAGCGGGTCGTTGCCGACCTCGTGGAGGTCCGTGGCTTCGGCCATGCTCACTCCCATACCTTTTCCCACCGCCCGCTCTCAACCGAGCGATACATGGCGAGCCCGGTGCGCAGTTCGCCGAGTGAGTAGGCCGGCGGGGCTTCGAGCTCCTTGCCGTCGAGAACCGCGCAACAGAAGTCGTTGAGTTCTTCGCCGTAACTCGCGGCCTTGCCCTCGTACGAGCTCATAATCGCCAAGCCGGTCGGGTGCTCGCTGTTGTAGAGGCGGAGCCAGCCGTCGCGGCCACTTTCCATGACCAGCTCGCCTTCGGTGCCGGTGACGCGGAAGTCCTCCACCGGGCCCACGGCGCCGGGGTAGAGGAACGCCTCGAAGGTGGCGACAACGCCGCTCTCGAAACGCATCAGGGCACGCGCCGACGACTCGCCCTCCATGTCCTCGACGTGGCGCGCGGTCGCCGCGACCACTTCATCGATCTCGCCGAGCATCATCCGCAGCGGACGGATCCAGTGGGCGCCACCGTCCATTGATATGCCGCCGCCGGCGCGGGCCAGTTCGAAACGCCAAGGCTTGGCACCGGGGGGTACGTTCTGCGGGTCGTAGAAACACGCCCGCGCGGTGACTACCTTGCCGATCGCACCGGCGTCGATTAACTCGCGCACCTTCTGCACGTCGGTCCAGTACTGGGCCTGTTCCGCGATCATGAACACGGTGTCGGTCTGCGCCGCGGCCGCGAGGATGCTTGTGGGCCATGGGCTTCTCGAGACAGACATGCTTGCCCGCCGCGAACGACTCCAAGGTCGCCGGTTCGTGGAGGTCGTGGGGCAGCATGATGTCGACGGCGTCGAAGTCGCCCTCCGCCAAGGCGTCGGTGAGTGACGAGAACCCGGCGGCACCGGTCTGTTCCGACATGGCCGCCACCTGCTCCGGATTCGTGTCGACGACGGCGGTCACGTCGATGCGGGGGGCGTGTTTCTGGATGCCCCGCCAATGGGCGCGGGCGATGCCGCCGCAGCCGACGAAGGCCATGCTCAGGCGGTTGTCGGCCACCGTCAGCGCACCGTCAGGCGGGCAACCGCGGTTTCGTTGAGCTCGATGCCGAAGCCCGGCCTATCGGTCAACTCCATGGTGCCGTTCCTCGGCAGGACATCCTCGCCGTAGAGGTCGGCCACCTCGTCGAGGGGTCCCGAGAACTCGATGGAGAACTCGTGCGGGCGGGTGGCGTTCTGCACGGTGGCGTAGACGTGCAGCGACGCCATCGAGTTGATGCCCGCCTGCGGGCTGTGCGGCATGACCGGCTTGTTCAGCGTGGTCGCCATGTCGTAGATGCGCTTTACCTCGCTAGGGCCGCCTGCGTTCACTATATCGGGCTGCAGGATGTCCGGGTCGCCGAGTAGGACCAGGTGATGGAACCACCAGCGGAAGGCGTCCTGTTCGCCCGCCGAGACCGCGACATCCAGGGTATCGGCGATCTGCTTCAAGCCGGGCAGGTCGTAGTGCGGAATGGGTTCCTCGAAGTGGTCGATACCCAGGGCTTCGAAGCGTCGGCCCTGCTGGATCGCCGTGGATACGGAATAGCCGTTGTTGGCGTCGAAACCGAGATACTCGCCGCCCGAAAGAAACTCCCGGGCCGCCTTGAACAGTCGATAGTCCTTCTCCGGGTCCGTGTCCTGGCGCCAGCCGCGCCAGTCCATGCGGATCTTGAACGCCCGGAAACCCCGCTCCCAGCCGTCCTTGACCAGGGCGAGCATCTCGTCGGGCTGCATCCGCCAACCGGAGCCGGTGCTCCAGTAGAGCGGGATGGATGTTCGCCTGGCGCCGCCCATCAAGGTGTGGACCGGTAGACCCGCATCCTTGCCGAGGAGATCCCAAAGGGCGACATCCACCACGCCAACGACCCAGCCCGGCAGCTTGTAGAAGCGTTCGTCGCGGCCGAGAGCGAAGGTCTCCCAGTGACGGTCTACGAGCCGCGGATCCTCGCCGAGAAGTGCGGGCTTGATCGCGTTTTCGAGGTAGGCGTTGAAGACCGCGTTGTTGCGCCCGGGGATTTCCGCCCAGCCCTCGACACCGGCGTCCGTCTGGATTCGCAACAGGCCCTTGCCGATCGACAGGGGGGTGTGCGTGATGTCCGTTACGATCATAGCGGGCCACTATAGCAAGCCGTCTCGATTCGATGCGAAGGTATACTCGACCGGATGCGCATCGAAGACTGGCCGTCCGCCAAATCCCTCTCCCCCCTCTACCGGGAACTCAAGCAACTCGACCTCTTGGAACATGTTGCCGAGCTGGAGGCGTTCGGGTTCACGGTGTTGCCGCCCGATGTCGTGGGACCGCCCGAACAGCACGAGGCGGTTCGAGATGCGTTGCTCGAGGTCGCCTGCGAACGCAAGAAGTGCTCGGAGGGCCAACTGCAGGAGGTTTTCCGCGACGGCCAGGAACTCATGCGCTTCATGCTCTGGGACGACCCGATCTTCGAGAAGATCATCGTTCATCCCGCCGCCTTGGGATTGATTCAGTACCTGCTCGGTACGAATTGCATCCTGAGCCTTTGCGACGGTTGGTTGAAGGGCACCGGGGAGTCCCGCACCGGCATCCACTGCGATTGGGCGCAATTCGAGATGCCGACGTTCCCGCCGGAGCCGTACACGGCCAACTTCAACTACCTGCTGTCGGACTACAGCAAGGACGACGGTGCATTGGCGTTCGTCCCCGGCAGCCACCGCTGGCGGCGTTGGCCGTCATCGGAGGAAGCCGAGTACTGGACCGACCGGAGCCACGCCGTCGAAGCGCCCATGGGCTCGATGGTCATCTGGGGCGACCACACCTGGCACGGTTCGTATCCTCGCAAGACCGACGGCTTGAGGCTGATGATGCTCGGCACGTACTGTCGGTCGCACATGCAGACCCAGGAACCCTTCCGGCAAACCGTCGACCAGACCGCCTTGGATCGAAATCCGGTGCGTTTCGGTCGGTTGATGGACGTCTACGGCGCGTTCCCTTTCGGCAAATCACCGCCTCGACCGGGAAAGGACGACAAGGACGCACCGCGCGCGGGCTACCTGAGTCTGTTCGACACCGAACCCGCCGCCGGCAAGGTCAAGCTGCGTCGGGAGGTCGACTACGGCACATACGACGCCGAGTTCGCCGAAGTCATCGCCAAGCGTTCCAAGGGAACAAGAATCCGATTTCCGGATCTATACCGCGAAAATTCAAAAAAATCGCAACGCGCAAAATAGCGTTTTGCAAAATTGACAGATTACAGACTGAGGAGCATTTGAAGTGCCAAACAGACTTGAAGGCAAGGTCGCCATCGTCACCGGCGGCAACAGCGGGATCGGCGAGTCCACGGGCCACTTGTTCGCCCGCGAGGGAGCGAAGGTCATCCTCATGGCCCGCAGGGAGGCACAGGGCCAAGCGGTCGCTTCCGCCATCCGCGATGCCGGCTTCGAGGCGACGTTCGTTCCCTGCGACGTGGGCGACGATGAGTCCGTCAAGGCCGCGGTCGCGCAAGCCGCGACCACGTACGGTCGGATCGACGTGCTGTTCAACAACGCGGGCGGCGGCGGTGGCGGCCGATTCCCCGAAGAAGCCAATTCGGATTGGCTGCGCATCGTCAACACCAACTTGACGGGCACCTTCTACGTCAGTCAGGCCGTCTGGCCGCATCTCGTGGCCGCCGGCGGGGGCGCGGTGGTCAACATGTCCTCGCTCGCCGCACAGCGGGGATTCAGCCCCCGCATGCAGGACGAGTTCGGCACCGCATCGGCGTCCTACTACGCCGCCAAGGCCGGCGTCGATGCGCTGACCCGGTACATGGCCGGCGCCGGTGGCCGCGACAATATCCGGGTCAACTGCGTCCGTCCGGGACAGATTCTCACACCGGGTGCGACCCGGGGCACGTCCAGGGATGCCGACGGCGGCCACCACGTGTTCGAGAAGATGTTCGACTACGCGCAGATCGTTCAGGGCCCGGGCTATCCGGACGATGTGGCGAACCTGGTGCTGTTCCTCGCCTGCGACGAGTCACGGTTCATCTCGGGCGAAATCATCAACGTCGACGGGGGCGTCGCGGCGAAGATCTGATCGCCCACGACCTCGATATGACGACGCATGATGTCCAATGCCCAGGCTGGCTCGCTACGCAACTCCTCGCCCACCGCAACCAGCATGGTCCCCACTACCAAGGGTTCCTTTCGGACCACCTGCCGATGGCGATGCTAGCGGGCGCACCTCGAGTCCTACGCCAACCGCTACAAGGACCGCTTGGATCCAACCGTGCAGCACGCGGCCGAGCCGCCTTCCACGTTCGCTGAGGCGATCGGCGAACTCTCGGCCTACGGATCGCTGCTTGCCTACTTCGACCGTGAGATCGCTGCCCGTGGGGTACCAGCGACCCTGACCACTTTCCTACCTGGACTAATCAGCGGCTGGGTCCGCTTCGCATTCCATCCAATCATTCGTCTCGCCTACGGAATCCACTTCGAGGTCGAGTCCGAGGTCGCCGCGGGTCTCGCCTACCTGACCTGCGCCGGACCGGACGATGCCTTGCTGGCGTTGGCGGAAACCGCACCGTCCCAGGACGAGTTGACACTCCCAGAGCCCGTCGCGACTGTCGACGGGGTGCCGTTCGAACAACGGTACAACGCGACCGTCGCGTCGGGGGCGTTGACGTCACGCGTTGCGGTCGTACCCGACAATCGACGAGTCTTGGCCGAACTGGGACTGTCACTATTCAACGACACCCACGACTTCTTCACACTACATGTCGTCACGGGAACCCACGCCCTAGGGGTCTGCGCGGACGCCATCGGCCTCGATGTCGACAGACTCTTGAGTGCCGGGGTGTTGGCCGCGTACCTGACAATCGGTGCCCCTCGCTTCGACCTTCGGGCACCGCCGACGCCAACATCCATCGACGACGAGCACGATGCGAAAATGGCGTTCAGTTGCCTCGATCAAGCGCGCCGACTTCCTAGTCGTCGCTTCGACGAGGCGGCAACGGTCTACATGTGCTAGACCACAACATCCGACTACCTGGCGGCAATCACATCCCGGCCTGGCCCAATCGCCCCATTTCGCATAGCGTGTTTTTTGCGAAGGGCAAAAACCCTTCTTAGTCAATGAATGAATGACTCCATTTGGGTATCCAGTCACACCCGAGTGGTACCGACTGCGCTGACCGCGAAGATCTGACGCGTCACCCCAACAACCGTCTTCGGAACAGCGTACCGTCGCGCTGGCCAAGCTCGAACGTCTCGACCACCTTGTCCGGAGATGAGAAGTCCCAAGCCGACACAGGCACGGGTTCGGAAGGACAGGCGTAGACCTCCCTTCCGTCGGCTGGCAGGTCACGCTCGTGTCGCGAAAGCAACACCAAGGGGCGGCGACACTCCGCAACGGCGGATAGGGGCACGTTCTCGACCAGCGCCCCATCGAGCGCCGCCTGACCGTTGCGGCGCGTGACTGGGAACATTGGCGGAGCGCTGGAAGACTGTAGGATCGCATGGACCAACGCATCCGGGGTCTCGCACTCCCGCGCCCTGACGACACTAGATCGAAAACCAAGGGCTCGAATCCAGCCCGAATTCATGCAGCCCGTGAGGCGCCTCTCGATCTCGTCCACAGCGACGGCCAACAACGCGGCAAGCCGAGCCCCGAGCACCCGCGGCGGATGGGCAATGACGATGCGGAAGTCCGGTCCCGCGCGCAAAGCCTGTAATCCACGGGAGGACACGGCGTGCAGGAACGACTCGCGTGAAATCGCCGGATGTGGGAACACCGGGTGGCGACGCAGCAAGTTGCGAAGGCGAAGGTTACGATCGTTGTCCGTCGCGAGCTCGAGAAACTTCGCGTAGAAACGTGGCCAGCCACCAGCGAACAGGATCGCTGCAACCGCAGCACCGCCGCTCACCGCGCTGATTACCGACGGCGTCGGCAACGCGGGCTTGACGGCTTCCCAGAAGCCGGCCTGCCAGAAGCAACGGGCACCACCGCCCGAAAAGACGACCCCATCAATGTCTGGCCGACCGTTCATACTCGCTCGTTACTGCACCGCAAGAACAACGACGGAATTCGCCTAGCGCCGAGTGTAACGGCATCCATCGTCCCTACCAAACCCCGTCTATCGAACGCGTGTGCGACATCCTTGGTGAACGTGATCGTAGGGGCGAGGCTATCGTGCCCGGAGGGCGCGCCCTCGCCCGTATTCGCGCAGCGCGCCGCGTCGAGTCCAGCAGCACGGGCGACCACAAGGGTCGCCCCTACGATCCAATACGATACCGCTCACGTCTACCACAACAAAAAAAGCCCGAGGGCAATGCCCTCGGGCTTTTGAATTAATGCCTGACAACGACCTACTCTCACATGGGGAGACCCCACACTACCATACTGCTGAGTTCGGGATGGATTCAGGTGGTACCGACTCGCTATGGTCGTCAGGCAAACCGTAAACCGGTGAACAAAATCCGTACTCAATCAAGCCGGCCAATGGTGAAGTGAAAAAATGTGCGTCCAGGTCACCGGAAATTCGCCCGATGTCCTTCCGGCTCACCAGTCAACTGACCGGTCAATCGCATGGACTCGGTTATATGGTCAAGCCGCACGGGCAATTAGTACGGGTTAGCTAAACGCCTCGCAGCGCTTACACATCCCGCCTATCAACCTCGTAGTCTACGAGGGCCCTTTAGAAATCTCGAAGATTTGGTGAGATCTTATCTCGAGGAGGGCTTCCCGCTTAGATGCTTTCAGCGGTTATCCCTACCGAACATAGCTACCCGGCGATGCCACTGGCGTGACAACCGGAACACCAGAGGTTCGTCCACTCCGGTCCTCTCGTACTGAGAGCAGCTCCTCTCAAATCTCAAACG
>JAGWBN010000014.1 GCA_021295875.1 Pseudomonadales bacterium
CCCCAGCCAATAAAGCGGCGGTGGGCAGGCGGTGGGAAACGCGGTGTCGGATCAACGGGATCGTGCGGTCCACGCGACCTCGGGCCAGGTGTCGGCTAGCGTTCTTGAGCGGGCCAGTGTTTATGGTCAGGTTGCATTTACTGACGGGCGCTACGAGTCGCTCTTGGACGGCTCGCGTAATCGCGAGACGCGCTAGGTTCCTTGAGCGGGGCCAATGTCAACGGCCAGGTCGCATTTCATGGACGGACGCTACGAGTCGCTCTTGGACGGCTCCCGAAGGGAGACGCGCTAGGGTTCGCCTCGACGAAGGCGGCGACCTGCCCGATGGACTTCGGTCGCTCCGCTCCCTCAGCCCAAGCGGCGGAACGAGCGGGGGATTCGCCACCATGCGAAAACGTCTCCCCGTGTGGCGCGTCAATCAGGATGAGACGCGTTCTCATCTTGATCGTCGTGGAACACCCCCGCCAGCTCGGCGTAGCGCGGATCGGTCATCGGGCCTTCGGGCCGTTCCCTCAAAAGGGACATTTCTGAATTGGAGAAAGGGGACATCTCTGAATTGCTTTGACATGGGCCGTGTGGGCCGTGGCGCCGATTGCACGCGCGACGCCCGTTAACGTATGGTCAGCGGTCGATCAACGGTCGGTGGCGGATCATCGGCCGAACCAGGGAGGACCAACATGATTCTGGCCAACACGTTCCGGGAGAAGCTCGACCGGGGCGAACCCACCGTCGGCACGCATTTCCTGTTCGCGGACACGGATGTGCCGGAGATCATCGGCGACACCGGCATGTTCGACTATGCGGAGTATGTCGCCGAGTACTCGGCATTCGACATGCGCCTGCTCTACGAACTTGCTCGCTCGGCGCAGTGCGGGAACAACCTGCCGCTGATGATCAAGTTGGACCAGGAAGCACAGAGTTTCTGGGCCCAGGTCGCCCTCGGCGCCGGCTTCAAGTCCGTGCTGTTCACCGATGTGCGCACGCCGGAAGACGTGGACGACTGCCACCGGTCAATCGCCCCCGACACCCCCAACACCGGGGGGCTGATGGGCGTCAAACTGCGCCGCCCGGCACTCGGCAGCTACAGCATGGACGGCTACCTCGAGGACCTCGAGTCCATCGTCTTCGCCATCATGATCGAGAAGAACATCACCGTCGAAGGCATCGACGACGTGCTCGAACGCGCCAAGGAACGGGGTGTCGCGATGACCCAGTGGGGTCCGGCGGACTTCAGCTTCTCACGCGGCCAGATGCGGCTCATGGGTTCGCCCGAGATCCGCCAGTTCGAGGAACGCGTCATCGCCAAGTCGCTGGAATACGGCATCCGGCCGCGCATCGAGATCGGTGCCGTCGAACAGGCCAAGCGCTACATCGACCTCGGTGTGCGCGACTTCTGCATCGGCTGGGACCGGATGATCGTCCGGGCCGCCTGGATGAACCTCGGCGAGGGCATGAAGAAGGCACTGGAGGGGTTGTAGGGCCCCGGTTCCCCTCGCTCCGAACACCGAGCCATCGAACCAACGGCCGACAGGGCCGTGGGGAATCCGTTTGGCCTCGCCCGTACGGCGCGCGGCATCTCGAAAAACCAACTGCAAGAAGGAGGAAATCTTGAAAGACGAAACCATTGCCATTCACGGCGGCTACGAATCGGAATCCACCACGAAGGCCGTGGCGGTACCCATCTACCAAACGGTGTCCTACGAATTCGACGACGCCCAGCATGGCGCCGACCTGTTCAACCTGGCGGTGCCTGGGAACATCTACACGCGGATCATGAATCCGACGCAGGCCGTGCTCGAAGAACGCGTCACCGCGCTCGAGAAAGGCGTCGGTTCGCTGGTGTTGTCGGCGGGCAACGCGGCGATCAACTACTCGATTCTGAATCTGGCGGAGGCGGGCGACAACATCGTCACCGTCCCGCAGCT
Organism: Pseudomonadales bacterium; assembly: GCA_021295875.1. Lineage (GTDB taxonomy): Bacteria > Pseudomonadota > Gammaproteobacteria > Pseudomonadales > Azotimanducaceae > VXYL01. Next base: position 1,926 of record JAGWBN010000014.1, read on the forward strand.
CTATGGCGGCACCTACACCCTCTTCGCGCACATGCTGCCGAAGCAGGGCATCGAGGTCCGGTTCGCCGAGGGCGATAGTGCGGAGGATCTCGAGAAACACGTCGATGCCAGGACCAAGGCGGTCTTCTGCGAGAGCATCGGCAATCCGGCGGGCAATATCGTCGACCTGCAACCCATCGCCGACATGGCGCATTCCCATGGCGTGGCCACCATCGTCGACAACACGGTGCCGACACCGGCGCTGTTGAAGCCGATCGACCACGGCTGGGACATCGTCGTTCACTCCATGACGAAATACATGGGTGGCCACGGCAATTCGCTGGGCGGCGTCATTGTCGACGGCGGCAAGTTCGACTGGTCTGAACACAGCGACCGGTACCCGATGTTCACGACGCCGGAACCGAGCTATCACGGCGTGGTGTACACGGACGCTCTGGGTCCCGCCGCCTACATCGGCCGAGCGCGGACGGTGCCGCTGCGCAATACGGGATCGGCGATTTCCCCGTTCAACGCGTTCCTGGTGATGCAGGGCGTCGAAACGCTGTCGCTGCGTATGGACAGGCACTGCACCAATACCTTGGCGACCGCGAAGCACCTGCAGGGACACCCGAAGGTGGAGTGGGTGAACTACGCGGGCCTACCCGGTGACCGCTACCACGACCTTGCCAACAGGTACATGGACGGCAAGGCTTCCGGCATCCTCACCTTCGGCGTGAAGGGCGGCTTCGACGCCGGCGTGAAGTTCTACGACGCGCTCAAGCTCTTCAAGCGGCTGGTGAACATCGGCGACGCCAAGTCGCTGTCCTGCCACCCGGCATCGACCACGCACCGGCAGTTGACCGAAGAGGAACAGCGCAGCGTTGGCGTCACCCCGGAGATGATCCGGCTCTCGGTCGGCATCGAGCACATCGACGACATCATCGAGGATCGCATAGCGCTAAGCGGGTCCGCCACACTCCATTGACCGTCGATCACTTCGCCAACTGGCTTTCGGAATGCTACCCCTCGGGCCTCGACTATCTTGAGGTCGTCGGGTACTCACCAACTATGCGAAGCTGACCACTGGATCACCAATGCCTCCGCCTCCAACCTGGCACGCTCTACGTCAGCAGTGCTCATGTAAGACGGATCACCCGGATTCGCTATGGCATACAGATTGGCTCGGCTTAGCCCGACGTTGTTTGCACGAGCCAATAGCTCGGCCGTAAGCACGAACTTCATTGTTTCTTGTTCATATCTGGATTTAAATTCAATGGGAACTGGATTGTTGAAGCTACGCGCCGCCTGTCTAGCGAGATGAATATATGTTTGGATCGGATTGACTTGCATTAGCGCATCGATGTCCTTTGGGGTGGGGTCGTAATGCGCCAATGCGAACTCATTGCCCAGCCGTGCGGCACGCTGTAGGAGCAAACCCGGTGTCATCCTCGTATCATTCAGAATCGCCCGCGCGACGGTAATGCGGGAACCGCACTCGTATTTCGTCCACGCCGTCCGAAAATGGAGTTCCTCAATGCGCTTCCGATCTCTCCAATAGGACTCCTGATCCTGGGAATTATCAGCTAGGCGCTCAAGATCTGTATGAAGGCTCCCTGGTAGCAAACGAGACAGATAGTGACCGTAGGGATTTTCGCGCGGGACACCCACGGGAAGGGAGGTCGACGAATCGATGAGTGGTTCAGAGTGCAGGGTAGTACAAACTAGCGCTAACACGGCAATATCAACGGATGCGGAGGCAGCACAATCCGACGCTAGTTCCGAACGAATGTCCCCAACTGCAACTTCGCACGATTCGTTTTGGAATGTATCGAGTACGCGCGCAATCTTCGATGAGGCTCCCTCGAACACCCGACGCCAAGTCAGTGGCGTAGATAGCGCTAGTATCGTGTCGGATGTCGACGCATCAAGGAATCGTCTATCAAGTGCATCCTTGCACCGAGGTGTCATGTAGCCAGTCGTCGTCCATGCTTCAATGGGTGTGGGGTCCTCCAGCTTGTCGTACAAGGCAATGCAGTCATTCCAAAGAGTGTCCTGCTGGTCTACGACTACGACAGTCTCGCTAGCCGAGTCGTTTTCCGATACGGCATCCGTCGATGTATACGTGGGCGACATACCGTTGACTGCCCCACCGACGGCGGTACGTGAAGACTCCCACCAAAGAAATAGGGCTACAGTTAGGCCGCCCAGTACGGCAAGGACGCATACGAGTAGTGATCTAATGCGGCCTTCCCGACTCATGACAGATCCGTGGTTCGGACAGTGTTCGCTGGCGCTGCATGGACGACATCGACGAGAGCCATTGAAGCAGCCGATGGGTATTGAAAGAAATCGGCGTTACGTTGTTCGGTCCACCCATATCCGCCATTGCCACATGACCACCCACCTATCCTCTGCAGGCCGCAATCATGCAGTCACCGTCACCGAAATGTGGGCGACCCAAGATCCCGCCTTATCCACGTCATAACGGTGCAACCTAGCCCCAGTGCTCCGCTCACTCCAGACTGTGCGGGAACTTGGAGTCGAAGATGTGCCTTCCGCCCGTCGCCCACTCGGACTTGGGGAGTTCGTAGTAGGCCTCGACTTCGTGGTCGTCGTGGTCGCGGAAATACACGCCCAGGGATAGCCCATGGTCCCCGATGCCGATGATCGGGATGTCGTTGTCCTTCAGGCGCCGATGCAGCTGCTTGAGGTCTTCGAAGGACGCCATCTGCCAAGCCATGTGCACCAGCCCCATGGTCTCGTTCTCCGGCGCGTCATCTTTCACCGGCACGATCAGGAGTTCGTGCGACAGTTCCGTATTCGCGGACATGAATACCGCGTGTCCTTCGAACTTCGCGGTCACCGTGAGGCCGAGAATGCGCGTATAGAAATCCTCCGCCCGGTCAAGGTCTCGGACCTTCACGACCAGATGTCCCAACCGCTTCGGGGATGGTCCGATGTTGGTTCTCCCTAGGCCTCGGCTTCCACTAGTGGTTCCAGCAATGGCCTTCCCAAGCCGCGCCGGTGGGCGTTGTGGTAGTGCAGCAGCGCCGGTTCGTTGCGGCCGAACAGGATGTGGCTCTGGATGCCGGTGTCGGCGCAGCGTTGGGTGGACTCGGCCATGCGGTAGTCTTCGCCGACGATGATGTGGTTGAAGCCCTCGAAGCGTTCCTCGTAGCGCCGTTCCGGGTGCTCGGGGTCTTCGAAGTGAGCCTTTACTTCAGGTAGTACGTAGTAACTGTGAGCCGTCGTGCTCTTGGCGGGATCTTCGGCGTCGGGAAAGATCCGCAGTACGTCCACGGCGTAGGGATCGACCAGGAAGATGGTGTTGGGGTAGATGAAGTACACCGACAGCGTCATCAGCCGGAACGGCCAGTCCTTTTGATCCGGCACCTTCTTGGCGATTTCCGGGAAGTGGGTATAGGCGAACACCATGCGGTAGTTGGGGCCGAAGGTGTCGTGGGTCTGGAGGTTGCCGCGGATCTCCTTGGAGAGGCTCTCCCGGTGCAGAACGTCGAAGTGGTAGTTCTCGCCGAAGGTGTCGATGGCGAGCTTCCAGTTGATCTTGGCGTTGAGCACCTGGGAAGCACCGTAGCTCGTCACGTCGAGATTCCAATGCGCCATGTCCTGGAGGCCACCCAGGCACTGGTCGACGTCGATCTCGCCACCCGGCGTGGGCTTCACCCACAGCATGTTGTAGCGCTCGGCAGCCGGTAGTTCGATCAGACCATGCTCGGACTTGTCGATCTCGCCGAACCGGTCCGCCTTGGTGACGGCGATCAGGTCGCCGCGACTGCCGTAGGTCCACGCGTGGAACGGACAACTGAAACGGACCTGCGTGCCCCGGCCGTCGGGTACGACCTGCGCTCCCCGGTGCCTGCAGGTGTTGGCGAACGCGCGGAAGCGTCCCTCGTCGTCCCGGGTCATGAGAATCGGCAGGCCGGTCTCGCTGTCCGCCCAGTAGCTGCCGTTCTCCGGTAGATCCGCGGACAGGCCCATGAAGAGCGGCGTCTCGCGGAAGAAAACCCTGCGCTCCTCGGCGAGGAGTTCCGACGAGGTGTAGTCGGCGAGCGGGCTCTTGACGATGCCTTCCCCCTGCACCGGTCCGCCGTTGTCGAACCCGTCCTTCAGAATGTCGATCAGCCGCTGTCGTTCGTCGTCGCGCATGGGGCTACCTTATCCAATCGAGATTGGTGTGCGAAGGGAGGCGAGATTACTGCGGCGTCGCGCCATCGGCAACATCGTCCCGCCAGCGGGCCAAGGCGGCGAACAGCTGCTTGGCGCGTCCGTGGTGCTTCTCCGCCGGGTCGTTTCTGGCCCGATAGTACGCCATTGGCAGCGCCCCCAATGCCGCTCTGTTATGCTGTGGACATGCGCGAGAAAATGGTCGAGAGCTACGGAAGGATTGAGGATCTCGATCGCTCGTTCGACATCGAGTTCTGGCAAGCTCAGCCGCCCCAGGCGCGATTCGACGCCACGTGGGACCTCATCGTTCACTACGCCAAGGTCAAAGGCATCGATGTTCGTCAACTCCGACTTCAGCGATCTGTTGAGTCTTTTCAACGCCCAGGGCGTTAAGTATCTCGTCATCGGCGGCTATGCGGTCGTGCAGCACGCAGAACCGCGATTCACCAATGACCTGGATCTATGGATCGGTGCCGAAATCCGCAATGCCGCCGCCGTGTTCGGCGCGTTGCGCGAGTTCGGCGCACCACTGGCAGGACTCTCGGAGTCGGATTTCGGGGAAGAGGGATTCTTCTATCGGATGGGCACGGCACCCGCTCGCGTGGATATTCTGATGGGCATTCCCGGCGTCGGGTTCGATGATGCTTGGCGACGACGCATCGAAGTGGATTTCGACGGTCTGCTGGTGCCGTTCATCTCCCGCGACGACCTGATCGAGGCGAAACGAGCGTCGGGCCGGCCGCAGGATCTGCTCGACGTCGACTCCCTGTTGGGCATGCTCTAGTGTGCCGCTTCCAAAGTAACGCTGCATCGCTTCGTCTGATCGGTTGTGCTGAGGCGTGCGTAGCTACTTGAGTCAAGGCGGCACTCCTCCATTTGGACTCCGCCGTGCTGAGTCGAACACTTCGTCGCACTGTGACGTTATTTCGGAAACGGACCACTAGCGAGATCCGCCGGCCGGCCGCTGCGGAGTACCGGAGTCGTGGTCACTTGGGCGGCTTGTCGACCAGCACGCCCGCTTCCTCGAGGGCGGCCAGGCGGGCCCCGTCGTAGCCCAGCCAATCGCGCAGCACGGTGCGGTTGTCGTTGCCGAGGCGGGGACATGGCGTCCAATCCGCACTGCCGATGCCGGGCATCTTGATGGGATTGCCCGGCATGGGTGTTGGACCGGGTTCTAGGGGCACGAAGAACCCTCGCGCCTGGACTTGCGCATCGGCGGTCATGTCGGGCGTGACGTTGACCGGCCCGGCGGGCAGGCCCGCAGCCTGCAGCGCGGCCGCCGCATCGTTCTTGGTACGCAGCGACGTCCACCGGGAAATCGCTTCGTCGATGCGCTCGTGGATCTCGAGGCGTTGCGCAAGGTCTGCCTCGCAAGGCAATCCGTCGACGACTTCGGTCAGTGCCCGCCAATCGGCGTCGTCGCGGCAGGCCAGCGCGATCCAGGCGTCGTCGCCGGCACAGGGATAGACGCCGTGGGGCGCCATGCGCGGATGGCGATTGCCGATCGGCTGGATGTCGCGGCCGAGTTGATGTTCGATCAGCCAGGGGCCCGAGTAGGTGACACCGCCCTCGTGCAGCGACATCTCCACGTAGGCGCCCTTGCCCGTGCGTTCACGCCGCCGCAGGGCGTCGAGCACGGCGGCCGTGGCGTTGATGCCGGTGATCGGGTCCATCAAGGCCATTGCCGTGTTGCGGGGCTCGTCCGGCCCGTACCCCATGACGTTGGTGAGCCCCGAGAGCGGTTCCACGGTGGGTCCGAAGGCAACCCGTTCCCGGTAGGGACCGCTCTTGCCGTAGCCGGGCATGCTGACGTAGACGATCCGTGGATTCACCGCCGCGACGTCGTCGTAGTCGAGTCCAAGGTCGGGCATCGCCCGGGCACTGAAGTTCTCCATCACGATGTCCGCTTCCTGCGCCAGTTCGAGGAACGTCGCCCGGCCGTCGGCGGTCTTGAGATCGATGGCGACGCTCTGCTTGTTGCGCTGCTGCTTGACGAATACGGCGTTCAGGTTCCACGGCTCCGGTGGCGGCGCACCGCCGAGCCAGCCGCCGATGGGCGTTCCGCTACGAAACTCCCGCGGCCCACGGCTCATCGGCCCCTCGATCTTGACGACCGTGGCGCCGAGGTCCGCGAGCACACGGGTCGCCAGCGGCCCCGCCCAGACGTGGGTCAGGTCGAGAATCCGGATGTCGCGCAGCGGACCGTCAGCCATGGTCCGCCGTCGTCGGCTCGGCCAGCTGGAGAAGCCCCCGATTCTCGCCGTGGATGCGCCAGGACGGCCGGGGAGAACGCAATGGCGTACCGTCGGCCGCGGTGACAGCCTGCCAGACGTCGCGAACCGCCAAGTGCGGATCGCCGAGGACTTCGTCGAAGGTCTGCACGGCGCCCAGCGGAATGCGGCATTCGTCGGCACGTCGCGCGATCTCGACCTTCGGCAGGGGCGCGAGGATCTCGGCGATCAGGTCGTGGAGCGCATCCCGGTTGTGCATCCGCAACGCATTGGTGGTGAAGCGCTCGTCGATGGCGAGCTCCGGTCGTTCCAGGAACACCGTGAAGGGATCCCAGAAGGTCGGCACGACGTTCATGTAGACCCAGCCGTCGGCGCAACGGAACAAGTTGGACGGCACGACGGAGTAGAAGTCGTTGCCGTGGCGCGAGCGGATCACCCGGCTGCAGTGCCACATCACCGTGGTGAACTGGCTCAGCGCCATGACGACTTCCAACATGCCGATGTCCACGGCGTTGCCCTCGTTCGCGAGGCGGCAGGCGTTGGCCGCCGCGAACGCCAAGCCGCCGCTCTGGAACTCGACGTAGTGGCCGGGAAGCGACAGCGGCGCCCGATCGGGATCGCCCATGAGATTGGTGTAGCCGCCCATGGCGAGGAGCACGTTGGCGCTCGCCTGCCAGTTGCGCTTGGGACCGGTTCTGCCGAACGGCGTGATCGCGGCCTTGACCGGAGTCGACCAATGGTCGAAGCCCAGGGCGTCGATCCCGTCGGCGTCCCTGGCTTGTGCCACCACGATGTCCGCGCGGGCTGCGAGTTCCGCGATCAACCCGGGGTCGTCGGTGCGCACGCGGCGCTTGCCCGGATGCAGGAACAGCGCCATGGCGTCGGCGCCCACCCAGGCTGGATCGTCGGCACCGGTTTCGATGCGCACGACCTCGTAGCCGGATTGCGCGAACAGGCGACCGCAGAAACCGGCCGCGAAGCCTCCGATCTCCACCACGCGGTCCATGGGGCGGCGAGCATAACGCGACCGCTTCGCACTCGCCCGCCTGCGATGTTCAGCGTACGGCGAAGCGAAACGCGGGAGACGGCCCTGGGGTGCTACCTACGGGAGGTCGACTTGGAGGTCGGCGAGTTGCCGTTCCACCTGTTCCGCCCAACCGCGGTTGGCGGCGGGGCTGGCGGGGCTCGGATGGAGAATGTGGCCGATCCGCATGCCGTCGCTCAACACCCGGCGGGCACGAGTTTCGCCGAAGCGGCCGACGCCGAGGACCAGGCTCGGCCGTAGGAAGTCGACGATGTCGAGGAGTGCGCGATCGCAGGCGGCGTACAGCGGCTCGCGCTCTTCCCGTGGCAGCTTGTCCGGGGTCCGGTTGCGGCCGGAACCCTCGAGGAAGGCCAGCGGGCAGTAGTTCCAGATGAAGAACCGGCGGGAGAACGCTTCCGGGGATCCGAACCGGTCCCTCGCCCAGCCCCAGAGGCGTTGACCGCTGACCTCCCGGCGCGTGCAGGCGAATCCTTCCACCGGTCGTGCGGGATGCTGTTGCCGCGGCGCCGCAACGCCGGCACCGATGCCCAGCCAGTCGCGCACGGCTGTCACCTCGCCGAAGGGCACCCCGGTCTGCACCATGCCGAAGGGCCCGGGATTCATGCCGAGGAGCAGGATCTCCGCCTCGGGTCGGCAGTAGCGGTCGAGATATTCCCGGTGTGCGGCGAACGCGTAGTCGAGTGGGTTGTAGACGTGGCGGACGGGCGGCCCGAAGGCGCAGCGATCCGCCGCGCGGGACAGGGTTCGCGCAATCTGCTCTGGGGATTTCGGGGCTGCGGACACGCTTGGCAAGTCTACGGCGTGGGCCCTGGCTGCGCTTGGGTTAACCCGACCAGTGCTGTAACCTGCCCGTTACGAAGATTTGGGTGCATCAGCGTGCGAATCGCGGTACTTGGCGGTGACGGCTTCATCGGCTGGCCGACGACGCTACATCTCTCCGACCTCGACCACGAGGTTGCCGTCGTCGACAACCTGAGCCGCCGCTGGATCGACACCGAACTCGGCGTGCAGTCGCTGACACCGATGGACTCGATCCAAGAGCGGCAGCGCATCTGGAAGGAAGTGAGTGGTCGCTCACTCGATTTCGAACACATCGACGTGGCGGGCGACTACGAGCGCTTCAAGGACTGGCTCGAGACCTGGCGACCCGATGCCGTGGTCCATTTCGCGGAACAACGCGCGGCGCCGTACTCCATGAAGAGCGACCGCCACAAGACCTACACGGTCAACAACAACGTCAACGCCACCCACAACCTGTTGAACGCCCTGGTGGCGACCGAACTCGACGCCCACGTCGTGCATCTCGGCACGATGGGCGTGTACGGCTACTCCACCGCGGGCGCGTCGATTCCGGAGGGCTACCTGACGGTGGACTTGACCCTGGACGACGGCGGCAAGGCGGCGCGCGAGATCCTCTACCCCACGGATGCGGGCAGCATCTACCACATGACCAAGTGCCTGGACCAGGTGCTGTTCCAGTTCTACGCCAAGAACGACGGCGTGCGCATCACGGACCTGCACCAGGGCATCGTCTGGGGCACCCACACGGATCAGACGCGGCGCCACGAGCAGCTCATCAACCGCTTCGACTACGACGGCGACTACGGCACGGTGCTGAACCGCTTCCTGATCCAGGCGGCGCTGCATCATCCGCTCACCGTTCACGGCACCGGTGGCCAGAGCCGGGCCTTCATCCACATCCAGGACTCGGTGCGCTGCATCGAGATCGCGCTTGCCAATCCACCGGCGCGCGGCGAGCGCACCAAGATCTTCAACCAGATGACCGAAGTGCACCGGGTTCGCGATCTCGCCAAGCTCGTCAGCGAGCTCACCGGCGCCGAGATCGTCTGTCTGCCGAACCCGCGCAAGGAAGCGGCGGAGAACGAGCTCAGCGTCAGGAACGACCAGTTCAGGGCCCTCGGCCTCGATCCGATCAGGCTGCAGACGGGCCTGTTGACCGAACTCGTCGACGTGGCCAGAAAGTACATTCACCGCGTCGACCGATCACGCATTCCGAGCACCTCCGCCTGGACCCGGGAGATCGCCTCCAAGCTGGTCACCAAGATCAAGGCCAACGGTGCGAACGAGACGGACTGAGTCCGGCGCCGGGCTCGGAACCGGGTAACTCGTCGAGGGCGACGTGTTCGCCTACGTCACGCTCGTCACCAACGCCGACTACCGCCTCGGGGCGCTGGCGCTCGCCCGGTCGCTGCGCCTCGTCGACAGCGAGTGGCCGCTGGTGGTGCTCGCGACGGAGAGCGCCGGTGCCCTCGATGAACTCGAGGCCGAGGGATGTCTCGTCGAACGCGTCGCCCAGCCGCCCCTCTCCCGGGAGTTCCGTGACCGTCACGAGCGACGGGCACTGCACGCGAGAGAGCCTTACACCAAGGGCATCAAGCCGGCCTTCCACGATCCCCTGGACAACTACTGCAAGCTGGCGCTGTGGCGGCTCACCCGGTACGACCGCGTCGTGTTCCTGGACGCCGACACGCTGGTCATCAAGAACATCGACCGGCTGTTCAACTACCCGGAGTTTTCCGCCGCGCCGAATCTCTACGACACGCTGGCCGACATGCACCGCCTCAATTCCGGGGTCTTCGTCGCCGCGCCGAGCGAGGACACCTACGCGGCGATGCTTGAGCGGCTGGACACCCCGGGCGTGTTCTGGCGGCGGACGGACCAGACGTTTCTGGAGAGCTACTTCCCGGACTGGCACGGCCTGCCCTACACCTACAACGCGCTGCAGTACGTGTACTTCAGGCTGCCCGAGATGTGGCGCTGGTCGAGCATCAAGGTGGTCCACTACCAATTCGAAAAGCCCTGGCAGAAGGACCACCCGAAGGCCGATGAACTCCGGCCGCTGATCGATCTGTGGCGGACTGTACTGGACGGCAAACCCGTACCGTCGGACTTGGTGGATCCGTGCTAGTCGCCGTCACCGGAGCGACCGGAATCGTCGGTCGCTTCGTTGTCGACCGACTCGCTGCGGAAGGGGCCCGAGTCCGAGCCCTGGTCCGTCCCACATCGGATCGACGCGAACTGCCTCGTGTCGAGTGGGTCGTGGGCGGCATGACCGACTCCTCGGCGCTATCCAGTCTCGTCGAGAACGCGGACGCCGTCGTTCACTGCGCCTACGAGCACGTTGTGGGCAGGTATCGCGGTGGCGAGGGGGACGACTTGTCGGGATTCTGGCGGGCGAACCTTCACGGTGGCGCCGAGTTGATGCAGAAGGCCGTCGAGGCGGGTGTCACGCGGTTGGTGTTGATGTCCAGCCGAGCGGTTTTCGGACAGCAGTCTCCGTCGGGTTCCTGGGTCGACGACGACACCCGTCCGGTGCCGGATACGCACTACGGAGCCATGAAGCTCGCTTTGGAAGCCCACGCAAACGCATTCGCCGCCGTCGACGGGGTCTGCTTCTGCAGTTTGCGACCCACCGGCGTCTACGGCGTCACCTATCCCCTCGAGCGAACCAAGTGGCTGGATCTGGCGCTGAAATTGGTTCGCGGCGAACCCCTGCCGGAAGCCCGCCTGGCAACGGAGATCCATGGCCAGGACGTAGCGGCGGCGGTTTGGATCCTGCTGAACTCGCCTGCCGACGTTGTTGCCGGGCGCGCCTTCAACTGCTCGGATCTGACGGTCGACACGTGCGATGTCATGGCGGCCCTCGCAGACCGGCTCCGGATTCGACGAGGGCTGCCGTCGCCAGCGACGAACGCGTTGCGGAATCCGATGCGATCGGCCGGTCTTCGCAACCTCGGCTGGCAAGCCGGTGGCAACACACGCCTTGAAGACACCATCGGCGAACTGGTTGCCGCCGCGACACGCGTAACGGGTGGCTAGTGCGATTTAACCTTCGCAGCGACCTTCACCGCGTCGCATGGGCCTTTCAGAGTGGGGCTAGTCGAGAGGGGAGACGATGTCGCCGAGAATCTCCACGGCATCGCGGTGCAGCCCCGCCAGAGACGCCCGCTTCTTCCCGTAGGGTGCCAGCATGGCGACAGGCTTGCCGTTCTTTGTGATCACGAGCGAGTCACCCGTGCGAGCAACCTCATCCATGAGTCCGAGGCACTTTGCCTTGAATTCCGAAGCCTTGATGCTGTTCACCTCTATGATCTCGCGTCTGCGGTCGTGGCGTTGCCTCGCTTAACGGTTCGCAACAATGTCCGACTGTCTCGGGAACACTGGCGAATGCCCCTCAGCGGTCCAACCGCGGACGTCCCATGAAGTCGCCCTTGCCGATGGGCGTGCCCTTCATGCGCAGCATGTCGTAGGTGGTCGTGGCGTGGAAGTAGAAGTTCGGTAGCGAGAAGGTGAGCAGGAAGTCCTCGGCCTTGAACGGCATGGTGAGGCTGCCCATGCGGAACTCCATGGGATTGCCTTCGAAACCGTTCACGGTCTCGGCGGTGTATTGGCTGACGCCTTCCCGGGCCTGTGCTACCAGGGCCTGCAACCCGGCGTAGTCGGTCTGCTCGACCTGGGGCGGTCCGAAAACGCCGGCTTCCACGCCCTTCAATGCGCCGAGCGAGTGGTGCGCCACGGAGAAGACCTGGAACGTGAACGGCAGCATGTCGTCGATCAGGCGCGTGCCGAGGACATCGTTCAGGTCGATGCCGTTCGCTTCGCAGTGCGCGCGACCCTTTTCGAGGACGCCCTCGACCGCGGGGAGAATCTGCAGGTAGGTGCCGACGGTGGCGTCGTACAGCGAGGTGGACATGGGGCCTCCGGTTGTTAAGGATTGCGTGGCAAGCGCACGAGTATAGACGCTCCCGTGTGCCGCTTCCGAAGTAACACAGCACCGCTCTTGGGAGGTTCGATGAAGTTCTTGAAGATCGTTGGCATAACACTCATCGTCTATGTGGCGCTGGTCGTGCTGTTCGAGTCACTGCTCGGCTACTTCCAGCCCGAACCACCCGGCTCCATCACCATCACCACGACCGACGAGGACGGCAAGACGCACGACCGGGTGCTGACGGAGCTGTCAAGCGACGGCAAGGTCTACGTGGCCGTGAACCACTGGCCGCGGGCCTGGTATCGCCGCGTGCTGGACAACCCGAACGTCCAGGTGGCGCGCGCGGACGGCATCAAGATGGACTACGTTGCCGTGCGGGCCACAGGCGAGGAACACGACCGCGTTGCGGAGGACAATCCGCTAGGAATCGTGATCCGCTTCTTCATGGGATTCGCGCCCCGGTACTTCGTCCGTCTCGATCCGGCCTGACGGCACAGCGGCACAGGGACAAAAAACGACCGCGCTCTTGTTTTTTGCGTTTCTGATCAAGCCAAGGATGGCTTGATCAAAACATTCCTAGCGCCATCGCCGGGGGCGCATCGGCATCCCGCCCAAACGCTTCTCCAGGCGTTCGAAGCTCTCGCGGTCGGCACCGCGCCAGCGCAGATCCTCCAAGGACTCGTCAAGGGGCACATCCTCGGCGAGGGTCGCCAAGCGCTTGTAGAGGGCGACCTCGTCGCGCATCTCGTTCAGGGTCTGCGCCAGCCGGATGCCGCTGCGGACCTTGACGTCCCAGTCGGACGAGTGCGGCGGGATCGCCTCCACGGTGCCGTAGCGAGTTAGCAGTGTCGCGGCCGTCTTCGCACCGAACCCCGGTACGCCCGGAATGCCGTCGGCGGTGTCGCCGACCAGGGCAAGCCAGTCGGGAATGCTCGCCGGGTTGCAGCCGTTGCGTTGCCGTACGCCGTCCTCGTCGAAGACCCGTCGCCGCATGCGGTCCACCTGGACGACGCGGTTGCCCGTCACGCACTGTCCGAGATCCTTGTCGGCTGTCAGTATCCGAACCTGCGCCACGTGATCGCGCCATCGCTTCGCCGCCGTCGCCAGGGCATCGTCGGCCTCGTAGCGGTCCATGGACCAGACCGTGATGCCGAGCGCGGCCACGGCATCCTCGACGAGACCCATCTGCGCGACGAGGGCCGGCTCCATGCCTTCGCCGGTCTTGTAGCCGGCGAACATCTCGTTGCGGAACGACTCGATGGGGTTGTCGAAGGCGACGGCGATGTGCGTGACCTGCTCGTCGGCGTCGTCCAACAGGCCCAGCATCGACGACATGACCCCCACGACGCCCTTGACGTCCATACCGTCGGGAGCGGCACGGTCGGGTCGCGGCGCGTACTGGGCGCGGTAGAGCTCGAAGGTGCCGTCGACGACATGCAGTCTCATGGGGACATTACAAACGACACGGCGCGTTGGTGCAAAACCCGCTAGAGTTGACCGTTCACCGATTGGCCAATTGGGGGGGGTTAACGTGGAGTTCGGCGAATTCAAGAACACCGAGGCGTTCAATTCGACCTTCAAGCGCGTTCGCGAACTTGGCTTGGAACAGCACGCCTTCGAACTCGATTCCTACGGTTTCACCGTCGTGCCTCCGGACAAGGTCGCCGACCGGGCATTCTTCGAGCGCATGCGGGAAACCGTGCTCGGCATCTGCAAGGAACGGACCGGCATCGAGTTCGATCTCGGCCAGAACGGTGACTTCGGCGAGTACAAGGCGCAGCCCCAGACGGACGGCCAGTTCCTGCTGTTCTATCTGCTGATGGCCGACCGGATCTTCGAGGAGTGGATCCTCAACCCGACCCTCTACACCCTGATCGACTACCTGATGCGGGGCCAGCAGCAGCTTTCCAGCCTGACGTCGTTCGTCAAATGGAAGGGTGAACGCAAGGGCCTCGGCCTGCACAGCGACAGCCCGCCGGATCGCGACGGTCGTCTGCCTGCCTGTTCGGACGTCGCCAACGCCACGTACTGCCTGACCGACTACACGCTCGATGACGGCTGCATCGCCATGGTCCCCGGCAGTCACCTCTACTGCCGCCAGCCGCGTGCCGGCGAGGGCGAGGACTCGGCGGTGCCGGTGGAGGCCGAGGCGGGATCGCTGATCGCCTGGCACGGCAATACCTGGCACGGCGCGTTCGAGAAGAAGACCGACGGCCTGCGGCTGAACGTCACCAGCTACCACTGCCACCGCCGGCTGAAGAACCAGGAGAACTACCAGTGGCGGGTCAGCCAAGAGATGCTCGACCGCAATCCCCCGGAGTTCGCCCGCCTGGTCGCCGCCGACGACAACATGGGCTGGGACGAAAACGGCCCGGACTACTCGCGGGGCATGCGTTATCTCAGCCCGGAGGCCAAGAAGCGGCTGCAGGCAATGCGCAGCCGACGCGCCGAACCGAAGAAAGCCAGCGCTGCGTAGGGGCGCGCTCGTCCCGCTCGCCTCGACGAGTGTGTAAATCCCGGAGCGGCGCTCAGATCTGCGTGTACTGCGATTCGAAGTCGCGCCTGAGCACCGCGTCCCGCTCGCTCAAGAGTTCGTTTCGCGACCATTCCGCCAACGCCCTCATGGGGAACCGCTTGCCTGGGCAAGTGGTCTGGGTGCCACCCCGGACCTGGCGGTGGGCGCCGATTTCGGCCGTCGGATAGCGCAGCTTCAGCTTGAGCAGGAGGTCGCGTAGGGCGTCGAGCTGCGCCTCGCTCGGCGCGACGTCGTCGAAGTCGCCGTCCACCACCACGGCGATGCTCCGCGCGTGCTGGCCCCGTTCCGATTCCTCCAATTCAGCGCGAACGCCACCATCCGCGTCGATCCGGTAGTGGAATCCGCCGCCGAGGCACCCGCCGTGATGCAGCAGGACGAACTTGACGCCGCCGCGACGCGCCTTGGCGGTGCCGGACCGGGTGGTAGTCGTCTCCACGTTACCGGGCGGGTTCGATACCGAATTCGCGCAGCGTGTCCGCAACGCTCGGCTTGCCCACGCGCAGCCGGTCGTCGCTCAAGAGGTACGTGAAGACGTAGCCGAGACCGAGGATCAGGATGCCGATCAGGAAGCAGTAGATCACCGCCCGGTCGGGATACTGGTCCTTCAGGTAGCCGACGTACAGCGGCCCGAAGATGCCCGCCGCCGCCCAGGCCGTGAGCATGGCGCCGTAGATGGTCGACATGCGCTTCGAACCGAACACGTCGAGGACGAACGACGGCATCGTGGCGAAGCCGCCGCCGAAGCAAAGCAGCACGTAGCAGACGAGCGCCGAGAAGATCCACGGATCGCGCTCCGTCATCAGGATGCCGAACACGAGCATCTGGCTCGCCAGCAGGATGCGGAACACGGTGACCCGCCCGAGACGGTCGGAGAGCAATCCCCACAGCAGTCGGCCCACGCCGTTGCACAGCGAACTGACCGCGATCAGCGTGGCGCCGTTCTGGGCGAGGATCTCGGGTTCGGCGGTAGGATCGAAGAGTGCCCAGACGTCCTGCAGGAGCGACGACTGGAAGCTGATCACGGCGATGCCCGCCGAGATGTTGAAGAAGAACACCAGCCACATGATCACGAACTCGGGGGACATCAGGCAGTCGCGTAGCGGCACGTCGGGGGTCTCGTCGGCGGCAGCAGCCGCGGCGGGTGCGAAATCCGGCGGCGGATCGCTGAGCAGGAAACTCGTCGGCAGAAGGATCAGCGCGAAGATGATGCCGAACCAGAAGAACATCATCACCAGATCGGTCTCGGTCCTGAACTCCAGGACCGGTGCCAGGACTTTGCTGAGCAGCAGCGCGCCGACGCCGAAGCCCATGACGACGACGCCCGTGGCGAGCCCCTTGCGGTCGGGAAACCACTTCGCCACCGTCGCCACGGGCGTGACGTAGCCGAGTCCGATGCCGGCACCGCCGATGACGCCGTAGCCGAGGTAGAACAGCCAGAGCAGGTCCAGATGCAGGGCGAGGCTTGCGATCAAGTAGCCGCCCGCAAACATGGCGCTCCCGGCCAAGGCGAGCTTGCGCGGTCCCAGCTTCGGCAGTACGGCACCCGCCCAGGCGGCGGAGGTGCCGAGCGCGAAGATGGTGATACTGAACGCCCAGGCGGTTTCCGTGAAGGTCCAGCCAAGCTGACGAACCAGCAGTGTCTGGAAGTAGCTCCACGCGTAGACCGTGCCAAGGCAGACCTGCAGGGTCGTGCAGAGTAGCGCTATGACGACGCGGGGTATGCGCAAGCCGGCATTCTCCAAGCGGCTTTCGCCGCTACTGGCCACCTGTCGACTGCCGGCTGGCGAAGTGCCGGAACAGCCGTGCAAGGTGGCCGACCTCGTCGTCCCGGTCGAGCAACTCGGGATTTGCCGGCTCGTCGTCCTTAGCCAGCGACACGGCATAGGCCATGAGCCCCGCCATCGGCTTCGCGGCCAGGTTGACCAGCCAGATGGCGGCGACGACCCCGATCGCGCCGACGACGACGAACAGCCACATCTGCTGGCCGATGGCCCGTTGGATCTTGAGGGCGATGAGACCGCGGTCCATGCCGACGTGGACCGTGCCCGCGACGCCGGCGAGGATGGGGCTGCCGACTTCCACGAAGTCGCCGAGTCCCGTCAGCGTGCGCTCCGCGGTTTCGGTGCTCAAGGGGTCGCTTTGCAGAATCTCTTCGGGTATGCCCGGCACGAAGGTGTGGGCGATGAATTCGCCGGATTCGTTGGTGATGTAGATGTAGCGGATGCCCTGGATCTCCAGGAACTGGTCGATCAGGGACTGCAGCGCCGCCAGATCCCGGTTCAGCAGGATGTCGACACTGGCGTCGGCGATGGTCTTGGCGATGCCCTTGCTGTTGCTGATGTACTCCTCCGAGAGATGGGTATCGACCGTGTAGACGTTCAGGATCGATGTCGACAGGCCGATCACCCCGAACAGCATGAACACGCCGAAGGTGGTCTTGCGGAACAGTTTCTTGACCTTGATGTCCGGGACGTCCTGGTCAGGCGCCGACATTGGCGAACCTCCCCTGCCAATCGGTGAGGCTGATGAACCGGCCCTGGTCGACGACCGTGTAGTACACGCCCTGCAGACCTTGACGCCGATCCGGTCCGAAGGACGCGCGCTCGCCGATGCCGAGGTCGAAGTCGCGGATGGTGAACACGGCCTCCTCGAGGCCCTTGCGCGTGGGGTTGTCCCCCAAACGGCGGAGGATCTCGACCATCAGCTTGGCGTCGAGGAACCCTTCGAGGCTGACGAAGCTGTGGGGGAACGGCGTGTACTCCTCGGTCACCAGCTCGGCAGGCACTTCCGGGTTGTAGCGGGCCATGAATTCCCGGTACTCCCGAACCGCCGGAATCGAGTCGTCCTCGTAGCTCGGCACCACCTGGGAGTTGACCAGCCGCTGGGTGTAGCGCTCGGCGTCGTCCCGACCCTCGGACAAGAGCTTCAGCATGTTCTCGCTGCCGACGAAGGACAGGTTGGCCAACGGTACGTTGAGATCGAGGTCCACCGCGTCGCGGGCAAAGGCCGCGCAGGCGGCATAGGAACCAATGCAGACAACCGCCTCGGGATTCGCGGCCTTCAGTATGTTCACTTGATCGCGCATGACGCTCGTGAATTTCGCGCCCCGCCTGTAGGTCGCCTCGCCGACGATCTGTTCGCCGTGCCGGGCAAGCGCCTTGCGCACGCCCGCCCAGCCGCTTCGGCCGTAGGCGTCGGCCTGGTAGAAGACGGCGATTCGGCGTCGACCGACGGCGACGAAGTTGTCGACGAGGCCCGCAGTCTCCTGACCGTACGAGGCGCGCAGGTTGAAGGCGAAGTCGCCGTATGGCGGTTCGCGCTGTGGCGCCGCGCCGGTGAACGGGAAGAACAGGAACATGTCGCGGTCCTGGAATTTCTTCAGGAGCGGCAGCACACGGGTCACGGTTGGCGTGCCGACATAGCCGAATGGTCTTCGATCATCAGCGTCGTGCTGTTCTTGACGGCCGGATCGGGTTGGTAGCCGTCGTCGTAGATCTTCTGCCGGATTCGCCGACCGCCGATGCCGCCGGCACGGTTGACATGCTCGAAGTAGGCCATGGCGCCCCGGTAGAGCTCGATGCCCAAGCCTCGGGACGGGCCGGAGAATGCGGCGGACGTGCCGAGAAGGAACTCGTCCTCGCTGACGCCGCCGAAATCGCTGGCGGCGCGCACCTTGAGCCACGGTGCTGCGAGTCCGAACGCCAACAGTGTCCGACGCGTCAACACTGGCGGGTGGCACCCCCAATTCAGATGGACGTTACTCTAACAGCCTGTTGCCCGCGAACGGGGTCGGTTGACCGAATCGACGGCGCAACCGGATACTAGCAACGGGGATCTTTTGCGGCGTAGGGCCGAAACATGGGAACGAACGTCACACTGATCGAGGGCAAGGTCTTTGGTGCCGCTGTCACCGGGGTCCGCCTCGGCAGCTTGAGCGATGACGAATTCGCGTCGATCAAGGCGGCCTTCCTCGAACACGGCTTCCTGCTGTTCCCGGGCCAGTTCCTGAC
>JAGWBN010000192.1 GCA_021295875.1 Pseudomonadales bacterium
TGGACGGGCTGCTCGACCAGGGCGTGCGGGCCACGGACATGGAGATCCGCCGTGGCGCCTACCGGGAGGTGGAGAGCTACCTCCTCAACGAGGCGGTGCCCTATGTCTTCCTGTATCGGCCGTACGAGTACACCGCCTTTCAGAGCCATGTACGGGGCGTCAAGCACGAGGCGGGCCGCACCAAGATCTCGCTCGAGGAGACCTGGCTCGATACCTAGCGAGGCTGCGCCTCCGATTGACGAGACGCGTTCGAAGCCACCCGTCTTCGTTCGAAGCCCGGTCGCGCCGTACCGGTCGCAGCCTCGTACGCCTCGTCCAGGAAACGGCTTTGCAGACTTGACTCATCTGTCAAGCTCGGGGCCCCTCAAGGAATCTGGCCGTCCTGCTCCCCGACCCGGGGTCCTCGGGGGAGGACGCCGGGCCGGGCGATCAAGCCGTGTCGCGCGGCCGCGGCGCGGTCGAACGAATTCGCCGTGAATTCGGTCCTGCTCTACGTAGCGCGCCGGGCGCTCCTCCATTTCGTCCCGGTGCTGGTCGGGATGTCGATGCTCGTCTTCGGCGTCATTCGCCTCGTGCCGGGCGATGCCGCGGACCTGATGAACGTGCGCATGACACTCGAGCAGCGGGCGGAGACGCGCCGCCTCTTCGGGCTCGAGGAGCCGATTCCGGTCCAGTACGCGATCTGGCTGGGCGAGGTCGTTCAGGGGAACCTGGGGGTCTCCCTGCGGTCCGGGCGCGCGGTCGTGGACGAGATCGCCGCCGTGCTCCCGGGCACCCTCGAGCTCGGGTTGCTGGGAGCGCTGCTCGGCATCGGCATCGGGCTGCCGGTCGGCATTCTCTCCGCCGTCCACCAGGACCGCCCCGCCGACCGGGGCATGCGATTCCTCGTCTACATCTTCATCTCGCTCCCCGAGTTCTGGCTGGGCACGTTGATGGTGCTGCTGTTCAGCATCCACCTGCGCTGGCTTCCCGCCGGCGGATACGTGGGCCTGTTCGACGACCCCCTGGAGGCCCTGCGCTTCGTCGTCATGCCCGCCGTCGTGCTCGGGCTGATCATGGCCGCGTTCCTGAGCCGGGTCGTGCGGTCGACGATGCTCGAGACCTTGCGCCAGGATTACGTGACGGTGGCCCGTGCAAAGGGGCTGAGCGGACCCGCGGTTCTGCTCGATCACGCATTGCGCAATGCCGCCGGACCGATCATCACGCTGGTCGGCCTCCAGTTCGCGTTCCTCATCAGCGGCTCGGTCATCGTCGAGGAGGTGTTCGTGCGGCCGGGGCTCGGCCGGCTGCTGGTCCGGTCGATCTTTCAGCGGGACTACGCCGTGGTGCAGGGGGTGACGCTGCTCTTCACCGTCATCTTCGTCGCCGCGAACCTCCTGACCGACGTGCTCCGCGGGATCGTCGATCCGCGCGTGCGAGCCCGAGCGTGAGCGCACCGGGATTGCCGGTGCGGAGGGGGCCCGGGTGAGCGGAGCGCAGCGTGCCGTTCGCCACCGGCTCCCCGGAGCGAGGTCGCGAGGGAAAGCGAAGGCCGCGTTGACGGTCCGGCCCGCCGGGCGCGAGCGAAGGTGATCCAGCCGGTGGACGCGCTGCGACTAGCGATGCGAAACCCGGTCGTCGCGGTCTCCGGAGCCTTCATCCTGCTGTACTGCCTGAGCGCCCTGCTCGCGCCGTACATCGTGTCTCATGCACCCGACGTCATGGACGCCAGGGCCCGACTCGCGCCGCCCTCGCTCGAGCACCCGCTCGGAACCGACCAGTTCGGCCGGGACGTGTTCTCCCGGGTCGTCCACGGCGGGCGGGTTTCGCTCCAGGTCGCGTTCGTCGCGGTGTTCACGGCGGTCATCGTCGGCGGCGCGATCGGAATGGTCATGGGTTACGTGGGGGGTCTCTTCGATGCGCTCGCGTCGCGGGTGCTCGACGTGCTGATCGCCTTTCCCAGCCTGCTGCTCGCGCTGTTCCTGGTCGCCGTCCTCGGACCCGATCTCAAGAACCTCATCCTCGCCATCAGCCTCACGCGGGTGCCCTACTTCGCCCGGTTGACGCGGGCGGAGGTCTCGAGCCTGGTCGAACGCCCCTTCATCGAGGCGAGCCGCGCGGCCGGCGCGTCCGGTTCGCGGCTCATGCTGCGCCACATCCTGCCCAACCTCCTGCCCCTCCTCGTGGTGTTCGCCACGACGGACGTCGCCACCGCGATCATCGCGGAGTCCTCGCTCAGCTACCTCGGGCTCGGCGCCCAGCCTCCCACCCCCTCCTGGGGCCGCATGCTGACCGAGGCGCGCGCCTTCTTCGGCCAGGCGGTCTGGCTTGCCTTGTGCCCGGGTCTGGGCCTTCAACCTCTTCGGCGACGGGCTGCGCGACGCCATCGACCCCCGGCTGCGTGGCCGATGAGGCGCGCCCGAAACGGCTGTCGAGGCTGCACCTCAGACCGATCAGGCATGTTCGACCTCACACCGCTTCCCTCGAGCTCCCGGCCGGCAGAGCCGACAGCCGCCTCGTGCCCTTCGTCCACGAAACCGCGTTGGACATCCGGCTCGAACGTGAAGATCCGAGGCGTTCGAGGAGCCCGGGAATGTCGATGAGCGCCGAGCCCGGTTTTCCCGACATCATCCCGCCCGAGGATCGGGCGACCTACCGGCGCGCCGGGGTGGGCCGTCGAATGGGCTATGGACGCCGGCCGGCGCTGCTGGTAGTCGACATGTGCCGATACACGACCGAGGCGGAGCATCCGCTCTCCTGTCCGGCCACCGCCCGTCCGGCGGCGCGCAGCATCGCGCGGCTGCTCGCTTCGGCGCGCCCCGCCGGCATCCCCGTGGTGTTCACCACCCAGCGCGCGAGCGAGCCCTACGATGCGGCAACCGGCGGGCGTCTCATCGACAAGGCCATCCCCCTCGACTCCGGCTTCGCGCGCGACGAGGCGCCGCACGAAATCGTGGAAGAGGTGCGGCCGGCGCCGGGAGAGACGGTCCTCGTCAAGCCCAAGCCGAGCGCGTTCTTCGGCACCCAGCTCGCGAGCCTCCTCGTGTTCCACGGGGTGGACACCCTCATCGTGACCGGAACCACCACGTCGGGGTGCATTCGCGCCACCGTCGATCACGCGGCCGCGTACAACTTCCGGGTCGTAGTGCCGCGCGAATGCGTGGCAGACCGCTTCCGCGTTTCGCACGAAGTAACCCTTTTCGACATGCACGCCTTCCTCGCCGACGTGGTCGGGCTCGACGACGTGATGCGATACATCGCGGGCCTCGATTCCGGCCGCGCGGGGTGACCGCACGCACCCATCGCAAACCACGAGGTCCAGAAATGATTGCCCTGAAGTGCCGCTACCTCTTCGACGGGGCCGACGGCGAGCTCGTCGAGAATGGCATCGTGCTGGTCGACGGGGACCGGATCGCCGCCGCGGGCCCGAGCGATGCGGTCGCCGTCCCGCCGCACGCGGACGCGATCGAGCTCGGCGAGCATACCGTGCTGCCGGGTCTCATCGATGCCCACACCCATCTGTTCCAGACCGGGGAAACCCTCATCTACTCCGGGGAGACGCCCGCCGCGGGCGACCTCGCCCTGCAGGCGTGCCGCAACGTGCGGCGCGACCTCTGCTCCGGCGTCACCACGATGCGCGTGCTCGGCGAGCAGGACTTCAACGACGTGCCTGTGCGCCGGGCAATCGAGAACGGCACCGTGCCCGGGCCGCGTCTGCTGCTCGCGACCCGTGCGATCCACGCCACCAACGGCCACGGCTTCGGGCGGGGCTACGACGGCCCGCACGAGATCCGGCGGGCGGTGCGCGAGAACCTTCGCGCCGGCGCGGACGTCATCAAGATGATGGCGACCGGCAGTGTCGACCTGCGCGGCGGACACTTCAGCCAGGAGTACACCCGCGAGGAGATGGCGACGGTGGTCGAGGAGGCGCATCGGGTCGGCAAGCGCGTGGCCGCCCACGCCATCCGTCCGCCCGAGATCGCCGCCTGTCTGGAGACCGGGGTCGACACCATCGAGCACGGCCACATGGTCGACGACCGCTGCATCGAGCTCCTCCTCGAGAAGGATGCGTGGCTGGTCGGCACCCTCGCCATCGTGCTCGATGAGCACATCCTCGCCGGCGACCTGGAGGCGAACCCGAAGTTCGCCGATGTGGAGTGGCTGCCCCGGCGCCGGGCCGCGCCCACCGCCTACCGGCGCGCCATCGAGGCGGGAGTGCGCTACGCGAGCGGCACTGACGCGATGCACGGAGCGCTCCCGAAGGAGCTGGAGGACCTGGTCGGCATCGGGATCCCCGAGTCCAAGGCCTTGCTGTCGGCGACCCGCGACGCCGCCGACGCCCTCGACATCCTGCCCCTCACCGGCACGCTCGAGCCGTGCAAGCAGGCGGACGTGGTGGCCGTCCGCGGCAATCCTCTCGATGACATCACGGCGCTGCGCAACGTCGAGGTCATCATGAAGTCCGGCCGGCGCTACGACCACCTGTCGCTCGAGTGACCAGAGGAGCCCGCCGCATGGACTCTCGCATCCAATGGCCCGGAGGACCTCGCCGCGATGGAACCTGAGCGACCCGCGGGCGACGACGGCACGTCGATTCTCATGGAGGAGATGACGTTCGAGCGCTATCTCGAGCGGATTCGTGGCGGCGCGGTGGTAATCCTGCCCTGCGGCGCCATCGAGCAGCACGGGCCGCATCTGCCGATGAAGGCGGACGCGTTCATCGCCACCGCGATCGCCGAGCGCACCGCCCGCGCTCACGACGCGCTGGTCGCGCCTTCCTTCAACTACGGCTGCAAGTCGCAGGCGCTGAGCGGCGGAGGGCAGGTGTTCGGTGGCACGACCAGCCTGGATTCCGATACCTTCACCCGCGTTCTCAGGGACGTCCTCCGCGAGCTGATGCGTCACGGCGCGACCCGAATGCTGGTGCTCAACGGCCACGGCGAGAACCAGTTTCCGACCTACGAAGGCGTGGATCTGGCGCTGCGCGACGCCGGGCGGGATGACGTGAAGATCCTGGTCGCCGGATGGTGGCAGTTCGTGTCCGAAGAGCGGATCCGGGAGATCTATCCCGGCGAGTTCCCGGGTTGGGATCTGGAGCACGCGGCCACCACCGAGACCTCGCTCATGCTCGCCCTCGACCCGGCGTCGGTGAGACACGCCCACGTTCTCGACGAGCGCATGGACCACGTGCCGCCCTATGCCGTGTTTCCGCAGCCCCCCGACCTCGTCCCTCGAAGCGGAGTGATGTCGAGGGCGACGCCGGCGAGCCGTGAACTGGGCGAGGCGTTGCTGGACACCGTCCGGCGCGGCCTCGACGATCTCTTCCGGCGGGAGTTCCCCTGAGCGTTCCGGGCGCTCCCCCGCCGGCCGCCCCACCGGCCCGTGACGCCACGGACATCTCCCGACGCCCGCCCGCGTTCGTCAGTGTCCGCGATCTCAGGGTCGCCTTTCCGCTCCTGCGCGGCACCGTGGTGCGGCGCCAGGTGGGAGCGGTGCGGGCGGTCGACGGCGTTTCGCTCGACATCGCCCGGGGCGAGACTGTCGGGCTCGTCGGCGAGAGCGGTTGCGGAAAGAGCACGTTCGCGCGCGCGGTCCTCGGTCTCGTCCGCCCGACCGGCGGCGACGTCGTCTTCGACGGCACCTCGCTTCGCGACCTCCCGGACGCCGACATGCGCGGCCTTCGCCGGCGCATGCAGATGATCTTCCAGGACTCCTTCGCCTCGCTGAGCCCGCGCATGAAGGTTGCGGACATCATCGCCGAGCCCATCGACATTCACCGGCGCTTCGATGCCGCGCGACGCCGCGGTGATGCGGCTCGTCGGCCTGGACCCGGCGCTCGCGAGCCGCTATCCGCACGAGTTCTCGGGCGGCCAGCGGCAACGCATCAACATCGCGAGGGCCCTGGCGCCGGAGCCCGAGTTCGTCGTGTGCGACGAGCCCGTGTCCTCGCTCGACGTCTCCATCCAGGCCCAGATCATCAATCTCCTGGAGGAGCTTCAGCGCCGCCTGGGACTCACCCTCCTGTTCATCTCCCACGATCTCGCGGTGGTCCGCCACCTGTGCAACCGAATCGCGGTGATGTACCTCGGCCGGCTCGTGGAGGTCACGGAGCGCGAGCGCCTCGTCGCGCATCCCCGGCATCCCTACACGTGCGCGTTGCTGTCCGCGGCGCCGGTGCCCGACCCGGAGCGCGAGGCCGAGCGCACGGCCCGTCGCGAAGTGCTCGAAGGCGATCCGCCGAGCCCGCTCAGCCCCCCCGCCGGATGCCGGTTCTGCACGCGCTGGATGCGTCGCCGCGGTATCGACTGCGCGCGCGTCGAGCCGGGTCTGGTGCAGGTCGAGACGGGCCACCACGTGGCCTGCCACCTCCATGCCGGCTGACGCAGAAGGCACGGCCGCCCGCGCCGGGCCATTGCTCGAGGTCGATGATCTCCATGTCGGGTTCAACTCCCGCGAGGGCTCCGTCCACGCCGTCAACGGGGTGAGCTTCGCCGTCACGGGCCGGGAGACGCTCGGGATCGTCGGCGAGAGCGGATCCGGCAAGAGCGTCACGGCGCTCGCGCTCATGCGGCTGCTGCCGGAGCCGCCGGCGAGGGTCTCCGCACGCGTGGTCCGCTTTGGCGGGCTCGACCTCCTGGCCATCGACGAGCGCGCCATGCGCCGGGTGCGGGGCGCCCGGTTGGCCATGGTCTTCCAGGACCCGATGACCTCGCTCGATCCGGTGATGACGGTCGAGCGTCAGCTCGCCGAGATGCTGCTCGCGCACCGGATCTGCGGGCGGGACGAGACGCGCGAGCGGGCCCGTGCGCTGCTCGACATGGTGGGCATACCGGAGCCCGGTACCCGCCTGCGGGCCTATCCGGACGAGCTCTCAGGCGGCATGCGTCAACGCGTTCTGATTGCGATGGCGCTCTCCTGCGGTCCGGAGCTGTTGATCGCCGACGAGCCGACCACCGCCCTCGACGTCACGGTCCAGGATCAGGTCCTCGACCTGATGCGGCGGCTCAAGCGCGAGATCGGAATGGCAATCATCTGGATCAGCCACGATCTCGGCACCGTCGCGGGGCTCGCCGACCGCGTGCTGATCATGTACGCCGGCCGCGTCATGGAGGAGGCGCCGGTGCGGGATCTCTATCGCCGTCCGCGTCATCCCTACACCCGCGCGCTGCTGCGCTCGATTCCCCGCCTCGACGGCGGGCGCTCCGCCGCGCTGCACGCGATCGAGGGCATGCCCCCCGATCCCGAACGGCTGTCCGTTTCACGCACGCTGCCCACTGGTCGCCGACCGCTGCCGCGAGCGGCGCCCGGAGCTGGAAACGATCGCCCCCCGCCACCGTGTCGCCTGCTGGCGCCACGACGCGCCGGATGCACGGGATGGAATCGGGACTTGAGGTGACCGTGTTCTCGAACCGCCCACGATCGGGTGACCTGCCCCGCCCACAGGGAGAGAGCGACCATGAAGATTGAGCGCATGCGCAAGTTCAACACTCGCGACGTCTACCCCGGCGGCCGTCACGACAACGAC
>JAGWBN010000015.1:0-22906 GCA_021295875.1 Pseudomonadales bacterium
TGGGCCTCGCCATCGTCCGGGCGGTCATGACCGCACACGGTGGCGACGTGTCGGCACGCAATGCGACCGGCGGTGGCGCCGATTTCGTCCTGCAGTTCAGGAACCCGTCACCGCAGCCTGCTTGAACCGGCGTCCTTCCCCGGCCAACGCATCGTCGAGCCAAACCTGCATGGCGGTGTGCGATGCGCGTCAATTCGGCGGCACCCCGCTTCGGTCGGAATCCGCGGGGTGCGTGTGCTATTTTCGACGCCAACGAACAGCGTAGGCCGAGGCTCGTGGATCGATTCGACGCAGTCAGATTGGTGGTCGTGTTCGCCCTGTTGGCATGCGCCGCCGTCCCGAGGGCGGACGAGCGCGTCGACGAGATCCTTGCACTGCAACAGCGTGCCGCGGCGGATGACCGCGAGGCGCAGCTCGAGATAGACGAGCTGGCGGACGAGGCGCAGGAAGCCGTCAGCGAGTATCGCGTCCGCTTGCAGGAACTCGACCGTGCTCGTCGCTACAACGACAATCTGCAGCACACGATCGACGATCAGGATCGCGAGAAGGCGAGCCTTGCGCGGCAGATCGACGATTTCGGCGATCTCGAAAAGGGCATCGTTCCACTGCTGATGGACATGGTGGCAGATTTCGAGCGGTTCATCGCGTTGGACA
Source organism: Pseudomonadales bacterium (assembly GCA_021295875.1). Taxonomy (GTDB): domain Bacteria; phylum Pseudomonadota; class Gammaproteobacteria; order Pseudomonadales; family Azotimanducaceae; genus VXYL01. Next base: position 655 of record JAGWBN010000015.1, read on the forward strand.
TGCCTTTCCGGGTGGATCAGCGGCGCGCTAGCGGAACCCGCCTGCGCGAGCTTCTCGACCGCGCCGACCTGAGCATCGCGGAAAAGTATCGGCAGGTCATGGCGTCCTATCGAGAGGAAGTCGCGACCGGGCGCAATATCGAATCCTATGCCGGCGAACTTGACATCGGCGGCGTGACTCGCACGGTCGACTTCCTCCGGGTGGGCCGGGTGCTGCTCGCGTATCAGACGCCGGACCGCGAGCAGGCCGGATACTGGGACACGACCACGCGGCAATGGCACACCCTCGACAGCGACTACCGGCGTTCCGTCGCTCTCGGAATACGTATTGCTCGAAGCTTGGCGCCGCCCGACATTCTGGCGCTCCCCGTCGCAGCGCCGCGGGAACGTGAATGACGCGCTACCGCGTTGTCGGCGCGGCTTGGGCTCTGCTCCTGGCCGCCGTCTCGGGTGCGCAGGAAGAACCGGCGCCGGCCGCGCCTGGCGAACAACCCGACACCGTGCTGGAGTTGCTGGAGGCCGTACGGGTGGAGGCACGGCAGGGCACGCGCGCGAACCGGGCGCGGATCGAACGTTTCCGGGACGCCAGGGATGAACGGCAACGCCTGCTGGACGAGGTGTCCCGGGAGCTGGCGGCGGAGAACGGCCGCACCGCGGCCTTGAACCGGCAATACGAGCAGAACGAGACGGATCTGGCGGAACTCGAGGAGCGGCTGCAGATCCGGATCGGCAATTTCGGCGAGTTGTTCGGTGTGGTGCGCGACGTGGCGGGCGATACGGCCGGGGAAGTACTCAATTCCCTGGTATCGGCGCAATTCCCGGATCGGGCCGCCGTGGCCCGCGAGATGGCGCAGGCGAAAGCGCTGCCGAGTTTGGAGGATTTGCGCGGTCTGCAGTTGATGTTGCTCGAGGAGATGGCACAGTCCGGGCAGGTCGTTCGGTTCTCCGCCGAAGTCACGGATCCGTCCGGGCGGAAGACGCGTGGCGAAGTGATCAGGGTGGGTGCCTTCAACCTGGTGCACGACGGCAAGTTCCTCACCCGGGATCCGGACTCCGGTGCGCTGCAGGTGCTGCCCCGCCAGCCGGCGGGGCGCTTTCTCGATATGGCCGAAGACCTCGGCGAGGCGGGAACGGGCGTCGTGGGCATGGCGCTCGACCCCACCCGGGGACAGCTCCTGGGGATGCTGATTCACGCGCCGGATCTTGCCGAGCGCATTCGTCAAGGCGGATACGTCGGCTACACGATCATCGCCATGGGTGTGGTCGGCTTGCTCATCGCCGTGTGGCGTCTCGTCGTGCTGCACGGCGCGGGCCGTCGCATTCGCGCGCAGCTTCGGAGTTCGATGCCGAGCGGGAACAACCCGTTGGGCCGGATACTCCGCGTGCACGAAGAACACCGCTCGGGAAACGCCGAGGCGTTGGCGCTCAAGCTCGACGAAGCCATCATGCGGGAGGCGCCTGTCCTCGAGCGCTACCAGGGCATCGTCAAGGTTTTCGCCGCCGTCGCACCGCTCCTGGGTTTGCTCGGAACGGTGGTGGGGATGATCATTACGTTCCAGCAACTGACGCTGTTCGGCACCGGCGATCCCAAGCTCATGGCCGGCGGCATTTCGCAAGCGCTGATGACCACGGTGCTGGGCCTGGTCGTCGCCATCCCGTTGGTGCTACTGCACAGCGTTGTCTCCAGCGCGAGCCACCGACTGGTGGAAATACTGGAAGAGCAGAGCGCAGGTCTGATCGCCCGCCGGGCCGAGGACGTGAGCGGCGATGGATGACGGTCGCAGGGGCGACCCCAACGCGTCGCGGAGTGACGCGCACTCGCCCGCTCGTCGAATGGCGGGAACATGACGGTCATCATTGACGCGTGGGCCTCGCTGCGGGGTTTCTTCGAGTTGGGCGGCCCGGTTCTGTACGGGATATTCGCCGTAACCGTGGTCATGTGGGCCCTGATCGTGGAGCGGCTGCTGTACTTCTTGCGAGTTCTTCCGCAGGAGATGTGTACCGCCCGGCGTGTCTGGGCGAGCGGTCCGCGCGACGGATCCTGGTCCGCAAGCAGCGCTCGACGGCTCATCGTGTCGGAGGTAGGCCTGAACGCGGAGCGCAACCTCCGTCTGATTCAAACGCTCATGCAGGTTCTTCCGCTTTTGGGACTGTTGGGCACGGTCTGGGGCATGGTGCAGGTCTTCGAAACCCTCACGGTTTTCGGCACCGGCAACGCCCGTCAGATGGCCAGCGGAATCTCTCAGGCGACCATACCGACGATGTCCGGCCTGGTGGCCGCGCTCTCGGGCCTGTATCTCTCGGTCTGGCTGAAGCAACGCGCCAAACGCAAGATGGAGGAACTTGAAGACGGGCTTCAAATGCAATTCGAGGCGGCGCCGCCGGACGGCGGATGATCGAGCGCAAGCGCCGCAAGCGGAAGGGTGAAGGAGCCGAGATCAGCGTTACGCCGCTGCTCGACATCGTGTTCATCATGCTGATCTTCTTCATCGTAACGACGTCGTTCAACAAGGAACTGGGCGTCGATCTCGACCGCCCTTCCAACGCCCCGGTCGAGGAGCGGGAACGATCCGAGGTCATTCCCGTGCGCATCGACGCCAACGGTCAGATCTTCATCGATGGCCGGCCCGTAAACGCCGAGGCGATTCGGGCCAATATCGTGTCCGGTCTGGCCAGCAAGCCGGACGCTACCGTCGTGGTCATCGCGGATCGGGCCGCGGACTCCGGTCTCATGGTGAGAGTCATCGACCAGGCGCGGGTGGCGGGCGCCGAGAACGTCTCGGTCGCGGCGGCCGCGCGCTAGGGAAGCTCTGAACAAGAGCTTCCCTAACGCCACAAGGACGTGCGGCTGATCAAGCCCATGGGCGGGCTTGATCAAAGGACACTTACGAACACGCTGCACCAACTGTGATACAGTGCCTTCAAGCGAGTTCAAGGGGCGTTGCGATGCCCTGCTTGCTTTAGTTTGGGCGCAACGCTCTTTTCGTCTAGCGGAGGGGCACCCATGCGGACCAAATTCGATCGCTGTCGGCTGACGGCAATCACTCTTTCCCTGTGCATTCCGGCCTTCGGGCTGGCGCAGGAGACCGAACCCGACGAGCAGGAACCGGCCGAGGCCGAAGCGGAGGTCGCGGATGCGGCGGCTGCGGAAGAAGAGCCGTTGGAGCTCGCCGGGCAGGTCGTCACCGGCTCCCGGCTCGAAGGCGGCGATCCCAGCGCAAGGGTCTACAGCTACACGGCCGAGGACATCGCGGTGCGCGGCGTCTCGACCCTGGAGGAGTTCTTCCGCACCCTGCCCTGGACGTATCCCTCGATCACGACCCAGACCAATACGAGCCTGCACTTCCAGGGTACGGACCAGGAAGACGAGTACATCGAACTGGGGCTGGGCATCTCCACGGTCAACCTTCGGAATCTGGGATCGGCGAATACGCTGGTGCTGATGAACGGCCGACGAATAGCAGGCACCGGCGAGGAAGACGACTTCGCCAATATCCTGAACATCCCCTTGTCGGCGATCGAGCGTGTGGACATCCAATTGGACGGCGCGTCGGCGGTATACGGCTCCGACGCCATCGGCGGTGTCGTGAACTTCATTACCAAGAAGAACTACACCGGCCTCTCCGTCGACTACCGGCAGGAGTTCAGCGGCACCGACGCGGACCAGACCACGGCCAGCATAACCGGCGGCTATGCCTGGGGCAGCGGCAACATCACGGCCATCGTGTCGCGCGACACCTCGGACCCGATCACCAACAGCAAGACGGGCCTGACCACGCGGGATTTCCGGCCGAGGCTGGGGCCCGAATTCGACCTGCGCAGTTTCACCACCGGCCAGCCCGGCGTCGTCTGCGAATTCGAAGCGCCCTCTTGGGCGCCCACGTTGTTCCGGTGTGTGCGCAACGCACCGCGCTATCAGCTGCCGGCGGACCACAGCGGCGTGGGCGCGACGGTGGAGGATTTCGTCCAGTTCGCGCGCGGCGAGCCGTCGCCGTACCCCTACGAAGCGCTCCTGCCACACAACGGCGAGGAGTCGACCACGGACTCGTTCACCATCAACGTCGAGCAATACTTGACGGACAACTTGCGCGTGTACACGGACCTGGCCTATTCGGAACGCGAGTCGTACCAGGCATACAACCCGCAGATACGCGGCCTGATTCCCGTTCCCTCCACCAATGCCCACAACCCCTTCGGTCGGCCCATGCTGGTCGGGTACTCGGCGGTTAGGGAATCGGCGGACGGTGTCCTTCCCGCGCCCTTCACCGAGGCGGTGAACAAGCGGCGGGACCTGAATTTCGGCGTCATCTGGGCATTCGGCGGTTCCCACGAGCTCAGCCTGGAAGTCACGCGCACGAAGTCGGAACGCGTGTCCTACCGGCTTCAGGCCAGAGGCGTGCGCCCGCGATGGGATCCCAGCGCCGATGCATACTACGCGGCACTGTCGAGTTCCGACCCGGGCACCGCCCTCAACGTCTTCGGCAACGGCGAAGGCCAGGGAGCGATGATCGACGGATTCCTGACGATTACGGAGGGGCCCATCATCGGCGAAAGCGAGACCCGCCAGCACAACCTCACGCTCCGAGGCGGCCTATTCGACATTTGGGGTGGCCTGGCGTCGTATACGGTCGGCACCGAATACCGCGAGAACACCGTGTTCAAGGAGCGGACCTTCACGACCAGCTCGTCGGGTCGATTGTCCCAGAACATGGAAGACACGGGCGCCAACATAGGGGTAGACAAGCCGTCCCGCGAGATTTCCGCCTACTACGCCGAGGTCGCCCTGCCGCTCGTGGGTACGGAGAACGCCCGCCCGGGCGTGCATTCGTTGATTCTCAGCCTGCAGGCGCGGCGCGACGAGAACGAGGCGACGGCTTCCGCATACGTGGGTACCCGGGGGGCGTACTTGAGTTTCGAGTTCCTGGATCCCCTGCCGGTACCCTATTGGCATCCCGAAGACGGTTGGCTGATCTACGAGCAGTCCCGGTTCGTCTTTCACTACGACGACGTCGTGCACGACTTGAACTACACGACCACAAAGCAGAGCCGAACCAGCCCGAGCATCGGCCTGCGCTACCAGCCCACCGCGGACTTCACGCTCCGCGCCCGGTGGTCGCGTTCCTTCCGCCCGCCGGTCTGGAGCGATCAGTACGCCACCTGCATCGATCCGCCGCCGGATTCGTTCTGTTCGCCGGATACCCGTTTCAGCCAAAGCTTCTCAGGCGCGGATCCCTACCACCCCGACGGCCCCACCGAATTCGAGCTTCCCTTCGGGGCCGTCGTGCAGCAGGTGTACAACACGGAACTGAAGAACGAGTATTCCGACACTGTTTCCGTGGGGTTCGACTGGTTTCCGCAGGCGATTCCGGGACTGCGCTGGACCGTCGACTGGTCCGAGACCGACTTCGCCAACCGCATCGAAGGCGAAATAGCCGTGGCGTTAATGGCGCAGCTACGTCCCGAGCTGATAATGAACCATCCGCAGGTGGTCACGCGCAACGCTGCGGGCGACATCGAATCGATGCTGTTCCTTCCCATCAACCTCAACGAGAAGTACAGCGAACTGATCGACGCGAGCTTGGAGTACAGCTTCAGCACGGAGTTTGGCAGCTTCACGCCACGCATTGCCTACACGGGAGTTCTGGCGGACCGCATACAAGTCGGTCCCACCGAGGAGAGCAGACTCGAGTTCGCGGGAACGATGTACGGACCCGACGAGTACCAACTGGAAGGCTCGCTGAGCTGGCTGTGGGACCGGTTCGCCGCCAGCATGTTCGTGTACTACACGCCTGGCTACGTCAACGATCTGGCGCGCTACTGCAGCGGCGCCCTACAGGAGATTCCCGGCAGCCGCTGCGCCGACATCCCCTACGAGTGGTTGAGTATCGACGTCTCCTCCCTGACCACGGTGGATGCTACGGCGACCTATCGAATGGACAACGGCCTGCGGGTGCGCACAGGCGGCCGCAACATCTTCGACCGCGCGGCACCCGCCAACGTGTTCGGCGGCGGGCTGCCGTATGATCCGACACGCTGGGACGCACGCGGGCGAGTGTTCTTCGTGGACCTGAACTGGGAGATGTAGTCGTTCCCAGGCACCCGTCGGCGTGCACGTCATCGCGCGTGCATGAGCCGGCCCTCGTACACGGTCGCCGTGGTGGAGGTGGACGCCTTCGGCAATTCGGCAAGGACGCGTAATGGGCAAGGCGGGCTAGCGAGGTAGGCCGTGCGGCAGATCCGCAGGCGCAAGCCTGACGAAGAGTGGGAGATCAACATCACCCCCATGCTGGACATCGTGTTCATCATGCTGGTCTTTTTCGTCGTCACGGCTTCTTTCGTCCAGCAACCTGGCATCGACCCGATCCGCCCGTTGGCGCAAACCGCTGCAACCAAGGACCGGGGCAACATCCTGATCGCCGTGTCGCGCACGGATCAGGTCTGGATGCACAACAAGCGCGTGGAACTTCACGGCGTACGGCAACTCGTCGAGGCGGCCAAGGTGGCCAACCCCGAGAGCAGCGTGGTCATCGTGGCGGATCAGGCGGCATCGACCGGAATGGTCCTGGATCTCATGGACAATGTGCGCGCTGCCGGGGTCACGACGATCGCGGTCGCCGCAGAAGGCACGGAATAGCGGTGAGATCAACGCATCGGCGAACGCTCGCGTCGACCGTTGGCGGTGTGTTCGTGGCGCTCGTGCTGTTCCTCGTCATGAACGCCCTGATCACCGGAGGCGGGGGCGAACTCCGGGCCGCCCCCGCAGGCCAGATCGTGGACCTGATTCGCGTCCGGGAAGAGGAAATCGTACAGACGAAGCAGCGCGTCCGGCCGAAGAAGCCGCCACCGCGGAAGGAGCCTCCGCCACCGCCCAAGCTACGGGTGGCCAACGCAGCAAGGCCCCAGAGAGACCCGATGCGAATCGATCTGCCAAAGATCGACGTTTCCGGGGCCGCCGGCGGAGGCCCGTTCCTCGGCACCTGGGAACCGGGAGACGCCGCGCCGGAAGGCGAACTCGAGCCGATCGTCCGCATCAATCCCCTGTATCCCCGCGAGGCCTTGGCGGATGGCACCGAAGGCTACGTCAAGTTCGAAGTCCTGATCGGCACGGACGGGCGCGTGGTGGACGTCAAGGTGACCGAAGCCGCGCCGGGACGGGTATTCGTGCGCAGCGCGTTGCGGGCCGTGCGGCGCTGGGTATTCAAACCCCGCGTTGTCGATGGCACGCCCGTGGAACGGTGGGCCAAGACCAGCATCGTCTTCGAGTTGGACGAATGAGGAGCCAACGTCGCTGCCGACGCCACCGGGCCGGTTTGATTGCGATCGTTTCGCTCAACACCGCGATGCTTGCACCGTTGGCGGCGGCGCAGGACGACTTCGGCGACCTGCCGCCATGGCATCCCCTGCAGCCGGATCGGGTTGCCGACGTGCGCCAGACGCCGTCTTCGACCATGAGCGAGAGCTTCTACAAACGGCTTTCCCGTGCCCACAAACTGCTTGACGAAGACAGTCCCGAGGAAGCCCTCGCCCTGGTGGATCGAATCCGCCCGGATCGTGTCGGAAAGTACGAGGCCGCCCAGCTCTACCAGACCTACGGATTCATCTACTCGCAGCTTGGGCGCGAAGACGAGGCGTTCGAGGCGTTCGAGAAGTGCCTGGAACAGGACGCGTTGCCGAATCACCAGCAGCAGGCCACCGTCTATTCGGTGGCGGGGTACTACGCCGGCCGAGAGCGATACGACGAGTCCGGCGCCATGCTACTGCGTTGGTTTCGCTACGAATCGGATCCCATCGCCGAGGCGTATGTTCTCATGGGCGCCAATTTCGCCCAGCGGGACATGATGTCCGAAGCGTTGCCGTATGTCGTCCGCGCCAACCGGATTGCGAAGGAACCCGTCGAGAACTGGCGCAATCTGCAGTTGGCCATCCACGTTGGACTGGGCCAGTTGGCCGATGCCATCGCGTTGCTGAAGGACAACATCGGAATCTGGCCCGCCGCCGTCGGCAACTACGTCGCGCTATCCGGCCTCTACACGGAAACCGGCCAGGACGAGCCCGCCCTCGCGGCGCTTTCGATTCCGTGGCACCGAGGCCTGCTCGTGGCGCAGGCCGACATCCTGAATCTGGTCCGGCTCAATCTGTTCCTCGAGAACCCCGCCCGCGCAGCCGTGGTTCTGAGCGAGGCGATGGAGCGCGGCTACGTCGAACGAACCTCCGAGCATCTTGAGCTTCTGCTCGACGCGTGGACGATGGCCCGGGAAAACGACCGGGCCGTCGATACCATCGACAGGCTTGGTCGACTCGCCCGCGACGGAGAGGTCTACTATCGAAAGGCCTTGCTGCTAAACGAGACCGGCGAGTGGCAGGAAGTCGTCGAGGCATGCGGGTTGGCCTTGGAGAAAGGCGGCCTCAAGCATCCGGGGCAAGTGTGGCTACTGCAGGGTGTCGCGCTAGCGGAGCTCGGGCGTTTCGAAATGGCCATCGACGCCTTCGAGAGCGCCAAGCGCCACGGCAACGACACCGTCAGCCACGACGCCAATGCGTGGATCGGCTACGTCGACGAGCGTCGTCGGGACTCGAATTGAACAGCGCCGCCGTGGACGAGGGCCGAGCCGCCCACATCGCCGACCTCGGCGATCACCAACGCGATTGGATGCTTGCCCACCCGTCCTCCCCGGGCAGGTCCGGGCTTCCCAACTCCCGGTAGGCGGCTTCAGCGGCTTCGAGCCTGGTTTCGAGATCCGCGGCATAGGCCATGTCGTTCGCCGCCAAGGCCAGAGGATGGAGTTCGCGCAGGAGTTCCAGCTTGTCGCCATGATCGGCGGCACGCCCCGTCCGCAATGCGGCCGTCGCATCGCTTCCGGCGAGCTCGCGCACTAGGCCCACTTCTTGACGAACGCTCAACGTGCCCGAGGAAACCGCGGCAACCGCCAAGTCGGCCGGTAGCGCACTCCCCAGCCTCAGCGACATCAACGCGAGATTCTTCAGCTCCAGCGGGTCGGGATCGGTCTCGGCCGCGAGCTCCTCGGCCAGCACCCCGAGAACATGACGTGCGGTGTCGCCTTGGTCGGCCTCGCCCAATTGCCAGGCCATGACGAACAGCAGCTCGCGCACGTTCGCCGCATCGACGTCCTCGTCGTCGAGCCAATCCTGCATGGCGCGAAAAGCCGTCTGCATCCAGTCGGCGGCACCCGGCCATGCGTCGTCGCTCTCGGCGGGGAAGATTCGCGCGCGACCGTGGACGAGCCACGATGCCGGTGATGCCGGGCCGTAGCCGTGGACTAGCTTCAGGCCGAAGGCGCGGGCCAACGCGCTAGCGGTTCCGGCTCGCCGGGATTGCTCCTCGTCGAACAAGCCGGCCTCCCGCACCGTGTTCACTCCGCCGGGAACGGCGAACCGTCGTATCAGCCCCAGGGCTTCGACGGAATTCCCGGCCATCGCATGGAGGCGTATGAGTTCCAGCACCTTCGGCACCTGCCACGTCTCGAGCGGTGCCTCGATCACCGTGGCGGAGGGCGAGATCGCCGCAGACTCCACGAGCGCGGCCGGGGCGGGTACGACGGTGGCCATGGTCTTCAACACGAACGCGTCGAAGATGGCGGCCAACGCGTCGTCGTCCTCCGATGGCCTCGCGACCGACAACACCCTTCTCGCGAAATCCTCCGCGATCTCGGGAGGCAGCCGCTCGGCGGACTCCGCCAATATCTCGGCAAGGTCCGGCCTCGAGTACGTGACTGTTGCAGACGGGATGACCCGCATGCTCGACGAAATCACCTGCATGGCAACACCTTGCATCATCACCCTCGTGGTCACGCTTCCTTGTCCGGCGGGCCGGGCAACGTTGGCTACGACCAGGGCATAGTGCTCCGCCGCGTCGGCATAGGCACCTGCCTTGGCGAACAGGCGGGCGATCAACAGAAGTTCCGAGCGCGTGGGATCCTCGATCTGTGACGCACGCGTTGCGAAGATTTCCCGCTCGGCCACGGACAGGTCCTCCTCCTCACGGTTCCGGAGTGTCATCCAGAGCCTGAAGCCGTGGTCGCTGATGGCGCCGCGCCGCAGCCGGGACGACAAGTCGGCGCGTCGACGCGCGGCCAAACCCGCGGCGTCCAGGGCATCGGCAAGAAGTTCGTAGCAGCGGGTCTGGTTGCGTCTCTCGTGTTCGGGTAGCGACGGGACGTATCTCTCGAGTTCGTGCACGACGTCCGGCATCTGAACCAACACATCGAACAGCAGGCGTTCGTCACCCTTGCCTCGACTCGAGGCCAAGAGGCCGGAGATGGCGCCAAGTCCTGCGGAAGGCCCGGAGTTCCACGCGTTCGGCGTTCGCTCCGCGAGCGGCAGCGAAAGCAGACTGCCGGGACTCGCCGGGTAGTAGCGACGGTCCCCGTCGCCGCCGGGGGCCGTCATCCCGCGCCAAACCGCCCGTAGCGACTCGGCCGTGCTCTCGGGGGTCCGGGACGAGGCGGTATCCGCATTTCGAGACTCGGTCGACGACGTCGCCAAGCCCGCCTGCGCACCTGCGGCCTCCTTTAGCCGATCCATACTCCGTTGCACGACGGGTGTATAGGGGCCGTAAGAACTCCTCGGCGTGGGCCCCCAATAGAACCGCTGAAACAGCCCGAGACTGGTGCCGCGACTTCGCGATGTCCCGTCCAGCAATGCGTCGACGACGGTTTGATCGCGCAAGTCCGCGCCGCCATCCGTGGCCACCGCAAGCGCTTTTGCGAACTTGCCCTCCGCCACGAGTCGGAAATAGAGCGCAGCGCGCACAAATTCGTCCTCGGGGTTCTCCCGGTAGAGGTCGTGGAGGGCTCGTTCTGCCGCGGACCATTCCCCCAAATCGAGCAGTGCGTGGATGCCGCGAAGGAGGTGTTGATTGGCCCCGTTGGGGTCGAGGGCCGCGACCCGGGGAGCGAGGGACGCTTGCCGCTCGAGCTGCCCCCTCGGGGTCGGGCCGAAGCCCGGGAAGGTCAACTCGTACACCAAGGCAACCTTCTCCGACGGGACCATCTCGCCCCGTTCGACCGCCGCGAGGATGCGCTCCCGCTCGTCGTCGAACCGGTGCCGGATGGCCCTGTTGTAGGCCATACCCGATCGCCACAGGTTGGCCTTCGAGAGTTCGAGAAGCCCCTCGAAGCGACGTTTTGGGGTCCCCTCGTGGATGTCCGTCATCACCGCCACGAGATCGACCTCCGTCGACGAGCGACCCACCAGGTGCTCGGCCATGGCGTAGACCGCCTCGACGTTGCCGGGATGGATGTCGAGCAGCAGGAACTGCATGTAGGTGGCAAGGGCGAACGGGGACGAGAGGTCCTGTCTCGCCAGGTAGACGGTTGCCGCGTCCGTCAGGGCAATCCGTTGCTCGCCCGAAAGCTCGACCGAGATCAAGTCCCCGACGAGGAGCGCCACGTCGGGTGGCCGGATTCGATCTTCCTTGTCGCGACCGGCGACACTGGCCAGGAACATTATCTGCTCATCGAGCGTGCCCTTCGCCTGCACATACCGCCAGACACCCGGTAGTACCCGGTGGCCACTGAGGGAGACGTGGTTGTGCGACTCGTCGCCTTGGTCGATCAACTCGATCAGGTCCGCGACGGCGATGAACTCCTTTCCGAGTGTCTCCTCCATGGCGGGAAGGAGATGCGGCGCGCCGCCGAGAAACGCCAAGAACGCGCTCGCGTCGTCCTTCAAAGTCGATGCAACCGGCGTTGCGAGACGGCGGAAGGCCGACTCGTCGAGCGAAAACCAGGCGGTGACCAAGCCATCCGCGTACTTGCCCTCGGCGATCCGGTCGCGAAGCACCTCGACGAGGATCTCGTCGTCCCCGAGGAAACGCGCCAATTGCACCGCCTTGCGGAAGTTGCCGTTGCGCTTGGCCCGTTCGAGTTGGCGCCGCAACAGGGAGTGCTCCGCCGCCGTCGGCGGCAACGGTTCCTCGGCGTCCTCGGGAAAGGCGGTCGCGACGGCCGTCTCGATGTGGGCGGCGAGACTCCTCTCGCCTACCGTCTTCGCCACCCGTCGCGCGTAATCCGCTGTCCGATCAAGGCGGGGATAGTCCTCGCGGGCCCTGTCGTCGAAGTTCTCGATGTCGAGAACCTCCTGGAGCGCGTTCTCGAACATCGCCTCGACGGCGCCGATCCGTTCCTTGGCCGTCTCGGTCGTTTGCGGCCAGGTGCCGAGCAATCCCTGCACCAGAAACTCGAAGTAGGTCCGGTAGTCGCGACTCGTACCGAGATCCGCTCGGCCCTGGAAACCGATCATGGTCGAACCGGGGTTCGTGGCGCGCCTGCCCGGCCGCGTCAGCGCCTCGCCCCGCAGCAGCTTTCCGAGAGCATGCAGGTACATCTCGTTGGCCACGTCGAGATGCCCACGCACCTCGTGCAGCATGGCGTTCCTCGCCAGTAGGTTCAGGTTGTCCCGGTTCACCGACAGTGCCCGCGCGTAGTGTCCCAGCGCACGCTCGGGGTACCCGGCGTCGTACAGCAGGTCGGCCTTGGTCTTGTCGATGTTGACCATGCCGGTGATGTCTTCGATCCGGTCGAGGGCTTTCTCGGCACCCGCGACATCGTCCTTCTCCAACAGCGCCTTCGCTAGATTGATGTAGACATCGGGGGGCAGCGCCTGGCGGAGACCGATCAAGCGGCGTCCGTGGATGAGTCGACGCTCCGGGTCGCCCCGACCCGTATCGAATCCGGCGAAACCCGCGCTCGGCGTCGCCAACGTGACCAGTTCCCGAAGGATCGCGGGACGTCGGATACCGGCCTGGGGCAGCGAGTTCTCCAAGGCGAGAAAGATCCCTTCGGTGTCCTCCGTTTCCTGGGCGATGTCCGCGAGCAACTGGTAGAGGTAGAGCTTGTCGTCGTGGCCGGTGATCCGTTCCAGGATCGCTCGCTGCGTCCACTCGAAGGTTCCCCGCAGTTCCGGCGTTAGCCGATCACCGAACGCGCGGGCGCCAATCATGTTGATGATGCCGTCCACGGCGACGACGAAGGCGTTGTCGTCGAAGGCGTGCTCCGCCGCGTATTGCAGCATCGTCACCGCTTCGTCCCGGCGATCGGCGCTCTTCATTCGATCCGCCATCAACAGGAGGTTGTCGCTGTTCGCGGGATCGGCGACCAGCGCCCGTCGGTATGCCTCGATGGCCTCGTCGTCGAACCCGCCGAGGCCAAGGATGCCGGCTTCGAATTCACCGCCAACGCCGGCGGCGTCGAGTGCACGCAACCGTTCGAGCCAGCGTTGGATCTCGCCGTATCGTTCGTCGCTCTCTTCCGCCAGATCGTGGGCAAGCAGGTTCAGCACGAGGTTCTGCACATGCTCGAGTTCGTTGGCCGCGTCCCGATGGACCAATTGCCGGAGCACCCGGTCGTAGCCCGGGTAGTCGTTCTGCAGCCGGTAGACATCGGCGAGCTGCCTCAGCCGTTCGACGGCCTCGACCTGGCCGGACCTTGCGTACTCGTCGATCACCTCGGTCGCCGACAGCGTGTCCCCCACATCCGTGTAGACCCGTACCAGGAGATCCATCTCGTTGCGGTTCGCCTGGCCGGCGTAGACCTTGTCTTCGAGTTCCACCACGATGTCGGCCAGGGTGTTCGACTCCGCCGACAAGAGCAGAAGCTGGTCCTCCGCGACACTGCGCCGGGCCGGACTGTCGACGCTGACCCAAAGCGCCCGCCAGGCGTCGAGAGCGTCTTCTTTCCGGTCGGCAAGGCTGTAGAGCCACGCCAGGCGCATGCGCTCGTTGTAGCCGAGGCCGTCCTGCTCCTTGTCGAGCGCTTCGAGAATCTCGAGTGCGGATACCGGCCGGTTCATTCGCTCGTAGGCGTCCGCCAGGTCCCGCACCGCCGGATCGTCCGGCGGCAGATGCGCCTTCATGCGGTCGAGAATCGCCAGCGCATCGTCGTCCCGACCGCGTTCGAAACGCGCGTCGAACACGAACAGCAGGCCGTCGACGTGTTCACCGGATGCCGCCATCCGCCGCTCGACCATCGCCACGGCCTCTTCGAGGAAACCCATGCCCATCATCTGCTCGCCCGCCGCCACCACTGCCTGGGGGTGATCGGCGTTCGCGGCTTCGAAGTCCCGCCAGACTGCGAGCGCATCCTCGTGGCGGGAAAGGCCCACGTAGTGCGATGCCAACCCGGCATACCAATTCACGACGTCCGGTTCCGCCGTCATCAGGCGGCGGTATTCGCGGACCATGTCGTCGGTCCTGCCGGCAGCGTCGTAGAGACCGATCAACCGTCGCCGGGCCTCAAGATCGACTCCCGGGCCTTTGCCCGTGCCTGTCTCATAGAAGGTGACGGCATCGTCGTAGCGCCGCGTCTCGATCAAGAGATCAATCCGCAGTTCGTTCAGCATCGCGCGACTCTCCGGCCCTGGAAGTCTGCGCTGGAGAAACGCTGCGCCCGCGCCGTTGACGGCGGAGGATCCTGGGGCGGTCGCTGCGGCTGGACGGGAGGCGTGCAAGGCGTTTGGCGGCGGCAACCGGTCGTCGTCGCCGGCGGCAAGTTCCGGGCGGGTGTCGATATCGTCGAGAAGATCGGCGAGGCTGTCCTCTTGCCGATGCGACTCCACGAGCAACGCCAGCGCGTAGCGGGCGTCGGGCTGCGGTCCCGCCGCTTCGAAGGCGAGCCAGGCATGCTCCTGCGCCACCGTATGGGCGTCCGACGCAAGCGCCCATTGCGCGAGCCTGACGTGCTCAGGGTACGCCGTATGGACCGCACCGTTCACGACGCGGTAGAGGCCGTTGGCCAGGTCGGGATGTCCGAGGATCGCCAGGGCAATCGCGGCGCGATTGCTGAACGATTGATCGCGCCCTGCGGCAAGTTCGACGAGGGCTTCCGCATTGTCTGCCCGGGCCTGGGCCATGGTGAGGCGAAGCCGGATGAACTCCGCCTCGTCCTTCCGCTGCGTTGCGGCGAGCGCACGTTCGTAGAAGGGCACCGCCGCCTCGACATCGCCCGCGACGTCGAGGAGACGCCCCTTGAGGAGTAGGCCGTCCGGTGTCTCGTGGATATCGAGGGCCGTTTCGATGGCCTCCAGGGCGTCCTCCCGATTGCCGTGGCGCCAATGAACATGCGCACTCGCGAGATGCATGTTCGCCCGCTGGCGCGGCGAACGGTTTCGACCGTCGGCGAAGACGCGGAGCCTTTTGAGAACCCGATCGATCCCGCCGTCGGCAACAATGGCGTCGTCGTACATGGCGCGGATGGCGTCGACATCCAGTCGATCGGACACGGCACTCGACTTGATGACCTCCGCCAGCGGCGATGCCGCGCCCGCCGCCGGTGGCCAGGCGCAGATGACCGCCGCCGAGAGGGCGCAGAGTGCCTTGATGCAGCGGGTTCGAGCCACGAGGAGCTCTCTGCGGAGGGGTTCGCCTAGTGGTCGAGTAGCCCCGCCAAGGTTTCGGATAGGTTCGTCCCGCGCAGACGCCTTGCCACCGTCTTGCCTTCGGTGGACACGAGGAAGTTGGCGGGGATCGCGACGACCCGGTAGAGCTTGGCGACGGGACTGCCGAAGGCCTGGTTGTCGGAGACGTTCAGCCAGTTGATGTCGTAGTCCTCCTCCGAGGCTACCCGCCAATTCTCGGGATCGTCGTCCAGATTGACCGCGAGGATCTCGAAACCACTTTTGCGGAAGCGCTCGTACGCCTCCTGGAGGTACGGAATCTCGGCGATGCACGGGCCACACCACGACGCCCAGAACTCGACGAGGGTGTACCTGTTCTCGCGGAGCACGTCGCGCAGGCGCACCTCTTCGCCGGCCAGGTTGAACGCGGTGAAATCCCTGATGGCCTTGGCGCTCGCCTCGTCGCGGCTGTCGATGAGCGCGTTGATGAGGTCGATGCTGAGGTTGTCGCCAAGCGCCTGGTCGAGTTCGGCCAGCACGGCCATCTGCTCGGAATCCTCGGTTTCCCGCCAAGCGCCGGACCGGTCCTTCCAGGCACGACGAAGTGCCAACACCCGGGCCAAGGGGTCGTCGTGATCGCGGTAGACATCGCGTAACCGTTCTTCCACGGCGTCGTTCGCATCCACCCTGCCGATCAACGCTTGGTAGTTGCCGCCCGAGAAGGTCATGGCGGAGCCGTCGGCGTTCAGTTCGTGGCTGACGCCCGGCTCGACGATCCCGGAGGCCCGGGGACCCTTGTCGGTCACGACCACGAATTCGGCATCGAGGGGGGCCGCCAGTGTGGCCCGCAACGTGGCCTCGCCGTTCTGAATCAAGGCCAGATCCAGCACTTCGAAACCGCCGGCCTGCCGAGGGTCCGCGTAGCCGAACTCGATGACCTCGCCTTCGTAGGCGTCGAGGCCAACCGCCGTGACCGTGGTTTCCGTCGTCCCGGCGACTGGGGATGCGGCCATCGCCAAGAACCCCAGCGCAACGCCAAGCGCCAAGCCCGACGATCGACTTGCTACGTTCGCAGTCATGGCCGAAAACTCCCCCTGGCAGTCACCGTCGTTGGATGGCCACACCACCGTTTGCCGCTTGCGGCCGATTGTAGTTCAACGCGGGACCACCCGCTTGGCCGACCGGGCTCAGCCCGCCGCCCGCTACGTCGACTTCGAGAGTTCGCCGATCAACGACTGCGCGCGAACGGGCCGTCGGGCATTGCGGTACAGGCCTTCGATTCGGCGGCCACGGTGGCAAGCCGCGGATCCGGCGCGGCCGAAGCAACTCAGATTCCGCGTTCCTCGCGGTAGATTCGCCACCGCGCGAACGCGTCCGACATCTCTCGCTTGCGCAGATCCGTCATCAGCTCGATGTCGGGATGCGGGATGGCGTGGAGGACCATGTCGCCCACGGGCGCCGGATCGATGGCGCTGTCCCGGACCCGCGCCATGACGGCCTCGGCCTCTTCTCCGGACACGGTTTCGTCCCGCGCCCCCGCGCCGCCTTGGAATCTCTCGGGCCGATTGCGACCGGAATCGAAGATTCTGGTGTCGACGACGCCGGGGCAGAGCACCGACACCCCTATGTTGTGGGCAAGCAGATCGGGAAGCATGGACTCGGAGAGGCCGACGACGGCGAACTTGGTGGTGGTGTAGACGCCGAGACCGGGAACCACGATGTGCCCGGCCATGGAGGCGGTGTTCACGATGTGGCCGCCCTCGCCGTGGGCCTTGAGACGGCCGACGAAGGTCTGCACGCCGTTGACCACGCCGCCCACGTTGACGCTCGTCACCCAGTCCCAGTCGTCGTAGGTCATGTCGTCGATGCGTCCAGCGGCGACGACGCCGGCGTTGTTGCACACCACGTGGACGTTGCCGAAACGCGCTTCGGCGGCGTCGGCAGCCGCCTTCATGTCCGCCCGGTCGGTGACGTCGACGTGCACGGCGAGTAACGGGGCGTTGCTGGCCTCGAACTCCGAGCGCACTGCGTCGAGCGCGGCCCGCTCGATGTCGGCGATGACCACCTTCATGCCGGCGGCCGAGAACGAACGCGCCATGGCGAGTCCGATGCCGCTCGCCCCGCCGGTGATGAATGCCGTCTTACCCGCTACTTCGCGCAAGTTCCTTCCCTACGGTTGATCGTGACGCCACGTCCAAGTCTACCGAGGCTTCACCCCTACGGTGGTGTGCGTGCGGTGGGATTTTCGGGGATGCGGGTCCGAAGGGAATTTACGGTCGCTTCCGCGGTCCAAGGTCGGCGACGGGGTGGGGGTAGAAAGTCGGCAATCGTCTTTGTATCTTACCGCCGCCTCGCGCGGGGAACCTGAGGGCAGACTCGAGCGGAGCGGTCAAACGAAACGATGAAGGAGGGCATTCGGTGATCAACGCCGAGGAGTTGACACGCCGATACGGGGAGACGCTGGCGGTGGATTCCGTCGGCTTCTCCATCGGCGATGGCGAAATCGTGGGCCTGCTGGGACACAACGGCGCCGGCAAGACGACGATCATGAAGATGGTGACCGGCTACCTCGAACCCAGCGCCGGCCGCGTGAGCGTGGATGGTGTCGATGTGGCCGAGGATCCCGAGGCGGTCCAGCGGCAGCTCGGCTATCTGCCGGAGAACTGCCCGGTATACCCGGAGATGACGGTGGTGGGCTACCTCGACTACGTCGCGGGTCTGCGCCACGTCGAGGATCGGGCTGCGGCGCTGCGCGACGTGCTGGCGGCGACGGATCTGGCCGGCCGCGCCTTCGATGCCATCGGCACCCTGTCGCGGGGCTACCAGCAGCGCGTCGGCGTGGCGCAGGCCATCGTCCATCGGCCGCAGCTGTTGATCCTCGACGAACCCACGAATGGCCTCGACCCGTCCCAGACCCAGCAGATGCGCGATCTCATCCGCCGCCTGGCGGACAACGCGACGGTGATCCTGTCCACCCACATCATGCAGGAGGTGGACGCGGTGTGTGACCGGGTGATGATCCTGCGCGCCGGCAAGCTCGCCTTGGACGAACGCTTGGCCGACCTGCAGCGCAGCGAACGCGTCGTGCTTCGAACCGACGCCGACCAGGCCGACGTGCAGACCGCGGTTGCCGGTCTCGCCAAGGTGACCCGACACGATGGCGGCTACGCGTTCGATGGCGTCGCGGACGACGACCGGCGCGCGGAACTGGCGCGGCGCCTGGTCGCTGGCGGCGTCGCTGTGCATGGCCTGACGGCGGAGCAACGCGATCTGGAAACGGTGTTCCGGGAAGTCAGCGAGGGCGGGCAGCAGGAAGTCGACGATGCGAGTTGACATGGCCACGCGGATCGCCGGCAAGGAGCTGGCGCACTTCTTCTCGTCGCCCATCGCCTACCTCTTCCTGGCGGCGTATCTCGCGGTGACGCTGTTCGTATTCTTCTGGGGGGAAGCGTTCTTCGCCCGCAACATCGCCGACGTGCGGCCGATGTTCGAGTGGCTGCCCGTGCTGCTGATCTTCCTCGCGGCGGCGATCACGATGCGCATGTGGAGCGATGAACGGCGCACGGGAACGTCCCGGCCACCAGCACGGAGTTCGTCGTCGGCAAGTTCCTCGCCTGCTGGAGCCTGCTGATGGTGGCGCTGGCGCTGACGGCTCCCCTGCCGGTCACGGTGTCCCTGCTCGGCGACCTCGACTGGGGACCGGTGTTCGCCGGCTATCTCGCCGCCGCGCTGCTCGGGGCCGCCTACATCAGCATCGGCCTGTTCGTCAGCGCGAAGACCGAGAACCAGATCGTCGCGCTGATCGTCGCGGCGTTCGGTTGCGGGGTCTTCTACCTGGTGGGCGCGCCGCTGGTCACCGAGCTCTTCGGCAGCCGGATCGGCGATGTGCTGATCAAGCTCGGCGCGGGTTCGCGGTTCGAGTCCATCACCCGGGGGGTGCTCGACCTGCGCGACCTCTACTTCTACGCATCGATGGTCGCCGTCTTCCTGGCACTCAACGTCTACGCCGTGGACGCCCAGGGTTGGGCTCCGGAAGGCAATCGCCGGCGGCACACCGAGCGGCGCGTCGTGCTGGCCCTGGTGGCGGCCAACTTCCTGCTCGCGAACCTGTGGCTGTCGGCGGTCGGGTTCCTGCGCTGGGACGCCACCGAGGGCGACCAGTACTCCATCTCCGAGGCGACCGAGAGCTATCTGCGGGAGTTGCGCGAGCCGCTCCTGATCCGCGGCTACTTCAGCGCCAAGACGCACCCGCTGCTCGCGCCCCTCGGGCCCCGCCTCAAGGACCTCCTCACCGAGTACGGGCTGGCGGGCCGCGGCAGCGTGCGGGTGGAACTCGTCGATCCGGCGGAGAACCCGGAACTGGAGGACGAGGCCAACACCAAGTACGGCATCCGCTCCGTCGCCTTCCAGGTGGCGGACCGCTACCAGGCGAGCCTCGTCAATTCCTACTTCGACGTGCTGGTACAGTACGGCGACGAGTACGAGGTCTTGAGCTTCGGCGACCTGATCGAAGTCAAGGTGATGGCCGAGGACGACCTCGAGGTCAAGCTCAAGAACCCCGAGTACGCGATCACGCGTAGCATCAAGAAGGTCCTGTACGGCTTCCAGGGCGGCGGCAACGTGTTCGACAGCATCACCGAGCCGGTGAAGTTCGTCGGCTACATCTCGGCCGACAACCGCCTACCCGGGTCGCTGCGCGCGTTGCGCGTCGACTTGGAGGCCGCGTTGCTCGAACTCGCCGGCGAGTCGGAGGGCAAGTTGACCAGCGAGATCGTCGATCCCGCCGCGGGCGACGGCGAGCTCGCGCGCCAGATCGCGGCCGACTACGGCTTCCAGCCGATGACCGCCAGCCTGTTCGACGCCAACACGTTCTACTTCTATCTCACGCTGAGCGACGGCGTGAGCCTCGTGCATATGCCGATCCCCGAGACCTTGGACCAGGATGGCCTGCGGCGGGGCATCGAGGAAGGCTTGAAGCGCTACGCCGTGGGCCTGCTGAAGACCGTGGCGTTGTCCGCGCCCCAGGGCTTGCCGCCGTACATGCAGCAGATGCAGCAGATGCAGCAGCAACGGCCGAGCAACGAATACACGGCCCTGCGCGACATCCTGGAACGGGACTTCAGTGTCGCCAACGCCGACTTGCCGACCGGCGAACTACCGGCCGGCGCCGATGTGCTGATGGTTCTGGACCCGGCCAACCTGGACGACGAGGCCGTGTACACCATCGACCAGTTCCTGATGCGCGGCGGCACCGTGGTGATCGCCTCGAGTGCCTTCCGCACGAACATGACGCCGCAGTCGCTGACGGCGGCGCCGTTGGACTCGGGCTTGAGCGACTGGCTCGCCCACCACGGCCTGACCGTCGACGGGACCCTGGTCATGGATCCCAAGAGCGCCGCCTTCCCAGTGCCCAGCGTTCGCGAAGTGGGCGCGTTCCGGTTCCAGGAAGTGGTGATGCGCGACTACCCCTACTTCGTGGATGTACGCGACGACGGTCTCAACCAGGAGGTGGCATTCACCGCGGCGGCACCCCAGGTGACCATGGCGTGGTCCTCGCCCATCGACGTGGACGAAGAGCGCAACGCCAAGCGCCGGGTGGCGACCCTGATTACGAGTTCGCCGGCGAGCTGGCGGTCCGCCTCCACCGACATCATGCCCGACGTGAGCGCGGAAGGAGACGTGGTCTACACGCCGGAGGGCGAGCAGCAGGCCAACGCGCTGGCGGTGATGGTGGAGGGTCGCTTCGAGTCGTTCTTCGACGAGTCGCCGTTCGCTGAGGACGAAACCGAAGCGGAGCCGACCGTCGAGGAAGAAGCCGACAATGGCGACCAAGGCGATGCAGGAGACGACGGCGGTGTGAGTGAGGAACCGGAGGACACCTTGGGCACGGTCACGTCCGTGATCGAGCGCTCGCCGGAGTCCGCGCGCCTCGTTCTCATCGGTTCCGCATCGTTCGCCGCCGATGCCACGCTGCGCATGGTCGGCATGGCCGACGGCACGGTCTACACCGGGTCCACCGAGCTGATGGCGAACCTCGTGGACTGGGCGGTGGAGGATCAGTCGCTGCTCAGCATCCGTGCGCGCAGCCACTTCAACCGAACCCTCGATCCCATGGAGCAGGACCGCCAGCGGATCTGGGAGTACCTCAACTACGCCCTGGCGCTGGCCGGTCTCGCGGTGGTGTTCGGCATCTCCCGACAACGCCGGACCGCGCGCCGCCGTGCCTACCAGGCTCAATTGGAGGTGTCGTCATGAAGGGGATGATCAACAAGGGCACCCTGACCGCGCTGCTCGCCGTCCAACTTGTCGCCGTCGGCGTGCTGCTCGCCGCCAGAAGCGGCGGCGTCGAGGAACCGGAGGCGTTCCTCGCCTTCGATGCCGATGCCGTCGATGCGATCACCGTCTCCAACCCGGAGGGCACGGTCACCGTCGCGAAGGTCGACGAGGATTGGCAATTGCCGGACGGCGTGCCGGCGGCGTCGCTGAAGGTCGAATCCGTGATCGAGAAGTTCGCCGACCTGTCCGGGAGCTGGCCGGTCGCCAATACCGGGTCGAGCCGTGAACGCTTCGAGGTCACCGAGGACAACCACCAGCGCCACGTCGTGCTGAAGGCGGGCGAGGACACCGTCGCCGACTTCTACCTCGGCACGTCGCCGGGTTTCCGCAAACGGCGACGTGTACGCCATCGGATTCTCCAACTACGAGGCGGGGGTGAAGACGTCGGACTGGCTGGAGAAGTCGCTGCTCAGACCCACCGGTTCGCTCGAAGCGATTGCCCGCCCAGACGGCTACGAGTTGATCAAGGACGAGGCGGGCGACTGGATGGCCGCCGACGGCACGGAACTCGACCAGGGCAAGGTCCAGACCTTCGTCGGGCGGTTCAAGGGTCTCTCGGTGATGGA